>CAZNCE010000188.1:4598-6981 GCA_964571285.1 uncultured Nocardioidaceae bacterium | reverse complement strand
GGCCAAGATCGACGAGATCGCTGCGATCTTCACCGAGACCAAGCAGGGCTGAGCCGGCCAGCCGGGGGCGGGCAGGTGCCGGCCTCCGGCCTCCGGCCCCCAGGAGTGCACTGTGACATCACCCCACGAGGGCTCCGCGCCCGGGGCCGTCGCCGGACAGCAGCAGGTCGTGCTGACCGTGCCGGCCGAGACCGCGTACGCCTCCATCCTGCGGACGACGACCGCGGGGCTGGCGGCCCGACTCGACTTCACCCTGGACGACATCGAGGACCTGCGGATCGCGGTGGACGAGGCCTGCGCCCTGCTGCTGCCGGAGGCCACGCTCGGATCGAGCCTGCGCTGCCGCTTCGGTCTGGAGCAGGATTGCCTGACCGTAGCGGTCACCGTGCCCTCACCGGAGCCCAGGACACCTCCGCAGGACGGGTTCGCCTGGACCGTGCTGAGCGCACTCGCCACCACCGTGGTGGCGACCAGTGACGATGAGAGCGTCACCATCACCTTGGCCCGCAGACGAGACGGCGGCGAGTAGGACTGCCGTGGCGTCCCCAAGCACCGACCCGGCGGAGCGCACGGGCGGCGGGTCCTCGGCGCCGCCGGACCGAGAACGCACCCGGGACCGGAGCAACGAGCTGTTCCGCCGGCTGAAGCAGGCGCCGGCCGGCTCTCCCGAGCACGAGGAGCTGCGCAACCGGCTGGTGCAGCTGCACCTGCCGCTGGTCGAACACCTGGCCAAGCGCTTCCAGAACCGGGGCGAGCCCTTCGACGACCTGATGCAGGTCGGGTCCATCGGACTGATCAAGTCCGTGGACCGGTTCGACACCGAGCGCCAGGTGGAGTTCTCCACCTACGCCACACCCACCATCGTGGGCGAGATCAAGCGGTACTTCCGCGACAAGGGGTGGGCGATCCGGGTTCCCCGGCGGCTGCAGGAACTCCGGATCTCGCTGGGCAAGGCGTCCGCCGACCTGACTCAGGAGCTTGGCCGCTCCCCCACCATCAGCGAGGTCTCGCAGCGGCTCGGCATCAGCACCGAAGAGGTGGTGGAGGGCTTGGAGTCCGCGAACGCCTACAGCACGCTGTCCCTGGACGCGCCGGAGCCCGGCGAGCCGGCCGGCCCGACCATGGGTGACGCGCTCGGCGACGAGGACGAGGCGCTGATCGGAGTGGAGTACCGCGAGTCGCTCAAACCGTTGCTGGCCGAACTGCCGCAGCGGGAGAAACGGATCCTGCTGCTGCGGTTCTTCCGCGGCATGACCCAGTCGCAGATCGCCGCCGACGTGGGGATCTCGCAGATGCACGTCTCCCGGGTGCTGGCCCGCACCCTTTCGCAGCTGCGCGAGCGGCTGCACGAGGGCGCCTGACGCTCGCGGCGGGTCCGCCGTTCTCGGCCGGCTAGGCCCCGTCCTGGGGCTCGTCCGGGCCGTCCGGCACCAGCTCGCGGGTGGTGGCCGGGGCGAGCAGCAGCACGATGACGACGATCGCCACCGCCGCCGGCACGATCGCCAGCGCCCGGGTGGAACCGGACGCGAAGCTCCAGGCGACCCCCAGCTGGATCAGCTGCGCGAACAGCGCCGGCCCGCGCGCACGCACATTCCGGCGCCACAGGCCCCAGGCGCACCAGCCCAACCCGACGCCGTACAACACGAAGAACAGGGTCGCGGTGACGTCCATGACGAGTCGGCCCGCGTCACCCGAGAGCCCGGTCAGCACCCCGATCACCAGCACCGCCACCGCCTCCAGCGCCACCAGGCCGGCGGTGACCGCGAGCGCGGGGGAAGAGGGCCTCACCGGGCGAAGCCTACCGATCGTGGGAATGCCCGGTACGGGTGCTTGTGACACAACTGACAGCAGAAGGGGTCTTGTGTGCGCGCGGAAGACTTGCCAAGATTTTGGAGGCGCACCCACCAGCGCTCCCTCCGGAGCGGGCCACCGTACCAGGGCCGATGGTGCACCAAACCGCTGCCCCAGGTGGCCGACCGCCACCGGCAGCGGAGCGCAAGAGCTCGTGAAGCAGTTCACGAGCCGACGAACGCGTGAGCCCGCCGGGCCCCACGCAACCGCCAGGGCACGGTGCCCTGGACGAGCCAAGGACAGGAGCCGAAGCCCGTGGATTGGCGTAGTCGCGCCGCATGCCTGGACGAGGACCCGGAGCTGTTCTTCCCGATCGGCAACACCGGGCCGGCGTTGTTGCAGATCGAGGAGGCCAAGGCTGTCTGTCGTCGATGCGAGGTACGCGAGCAGTGCCTGGCCTGGGCCCTGGAAGCCGGCCAGGACCACGGCGTGTGGGGCGGGCTGTCCGAGGACGAACGACGAGCCTTGAAGCGTCGCAACGCGCGCGCGAAGATCCGCACCGCCTGATCTTCGCCTCGAGTCCACCCACCGC
>CAZNCE010000188.1:0-4498 GCA_964571285.1 uncultured Nocardioidaceae bacterium | reverse complement strand
GTCGCCCGACCGGCGGTGTCAATCGCTGCCGTCGGGTAACGGCACCCGTACCGTCAGCCGAGCGCCGCCCTCGGGAGAGCGGCCGTGGGTCAGTTCGCCACGCAGCTCGCTGACGACGAGCGCCGTGACGATCGACATGCCCAGGCTGGGCATGCCCAGCGGGGAGAAGTCGCACGGCAGCCCGCGTCCGGAGTCGTCCACGTGGACGACGAAGTCCGTGGCGCTACGGATCGGGCGCACGAACACCGACCCCGAGCCACCAGGTGGGAAGCCGTGCTCGACGGCGTTCTGCAGCAGCTCGGTCAGGACCAGCGCCAGCGGCGTGGCCAACTGCGCGTCGACGATGCCGAACGTCCCTTCACGCGCCGCCTCGATCCGAGCGCCCGCCGACGCGAGGTCGGCGGCGGTGGCACACAGGGTGTCCGCCACCTGGTCGAACACCACGGTCTCGTCGGTGGACTGGCTCAACAGGTCGTGCACCAGCGCGATCGACCCCACCCGGCGTACCGCCTCATCCAGCGCGGCCCGACCGTCCGGGGCGGCAAGCCGCCGGGCCTGGATGCGCAGCAAGGCCGCAACGGTCTGCAGGTTGTTCTTCACCCGGTGATGGATCTCCCGAATGGTCGCGTCCTTGCTGATCAGCTGCCGCTCGCGTCGGCGCAGGTCCGTGACGTCGCGCAGCAGCACCACGGCGCCTCCGGGCCGGCCCTCGGAGCGAACCGGGATCGTGCGCATCACCAGCGTCGTGTGCCGGCCGGCGATCTCCAGCTGGCTCTGCCGATCACCGGACAACAGCGTGTCCACGGTCTCGTCGACCGGTTCGTCGGCGTCGCCGAACAGCCGATCGGTCAGCTGCGCGAACCGCTCGCCCACCAGGTCGCCGGCCAACCCGACCCGCCGGTACGCCGACAGCGCGTTCGGGCTGGCGTAGGTGACCGACCCGGTCACCGACACCCGGACGAACCCGTCGCCGACCCGCGGCGAGTCCCCGACACCCGACAGGTCGCCGCGGGCCGGGAAGGTCCCCGCCGCGATCATCCGGGCCAGGTCGGTCGCCGCCTGCAGGTACGCCAACTCCAGCCGGCTGGGCGTGCGCACGCCGAGCAGGTTGGTGTTCCGCGCGATCACCGCGACGATCCGCTCCCGGTGCAGGACCGGGATGGCCTCGACCCGGACCGGCACCTCGTCCCGCCACTCCGGGTCGCCCTCACGGGCGATCCGCCCGGTGCGGAACGCGGAGTCGACCAGCATCCGGCGTCCGAACGGCAGCACGGTGCCCACCAGGTCGTCCACGTACGCGGTCGGCCCGGTGGTGGGCCGGACCTGCGCGCCCGCCACGTACCCGGCTCCGGCCGCATCCGGCAACCACAGCACCAGGTCGGCGAAGGACAGGTCGGCGAGGATCTGCCAGTCCTCCACGAGCGCCTGCAGGAGGTCCAGATCCGAATCCTCCAACCGGGTGCGCGTCCGGAGAACGTCGAGCAGGGTGGGCACATCCGAAGGGTATGCGCTGGTCCGCCGCCTAGGATGCGGTCATGCGACACGGTGGCCAGATCGCGGTGCAGGTCGCCCGCGAGTACGGCGTGCAGACCATGTTCACGCTCTCCGGGGCGCACGTATTCCCCATGTACGACGGCGCGGTGAACGCCGAGCCCCCGATGCGGCTGGTCGACGTTCGGCACGAGCAGAGCGCGGTGTTCGCCGCGGAGGCCACCGGGAAACTCACCCGCACGCCCGGCCTGGCCGTGCTCACCGCCGGGCCGGGCGTGACGAACGGGGTGAGTGCCATCGCCCAGGCCCAGTTCGCGGGGTCGCCGCTGGTGGTGATCGGGGGCCGGGCGCCGAACGCACGATGGGGGACGGGCGGGCTGCAGGAGCTGGACCACCCGCCGATCCTGGCTCCGGTGACCAAGCTCGCGACCACCGTGGCCGACGTGGACCTGATCGGCTCGTCGGTGCAGCGGGCATTCCAGCTCGCGGCCGCCCCGCACCGCGGAGCGACGTTCCTGGACATCCCGATGGACGAGTTCTTCGCCTACTCAGATACCCCGGTCCCCGGCGCCGCCCCCGTCGCGTCGGCCGAGCCCGACGCCGAGTCGGTCGGCCACATCGCCGGGCTGTTGGCGGCGGCCGAGCACCCGGTCCTGGTGCTGGGGACCGACGTGTGGGCCGACCGTGCGGAGCAGGCCGCGCGTCGGCTGGTCGAGGAGCTCGGGCTGCCGGCGATCACCAACGGCATGGGCCGTGGCGTGCTGCCGGCCGGCCACCCGCTGCTGATCACCAAGGCCCGCAAGCAGGCCCTGCTGGGCGCCGATCTGGTCGTCGTGATCGGGGCGCCGCTGGACTTCCGCCTCGGGTTCGGCGAGTTCGAGCGCGAAGACGGCAGCAACGCGCCCGTCGTGCACATCGCGGACTCGCCCGGGCAGGTGGCCACCCACGTGCCGCTGGCGGGCGCCGTCAGCGGCGACCTGAACGCCGTCCTCGACTCCCTGCAGCGCGCGGTGGAGCAGGCGTCACCGGCCGGCTGGCCCGACTGGGTCGACCACCTGCAGCGCGCGGTCTCGGCGGCCGCCGAGAAGGAGCGGGCTCTGCTCACCGCCGACAGCGATCCGATTCACCCGGCCCGCATCTACGGGGAGCTCAACCGGCTGCTGGCCGACGACGCGGTCGTGATCGGCGACGGCGGCGACTTCGTGTCGTTCGCCGGCAAGTACGTCGACGTACGCCGCCCCGGGTGCTGGCTCGATCCGGGGCCGTACGGCTGCCTGGGCGCCGGGCTGGGTGCGGCCGTCGCGGCGCGGATCGCCCGCCCGGACAGCCAGGTGGTGACGCTGCTCGGTGATGGCGCCGCGGGGCTGTCCCTGATGGACGTGGACACGCTGGTACGACACCGGCTCCCGGTGGTCATGGTCGTCGGCAACAACGGCATGTGGGGCCTGGAGAAGGGACCCATGCAGATGATCTACGGATACGACGTGGCGGCCGACCTGCGGCCGGAGACCGGCTACGACCGGGTGGTGCAGGCCCTCGGCGGTGCCGGGGAGACCGTCACCTCGCCGGACGACATCCGCCCGGCACTGCAGCGCGCGTTCGACTCCGACGTGCCCTATCTGGTGAACGTGATCACCCATCCCAAGGCGATGTACCCGCGCTCGACTACGGGGGTGTGACCGGTGGCCGCACAACCGGGTGCGACCGGCACGGTGACGCACGTGGTCGCGAACGAGGACACCGCCGCCGCGCTGGGCAGTGGCGATCTGCCGGTGCTGGGCACCCCGCGGCTGCTGGCGTGGGCCGAGGCCGCCAGCTGCGACGCGGTCCGCGCGTCCACGGGTGACGGCGCCACCAGCGTGGGCACCCGGATCAGCCTGGAGCACCTGCGGCCCAGCGCGGTCGGGGCACGGGTCACGGTCACCGCCCGGCTGATGCACGTCGATGGGCGACTGCTCCGGTTCGACGTCAGCGCGCAGGACGCGGCCGGCACCGTGATCGCCGCCGGCGAGGTCACCCGGGTGCTGGTCGAGCCGAAGCGGTTCCTGTCGCGGGTGCCGGCGCCCTAGCCGTGCGCCGCCGCCGATGTGCCGTTCGGCGCCGGACCTGAGACAATGGCCGGCGGTGCCATCCGCCGGACGTGCGGCTGCGGCGCCCACCCTGATGACCTCGACCGGCAGGAGACCCCATGAGCAAGCGAGGACGCAAGCGGCGCGCCCGCCGCAACAAGCCCGCCAATCACGGCAAGCGGCCCAACAGCTGACCCGGTCGGCCGGGAGGCCGACCAGACACGGCAAACCGCCCCCGATGCGCTCGCATCCGGGGGCGGTCTGTTATCGGTGCCGGGCTGGCTCACCTCGTCACGGTCAGTCGCCGGTCTCGATGACGCGTACGCTCACGTGCCGGATCTGCATCAGGACCCGCGACCGCAGCGCCTCTGGAGCGTGCTCGCTGCAGCAGGACCGGGTCAGCAGCTTTCGGACGATCCGCTCCAGATGGTATTCGTTCAGGCATGGCCCGCACTCGGCCAGGTGCCGTTCGATCTGGGCCCGGTTCGTGGAGTCCATCTCGTAGTCGATGAACTCGTACAACCGGTCCAGGACCTCGTCGCAGTCGGTCTCGTGCGGGCGGCCACAGCTCATGACTCGTCTCCCGAACCGCTGCTCGCGCCGACCAGCCCCCGGCCGCGCGCGTAGTCGGCCAGCTTGTCCCGCAGCAGCCGACGACCGCGATGCAGCCGGGACATCACGGTGCCCACCGGGGTGTCCATGATCTCGGCGATCTCCTTGTAGGCGAAGCCCTCGACATCGGCCAGGTAGACCGCGATCCGGAAGTCCTCCGGGATCTCTTGCAGTGCCTCCTTGACGTCGCTGTCGGGCAGCCGCTCCAGCGCTTCGGCCTCCGCCGACTTCAGTCCGCTGCCGGAGTGGTTGCCGGCCTGAGCCAGTTGCCAGTCCTCGATCTCGTCGGTCACGTGCTGCTGCGGCTGGCGCTGCTTCTTGCGGTA
>CAZNCE010000187.1:0-7019 GCA_964571285.1 uncultured Nocardioidaceae bacterium | reverse complement strand
AAAGCCCGCCCCACTCCACAAGAGATGCGAGCCCGACCGGTTCGTGCTCAGGGCGCGGACGACTGCCTGGTCGCGACGGATTCGACCGGCTCGGACTCGGCGGCCTCCCGGACATCGTTCGCCGACAGGTCCGGCGCGGCGGTGCGATGCCGCGGGCGGCGCACTCCACTCGGGCGGTCGCCCTCCGGGCCGTACCCGTAGCCGTAGCCGTAGCCGTAACCGCCCTTCCGCGCGGGCACCATGTTGAGCACGACGCCGAGCAGCCGGCCGTCCACGCCCGAGAGCCGCTCGACCGAGTGCTGCACCTGGTCGCGGGTGGTCTTGGCGTAGCGCACGACCAGCAGTGCGCCGTCGGAATGTGCGGCCAGCAACGCCGCGTCGGTCACCGGCAACAGCGGCGGAGCATCGATCACGATCACGTCGAACCGAGCCCGCAGCTCGGCCACCACATGGGTCATCGCCTGGGACTGCAGCAGCTCCGACGGGTTGGGCGGCAGCGCGCCGCTGGTGAGCACCGAGACACCCGCCGGGCCGGGCTGAACCGCATCTTCGAGGTCGAGGTCACCGACCAGCACAGTGGTCAGGCCGACCGACGGCTCCACGTTCAGCTGCTCCGAGACCTTCGGCCGGCGCAGGTCGCCCTCTACCAGCACGACCCGCTTGCCCGCCTGCGCGAGCGTGACCGCAAGGTTGGTGGATGTGGTGGTCTTGCCCTCCAGCGGCGTGGACGAGGTGACCACGAACACCTTGCTGTCGCTGTCCACGTTGACGAACTGAAGGTTGGTGCGCAGCACCCGGAAGGCCTCCACCCGCGGGTGGCCATGGTCGTGGGACACCAGCGGGGTCCGTCCGGTGTCCGGGTCGAAGGGGATGGTGCCCATCAGCGGCGCCTGTGCCGTGTCGGCCGCGTCGCTGCCGCTCTTGATCGAGGTGTCGAGCAGCTCGCGCAGCACCGCGGCGCCGAATCCCACCAACAGCCCGAGCACCGCGGCGATGCCGATGTTGCGCAGCGGCTTCGGCGACGCCGGGCTGTCCGGCAGCGAGGCGGCGTCGACGATCGCGGCCGAGATCGGCGCCGCCTTCTTGCCCGCCGGCGTCTCCAGCTCCCGGACGTAGTCGGTGAGCTCCTGGGCGTACGACTGCGTCAGTTCCTGGGCGCGCTCGGGGCTGGGATCGGTGACCCGGAGCTGCAGGATGACCGTCTCGGGGACGACCGTCGCGGACACCTTGCCGGCCAGGTCGTCGGGCTCCAGGTCCAGGCCCAGGTCGTCGATCACCCGGCTGGCGAGCTCGCGGCCACTGGCCAGGTCGGCGTAGGACTTGACCCGCTGCTCGGAGAACAGCCCACCTTGGTAGGCCGAGGTGGCGCTGTCCGACTGCGGCGTCGACACGAACAGCCGCGCCTGCGACTCGTACTGGGGAGTCAGTTGAGACGTAACCAGCGCCGCTACGGCGATCGCGACCAGGAAACAGCCGACGATGAGCTTCCAACGGCGCCGGGCGATGTGCAGGTAGTCCTTCAGCTCCACGCGTCCTCGCATCCGAGAGTGCACAATCGATCACGCTCCGGTGATCGCCGTGCATACTGTAGGGCACGCCGAGGGACCAGACCATGGTCCCGCACTGACCCGGATCGACAACCGAAGTCTATACTCTCAGCGACCGACCGGATACGGACAGGGACGGAGACTCGGGCATGAGCTCACCGGTTGACTCCGGCGTCGTGCTGGTGACCGGTGGCACGGGGTCGTTCGGCTCCACCATGGTCCGCCGGCTGCTGGCCTCCGGGGTGGACGAGATCAGGATCCTGAGCCGCGACGAGCTGAAGCAGCACGAGCTGCGCCAGGCCCTCGGCGATCCCCGCGTCCGGTTCTATCTCGGCGATGTACGCGACTACGCCAGCGTGGACCGCGCCACCCGCGGCGTGGACTACGTGTTCCACGCGGCGGCCCTCAAACAGGTGCCTTCCTGCGAGTTTTTTCCCACCGAGGCGGTCCGCACCAACGTGTTCGGCAGCTCCAATGTGATCGAGGCGGCGAACACCAACGGGGTCCGCTCGGTGGTCTGCCTGAGCACCGACAAGGCGGTCTATCCGATCAACGCGATGGGCATGTCCAAGGCGCTGATGGAAAAGACCGCGCAGTCGTTCGCCCGTAACAACCCGAGCGCGACGACAGTGGTGTCGACGGTCCGGTACGGCAACGTGATGGCTTCACGGGGATCGGTCATCCCACTGTTCGTCGAGCAGGCGATGGCCGGCGGCCCGATCACGGTGACCGACCCGAACATGACCCGGTTCCTGATGTCGTTGGAGGAGGCGGTGCTGCTGGTCGAACACGCCTTCACGCATGCCTCCCCGGGTGACCTGTTCATCCGCAAGGCCCCGGCCAGCACGATCGGCGACCTGGCGGTCGCGATCGCCCGGCTGATGGGCGTCGAGCCGGAGATCAAGGTGATCGGCACCCGGCACGGCGAGAAGCTCTACGAGACGTTGGCCAGTCGCGAAGAGCTGCTCCGCGCCGTGGAGCAGGACGAGTTCTTCCGGGTGCCGGTCGACGCCCGCGATCTCAACTACAGCGAATACTTCGAGGAGGGCGACGCCACCGAGGCGCAGCTGGACGACTACAACTCCCACAACACCGAGCGGCTGGACGTGGCGCAGGTCCAGTCCCTGCTCTCCTCGCTGCCGCAGTTCGAGTCGCTGGTGCGAGGTGTCGGCGCGTCTTGACCACCCCCCCGCACCGCGGCCACCGCGCCCACGTCGTCCTGGTCCACCGCTATTTCGACCCGGACACGCCCCCGTACGCGTCGATCCTGAAGGAGATCGCCCTTGGCCTGGCCGCCGAGGGCATGCGCGTGACGGTGCTGACCTGCCAGCCCTCCTACAACCGCGGCGTGGTGTCGTCGGCGGCGCCGCGGGAGCGGCTGGCGCCGAACGTCGACGTGGTCCGCTGGCGGGTGCTGCCCGACCGCACCTCGTCGCTGGCCAAGCTCGCCAATCTGGTCCTGTTCGCGGCCCGGGTCGCGGTGCGGCTGCCGAGGCTGGGCCGGGTCGACGCGGTCATGGCCGCGTCCACCCCGCCGGTGCTGCCCGCGATGACCGTGTCCTTGCTGGCGAAGGCGCTGCGGGTGCCGTTCGTCTACCACAAGCAGGACATCTACCCCGAGGTGACCGACACCGCGAACCCGCTGCCGGGGTGGGTCCGGCGAGCGCTGCGCGCGGTCGACGCCCGGACCGACCGGCGTGCCGCCGCGGTCGTGGTGCTGTCCGACGACATGGCCGACACGGTGGTGGCCCGGGGGACGCCGCGCGCCGGCATCGAGGTGATCAACAACTTCGACCCGTGGCACCTGGGCGAGCCCGCCGATCCCGACCGCCGCACAGCCGTGACGCCGGACGACCCGGTCCGATTCCTGTTCGCGGGCAACCTCGGGCGCTTCCAGAACCTGGAGCTGCTCGGCGACACGTTGGCGCGGTTCGCCGACGATCCCCGCGCCAGGTTCGACTTCATCGGCGACGGCGCCCTGAAGACCTATCTCGAGGATCTCATCCGCAACCAGGGTTGGCGCCACGTCCGGGTGCGCGGGCACGTCGCACCGGAGCAGCTCGCCGGGCTGATGCGCAATGAGTACGACATCGGGATCGTGTCCCTGCATCCCGGTGTGATCGCGTGCGCGTACCCGAGCAAGACTCTGTCCTACCTGCGGAACGGGCTGCCGGTGCTGGCGTTGGTGGAGTCGGACTCCCAATTGGCGGCGCAGCTGCGCTCGTATGCCGCCGGCTGGACGGTGGACCCCGTGCGCGGCGGGTCGGTCGGCGACCAGATCGAGCGCATCCTCGGCGAGCGGGACCGGTTGACGCAGCTGTCGGCCGCCGCCCGGCGCATGTACGACGGCGAGTTCGGCCGCAAGCAGCAACTGACCCGCTGGACCTCGCTGTTCGCGCGGCTGACCGAGGACGACCGCCGATGACACCGCGCCGAATCGTCATCCTTGGTGCCGCCCGGTCCGGCACCAAGATCCTGCGTGACGTGCTGGCCGAGGCGACCGGCGGCGGCCGGGTCCCTTACGACGTCGGTTTCGTCTGGCGGTACGGCAACGAGCGGGCCGCCGACGATGTGCTGGCGGCCCGGCAGGCGACGCCGGAGATCCGGCGGTTCATCGAGCGCTATCTCGACAGATACGCGGCCGGGTGCCCACCTGTGGTGTTCGAGAAGACCGTCGGGAACACGATGCGCGTGCCGTTCGTCCACGCGGTGCTGCCCGACGCCACGTTCGTCCAGCTGATCCGGGATGGCGTCGACGTGGTGGCCTCGGCCCGCCAGGAGTGGGCAGCGCCACCAGATCTGCGTTATCTGATGGAGAAAGCGCGCCATGTCCCGCTGCGGGTGCTGCCGG
The DNA here is from genome assembly GCA_964571285.1 of uncultured Nocardioidaceae bacterium. GTDB lineage: Bacteria > Actinomycetota > Actinomycetes > Propionibacteriales > Nocardioidaceae > CAZNCE01. The sequence continues at coordinate 2,621 of CAZNCE010000187.1, read as the reverse complement.
CGTACGGCAGCAAGTACGTCGCCGGGGCGTTCGGTCAGCGTCGCCGCGGGGCGTTCCGGGCCAGCACCTGGGGCCCTCGGTACCCGGGCATCGACCTGGATCTGGCCATGTACACCCTGCTGCGGGTGGTCGCCAAGCAGTGGCGGTTCTCGGTGGAGATGGCAGCGGCCGGGCTGCGCACGATCAACGCGACCTGCGTCCAGGTGCGGTACGAGGAGCTGGTGCAGCACCCGCAGGCCGAGCTGACGCGGGTGCTCAACGACCTGGCACTGCCGGCCGACCCGGTCGACGTCCAGCGGGCCGCCGCGCGGGTGGTTCCGCGCCAACTGGGGACGGGCCTGCAGGGTCTGTGCCCGGAGGAACGCTCGATCCTGCAATCCGAGATCGGGGCCACGCTCGAGAGCCTGGGCTATTCGTCCCTGCTGCGGCGGAAGGGGGCCCTGTGAGCCCGGCCGACAGCAACGGTGCCGGGCAGGGGCGGGCCGTGGCCGACCCCGCGCGGCTGTTCGTCATCACCGGAGGTCACGGTTTCCTGGGGTGGCACACCGCCTGCCGGCTGCGGGCGGTGCACGGCGTCGAACCGGTTCGGGTGGGTCGCGAGACCATGGCGGATCCGGACGCGCTCACCAGCCTGCTCGACCGGGCGGATGCGGTGCTGCACCTGGCCGGGGTCAATCGTGCGACCTCCGACGAACTGGTGGAGCAGGGCAATGTAGCGGCGGCGAAGGCACTGGCCACTGCCCTGCGCCGGTGCGCCAGGCCACTGCCGGTGGTCTACGCGAACTCGATCCACGCCGACCGAGATTCTGCGTACGGGCGAGGGAAAGCCGCCGCCGCGCGGATCCTGCGGGCCGCCTCCCCGGGGCCGTTCGCCGACGTAATGCTGCCGAACGTATTCGGGGAGCACGCCCGTCCCTCGTACAACTCCTTCGTCGCGACGTTCGCGCACGAGGTGGCGAACGGGCGGGAGCCGATCGTCACCGCCGACCGCCAGGTGCCGCTGCTGCACGCCCAGGATGCAGCGGAAGAGCTGATCCGGGCGGCTGACTCCGGGGCATCCGGTGTGCGCCGCCCGGAGGCACCCGAACGTGGCGTTGTCGAGGTGCGCGATCGCCTCGCCCGGATGCACGAGCTCTATGCGAAGGGCGAGATCCCGCCGCTGGCGTGCACCTTCGACGTGCACCTGTTCAACACCTATCGGGCGTACCGCTTCCCGGGCATGTTTCCCTTTGTGGCCGAGGCGCACGCGGACGAGCGCGGGGAGCTGTTCGAGACGGTGCGCGCACATTTGGGGCCGGGGATGGCTTTCGTGTCCACTACCCGGCCGGGGCAGCGGCGGGGCGATCACTATCACTTGCACAAGGTGGAACGGTTCTTCGTGGTGCGCGGCGACGCTGAGATCAGCCTGCGCCGGCTGCTGCACGACGACGTGGTGACGTTCCGGCTCAGCGGCACCCGACCCTCGTTCGTGGACATGCCGACCCTGTGGACGCACAACATCAAGAACGTCGGGGACGACGACCTGGTCACGATGTTCTGGGCCGACCAGCTGCTGGACCCGGCGGCCCCCGACCAGTACCCCGAGCGGGTCGACGTGACGGAGGCGGCACCGGCATGAAGGTGATGACGATTGTCGGCACCCGGCCGGAGATCATCCGGCTGTCCCGGGTGATCGACCGGCTGGACCGTGGAGCCGATCACGGAATCGAACACGTGCTGGTGCACACCGGGCAGAACTACGACCACCAGCTCAACCAGGTGTTCTTCGACGACCTCAAGCTGCGCGCCCCGGACCACTACCTGGACGTGGACACGTCATCGCTCGGTCGGGTGCTCGGCGAGACGCTGATCAAGACCGAGGAGGTGCTCCGGGCCGAGCGGCCGGACGCGGTGCTGGTCCTCGGCGACACGAATTCCTGCATCTCGGCGGTGATGGCCAAGCGGATGCGCATCCCCGTCTATCACATGGAGGCGGGGAACCGCTGCTTCGACGAGAACGTCCCGGAGGAGACCAACCGGCGGCTGATCGACCATGTCGCCGACTTCAACCTGGTTTACACCGAGCACGCCCGCCGCAACCTGCTGGCCGAGGGCCTGCACCCGCGCCGCATCCTGCTCACCGGGTCGCCGATGCGCGAGGTGCTGGAGCACTATCGACCACAGATCGACGCCTCCGCGGCCCTGGAGACGCTGTCGCTGGAGCCGCAGCGCTACTTCCTGGTCAGCGCGCACCGCGAGGAGAACGTCGATTCGCCCGACCGGCTGCGGCAACTGCTGAGCTGCCTGGACGCGGTGCACGAGCGGTGGGGCCTGCCGCTGATCGTGTCGACCCATCCACGTACCCGCAAACGGCTCGAGGCGCTGGAGGGGTTCACTCCGGGCAGCGGGATCCGGTTCCTGGAGCCGTTCGGGTTTCACGACTACAACCGGTTGCAGACCCAGGCGGCCTGTGTGCTGTCCGACAGCGGCACGATCTCGGAGGAGTCCGCGATCCTGGGCTTCCCGGCCATCACACTGCGCGAGTCGATCGAACGCCCCGAGGCCCTGGATGCCGGCACGATCACGATGACCGGGCTGGACGCCGCAGACGTGGTGCTGGCGGTGCAGGAACGCCTTGAGGG
>CAZNCE010000186.1:0-7054 GCA_964571285.1 uncultured Nocardioidaceae bacterium | reverse complement strand
GGCTTCTCCCGCGACGACGTGGAGGCGTCGTTCTTCTCTCATTACCTCGAGCTGGGCATCTTCGGCGTCTCGCCGTTCGAGTCGCTGGATGTCGACGGTGTCGGCAAGCTGGTGGCGAAGGCCGTCGAGAAGGGCCGCAACGCCAATGACCGGCTGCACCTGGGCATCTGCGGCGAGCACGGCGGTGACCCGTCGAGCGTGTGGTTCTTCGACTCGGTCGGCCTGGACTACGTGTCCTGCTCGCCGTTCCGGGTTCCGGTGGCACGCCTGGAGGCCGGCCGGGCCGCCGTCGGCCCCTCGTGACAGCCGGCGCGGCAGACGCTGGCGAGACAGCTGCCCGCATGACCGATGCCGCCGGCTACGGCGCGGCGGACCTGGCCCGCTGGTCCGCCGAGCCGGCCAAGCGCACGACCCGGACGGCGTTCCAGCGCGACCACGCCCGGGTCATCCACTCGTCGGCCCTGCGGCGGCTCTCGGCCAAGACCCAGGTGATGGGGCCCGACAGCGACGACTTCGTCCGCAACCGGCTCACGCACACCTTGGAGGTCGCCCAGATCGGGCGCGAGCTGGCCCTCACCATCGGCTGCGACGCGGACGTGGTGGTCACCGCCTGCCTCTCGCACGATCTTGGGCACCCGCCGTTCGGGCACAACGGCGAGCGTGCGCTGAACGACGCCGCCGCCGGGATCGGTGGCTTCGAGGGCAACGCCCAGACGCTGCGGATCCTCACCCGGCTGGAGGCCAAGTCCTTCCACGCCACCGGTGCCCTGCGTGGCCGCAGCGCCGGGCTGAACCTCACTCGGGCCAGCCTCGACGCCAGCGTGAAGTACCCGTGGCCGCTCGCCGACGCGCCGCACCCGGTGGGCGCCCACGCCGACGGTTCGCCGCGCCAGGTGCGCAAGTTCGGCGTGTATGACGACGACGCGGCGGTCTTCGACTGGTTGCGTCGGGGTGCGCCGCCGGGCCGGCTCTGTCTGGAGGCGCAGGTGATGGACCTGGCCGACGACATCGCGTACTCCGTGCACGACGTGGAGGACGCGGTGGCGGCGGGCCGGCTGGACCTGACCCGGCTGCGCGACGACAACGAGCGCAAGGCCGTTTTCGAGGCGGTCGCCGACTGGTACGTGCCCGAGGCGACCACCGACGCGCTGGACGCGGCGCTGGACCGGCTGGCCAGCTCGCCGGACTGGCCCCGCGAGGTGCACACCGGCAGCCGCGCCGACCTGGCCCGGTTGAAGAACCTCACCAGTGATCTGATCGGGCGGTTCTGCCGTGCGGTGGAGCGGGTCACCCGCGAGCGGTCCGGTGCCGGCCCGTTGACCCGCTACGCGGCAGCGCTCGAAGTGCCGGTCGAGGTTCGCGAGGAGATCGCGGTGCTCAAGGGCATCGCCGCGCACTACGTGATGCGGCGGCAGGAGCGGGTGCGGCTGCTGGAGCGGCAGCGGCGGATGCTCACCGAGCTGGTGTCCGCCCTGCAACAGCGTCCAGCGCTGTTGGAACCGCCGTTCCGGGACGACTACGCCAGCGCCGAGGACGGGTCGGCTCGGCTGCGTGTCATAGTCGATTGTGTGGCGTCGCTGACCGACGCCTCCGCGGTCGCCTGGTACCGGACGTGTTGCGGCCGCGACTGACGACCTGCGGAGGTGGCAGATGGACGACCAGCAGCAGTACGTGATCGTGGGCAGCGGCCTGGCCGGGATCCGGGCCGCCGAGACGCTGCGCGAGGAGCACTTCCGCGGCACCGTGGTCGTGCTGGGCGCCGAGGACGAGCCGCCGTATGACCGGCCCCCGATGTCGAAGGGCGCGCTGCTGGGCAACGACGAGTACGAGAGCGCGCGGCTGCACGAGCGGTCCTGGTACACCGACCAGGGCATCGACCTGCGGCTGGGCGCTGAGGTGAGTGCCTTCGACCCGGCCGGCCGCACCGTCACGCTGGGCTCGGGCGACACGCTCGCGTACGACAGGCTGCTGCTGGCCACCGGCTCGGAGCCGCGGCGCATGGGCGTGCCGGGTGCCGACCTGGACGGCGTGCGCTACCTGCGGACGATGGGTGACTCCAAGGGGCTGCAGGAGGCGTTCCGGCGTGGTGGCCGGGTGGTGATCGTCGGCGCGGGTTGGATCGGCCTGGAGACCGCGGCGGCCGCTCGCCACCACGGAGCCGAGGTGACGGTCGTCGAGCCGCAGCCGACCGCGCTGCACGCCGTGGTCGGGCCGGAGGTCGGGCAGTACTTCACCGACCTGCACACCTCGCACGGAGTGCGGTTCCGGTTCGGCACGGTCGTGGAGGAGATCATCGGCGACGGTGGTCGCGTGACCGGCGTCCGGCTCTCCGACGGTGACCGGGTGGACGCGGACATCGTCTTGGTGGGCATCGGGGTGCTGCCGCGCACGCGGCTCGCCGAGGCCGCCGGGTTGGACGTCGACAACGGCGTGCTCTGCGACCAGCACCTGCAGACCAGCGCCCCCGGGGTGTACGCGGCCGGTGACATCGCGCGCTGGTTCAACCCGCTGCTCGGCTACCGGCTGCGGGTGGAGCATTGGGCGAACGCGCAGGACAGCGGCCCCGCCGCGGCCCGGTCGATGCTGGGGCAGGAGTCGGTCTACGACGCGGTCCCGTTCTTCTTCTCCGACCAGTACGACATCGGGCTGGAGTACGTCGGAAACGTGAGCCCGGACCGCGGATACGACCAGGTGGTGATCCGCGGCAAGCTCGCCGACCACGCCTTCATGGCGTTCTGGCTGTCCGGCGGGCTGGTGCAGGCCGGGATGCACGTGAACCAGTGGGACACCATCGACGCGGTGCAGGACCTGATCCGGGCCGGCGCCGCCGTCGACGCCGAGCGGCTTGCCGACCCCGAGGTGCCGCTGGACCAGGTGCGGGGCTAGCGAAGCCGACCCGCGGCAGCCGCGGCGGTGACCGGTCGCCGCGGGCGCGTCTGCCGTGACGGTGGTGCTGCGTAGACTCTGGCCGTGGCCGGCCGGATCCGCGACGAGGACATCGCCCTGGTGCGCGAGCGCACCCGGATCGACGAGGTGGTCGCGGAGCACGTCACGCTGCAGCGCGCCGGTGGCGGCTCGCTGAAGGGGCTGTGCCCGTTCCACGACGAGAAGACCGCGTCGTTCCACGTCACCCCGGCGCGCAACTTCTACCACTGCTTCGGCTGCGGCGCAGGCGGAGACGTCTTCGACTTCGTCATGGAGGTCGAGGGACGTTCCTTCACCGACACCGTGGAGCGGCTCGCTGCCCGCGCGGGGGTGCAGCTGCGCTATACCGACGAGGGAGGCCCCGGCCCACGCCGGGACGGCCCACAGCGGCAGCGCCTGGTGCAGGCACACCAGGTGGCCCAGCGGTTCTATGCCGAGCAGCTGGTCCAGGCGCCGGAGGCGGCGGCGGGCAGGCGGTTCCTGCACGAGCGCGGCTTCGACCAGCAGGCGGCGGAGCTGTTCGGCATCGGTTTCGCCCCGCGGACGGGGGACGCGCTGTTGCGCCACCTGCGCCAGCAGGGCTTCCGCGACGAGGAACTGGTCGCTGCGGGACTGGTTGCGCAGTCCGGCCGCGGGCCGTACGACCGCTTCCGGGGTCGGCTGCTGTGGCCGATCCGGGAGACGGGCGGTGAGGTCGTCGGCTTCGGCGCCCGCCGGCTGTTCGACGACGACCGCATCGAGGCGAAGTACCTCAACACGCCGGAAACCCCTATCTACAAGAAGAGTCAGGTGCTCTACGGCGTCGACCTCTCGCGACGTGAGTTGGCCCGCCGCAAGCAGGCTGTCGTGGTCGAGGGCTACACGGACGTGATGGCCTGCCACCTGTCGGGGGTCACCACCGCCGTGGCCACGTGTGGCACCGCGTTCGGTGACGGACATGCCCGGGTGCTGCGGCGCCTGCTGCTCGACCACGAGCAATTCCGTGGTGAGGTGATCTTCACCTTCGACGGTGACGAGGCCGGGCAGCGTGCGGCGCTGCGCGCCTTCGAACTGGACCAGCAGTTCGTCGCCCAGACGTACGTCTCGGTCGAGCCCGGCGGACTCGACCCGTGCGATCTGCGGCTGCGGGAGGGGGACGCCGCGGTGCGCGAGTTGGTCGCTCGCCGGGTCCCGCTGTACCGGTTCGTGCTGCGCAACATCATCGACCGCTACGACCTGGACCGTGCCGACGGCCGGGTCGACGCGATGCGCGAGGCGGCCGGGCTGGTGGCCAGCGTCCGGGACCGATCCAAGGTCGACGCTTTCGCCCGCGAGTTGGCGGGGATGGTCGGCCTGGAGGTGGACGAGGTCCGCCGGGCGGTGCACCGGGCCTCTGCCCGCGGGCGGTCGGTTCCCGGGCGGGATGCGCCCCGCGCACCGGTCCAGACCGGTGCCGGATCCGGTCCGCCGGACCAGCAGCGTCCGGACGACCCGCCCGTACCCGACCTGCGGGACCCGCGGTTCGTGGCCGAGCGGGAGGCGCTGCAGGTCGTGCTGCAGCATCCGGGGCTGGTGGCCGGGATGTTCGACGACCTCGACGACGATGACTTCACCCATCCGACCTGTGCAGCCGTGCGCCGCGCGGTTGCGGCGGTAGGCGGTCCGCAGGCCGCGGCCGGAGCGCCGGACTGGCTGGACCGGGTGCGCGACAAGGCGGAGGACGAGGCGACCAGCGCCGCGGTGGTGGCGCTGGCCGTGGCGCCGCTGCGGGTCAGCGGGGACGCCGACCGGCGGTTCGCGGTGGCCCTGCTGGCGCGGCTCCGCGAGCTCACCGCGCTGCGCCGGATCCAGGTGGTGAAGTCGCGGCTGCAGCGCACCAACCCGGTCGACCAAACCGCCGACTACAACCGGATGTTCGGCGAACTGGTGGCGCTGGAGCAGCACCGGCGGGCGCTTCGCGAGCAGGCCATCGGCCCGGACGTGTGACAGATTCTTGGGGGTCGCTGCCCGCTGTGCCCCGCTTTAACACCTCTTACGGCATTGGTGAATCGGTAATTCGGCCACATGCAAGGGACCATTCGGCCACACTTGAAGCCGGGGTCGACGGTCGAGTGAGGGGGTCTGGTGACAGCAGTGCTGATACCCGCCTCTCCAGGACCGACCGAGCCGTCCACCCAGGTCGCCGGCCCGGGCCGCGCCGGGCAGGCCGAGACCGCCGTGGGTGTGGTGGCCCAGCGGGCGCGACCCGCCGCGGACCTGTTGGAGGTCACCGAGCCCACGCGTGAGGACCTGTCCGACCCGGAGCTGGCAGCGGTCGGGTTCGATGACCCGGAGTTGGTGGACCCGGCGCTGGACAAGCCGGCACCGGATGACTCGGTGCCAGACGATGCCGATGCGGCGCAACGATCTGTTCCGGCTCAGCCGGAGCGCGCTGCTTCGGCTCGCACCCGCACCGACCGGAGCAGCGCCCTGCCGGCGAGCGGGGACCTGACCGAGCTCTACCTCCGCGAGATCGGGCGGCACCCGTTGCTGACCGCTGCCGAGGAGGTGGAGACCGCCCGCGCCGTCGAGGCCGGCGTGCTCGCCGAGGAGGCACTGGCCGTCGGTGCCTGCCCGGAGGACCGCGAGGACCTGGAGACGCTGGTGCGGATCGGCTGCGAGGCCCGCCAGCGGCTGATCCGCAGCAACCTGCGCCTGGTGGTCGCGATGGCCAAGCGCTACGTCGGCCGCGGACTGTCGCTGCTGGACCTGGTCCAGGAGGGCAATATCGGGCTGATGCGCGCGGTGGAGAAGTTCGACTACGCCCGCGGCTTCAAGTTCTCCACGTACGCCACCTGGTGGATCAAGCAGTCGATCACCCGCGCGATCGCGGACCAGGGGCGCACGATCCGGATTCCGGTGCACGTCGTCGAGGAGGTGCAGCGGGCGCTGCGTACCGAGCGCAGCATGTTCCAGCAGTTGGGCAGGCATCCCGACCTGGTGGAGCTGGCCGACGTGCTCGGCGTGGATCCGGCGCGGGTTGCGGAGCTGCTGTCGTGGGGCACCGACCCGGTCTCGCTGGACGCCGCGGTGGGCGACTCGGCGGACGCCGTACTCGCCGACGTGGTGACCGACGGCGAGGCGGCCAGTGTGGTGGACCACGTGTCGGGCACGCTGGTGCGCGGTGACGTGGAACAGGCCCTCGCCACGCTGAACGAGCGCGAGCGGCTGATCATCCAGCTGCGCTTCGGGCTGGTCGACGGCATCCCGCGGACACTGGAACAGTTGAGTGGCGTGATCGGCGTGACCCGGGAACGGGTCCGTCAGATCGAGGTGATGGCGCTGGCGAAGCTGCGCCGCCACCCGCGCACGTCGCCCCTGATCGACTACCTGCACTGAAGTCGCACCGCCCGCTCGGTTGATCAGGTGGGCCATCATGGTCCTATGTCCCCCTTCCCGCGACTGGGCGGCGGTGCTCGAGAGCTCCCCGGCTCCGTCCGCGCATCGTTGCCGCTGATCCGCGGCGAGCGGGTGCTCGCCGCCGCAGCCGACGATGGTGGCCGGTGGTTCGTCGGGACGAATCGTGCGCTGTACCTCTCCCAGGAGGCGGGTTTTCGGCGGCTGCCCTGGGAGTCGATCGAGCGCGCCGAATGGATACGCGATGCCAGCGCGCTGGTGGTTGTCGAGCTTGCCGACTTCGGAGAGCCACAGACCGCGCACCGCGTGACGCTCCCCGAGCCGGGCCGGTTGCCGAACGTCGTCCACGAACGTGTGACCGCGTCCATGGTGGTGTCGCGGTTCGTGCCGGTCGTGGGCAAGCGTGGAATCACCGTGGTTGGTCGCCGGCCTCCGCACTCCGACGAGCCGATCGCCTGGTCGGTTGTGGTGGACCGCGGCCTGGACGCGGAGTCCGCCCAGGTCCGGGCCGCGGCCGACCGGGGCCTCGCGCTGGCCAGGGGAGAGGTGGGCGAATGACTTCGCCGGTCCGAGCGGGCTCAGCCAACCGGTCCGTGCCGGGCACCGGCCCGAGTGGTTTTTGCCGCGACGTAGCGGCTTGCTAACCTATGCGGGCGCTCCGGCGCACCCCTGGAATGCCGTCCCGCGTAGCTCAATCGGCAGAGCATCCGACTGTTAATCGGAGGGTTACTGGTTCGAGTCCAGTCGCGGGAGC
>CAZNCE010000185.1:0-7066 GCA_964571285.1 uncultured Nocardioidaceae bacterium | reverse complement strand
GTGTACCCGAGCGCGGGCTCGGCGCGAAGGGAACGGTCAGCCCAGCCCCTCGGCGGCGCGCAGCCAGGACTCCTCCAGCCGTTCCCGCTCGGCCACCACCTCGCGCAGTTCGGCGTCCAGCTGGATCAGCCGCTCGTAGTCCTGCGCGTGCGCGGCCAGCCGCTGCTGTAGCTCGCGTTCGTGTTCGGTCACCCGGTCCAGCGAGCGTTCCAGCCGGGCGAGTTCCTTCTTCAGCCGACGTTCCTCCGCCGCCCCGGAACCGGACCCGCCGGAACCGGACCCGCTCGAGACGGACCCGCTCGAGACGGACGCGTCCGCCGGCACCCCACCCAGCGGCTGCCCACGGCCCGCCCGGCGCCGGGCGAGGTATTCGTCCACCCCGCCCGGCAGCAACCCCAGCGACCCGTCGCCCAGCAGCGCCCACACCTCGTCGCACACCCGCTCCACGAAGTACCGGTCGTGCGACACCACCACCAGCGAGCCCGGCCAGTCGTCCAGGAAGTCCTCCAGCACGGTGAGCATCTCGATGTCGAGGTCGTTGGTGGGCTCGTCCAGCAGCAGCACGTTCGGCTCGCCCATCAGCAGCCGCAGCAGCTGCAGCCGCCGCCGCTCGCCGCCGGACAGGTCACCGACCCGGGCGGTCAGCCGGTCACCGGTGAACCCGAACCGCTCCAGCAGCGCCGACGCGGTGAGCTCGCGGCCGTGCGCGGTGCGGGTCACGCGACTGATCTCCTCCACCGACGCCAGGACGCGTTCGTCGGGCGGCGTCTCGTCCAGGGTCTGCGGCAGCAGCGCGAGCCGCACGGTGCGGCCCTGCTTGCGGCGGCCGGCGTCGGGCCGCAGCCGACCGGCGATCAGCTCCAGCAGCGTGGTCTTCCCGGCACCGTTCACCCCGACCACCCCGAGCCGCTGCCCCGGCGCGAGGCGGAAGGTCACCCGGTCCAGTAGCTCGCGCCCGCCGCGCCCGAGCGACACGTCTTCCAGGTCCACGACGTCGCGCCCCAGCCGCGCGGTGGCGAACCGCTGCAGCTCGAGCCGGTCCCGTGGCGCGGGCTCGTCCGCGATCAGTGCGTTCGCGGCCTCCACCCGGAAGCGGGGCTTGGACGTCCGCGCGGGCGGCCCGCGGCGCAGCCAGGCCAGCTCCTTGCGCATCAGGTTGCGCCGCCTGCTCTCGGCCGCGTCGGCCTGCCGCGCCCGCTCGGCCTTGGCCAGGACGAACGCCGCGTACCCGCCGTCGTAGGCGTCGACCCGACCGTCGTGCACCTCCCAGGTGCGCGTGCACACCGCGTCCAGGAACCACCGGTCGTGGGTCACCACCAGCAGCGCCGACGCCAGCCCGGCCAGATGACGGGCCAGCCAGTCCACCGCCTCGACGTCCAGGTGGTTCGTCGGCTCGTCCAGCACCACCAGGTCGTGGTCGTCCAGCAGCAGCCGGGCGAGCGAAACGCGGCGCCGCTCCCCACCGGACAAGGCACCGGCCGTGCGGTCCAGGTCGATCCCGGCCAGCAGGTGCTCGACCACCCCACGGGTACGGGCGTCCGCCGCCCACTCGTGCTCGGCCCGGCCGCGGAGCACCAGCGAGTGCACCGGCGACCGCGGATCGAGCTCGTCGGTCTGGGTCAGATAGCCGACCCGCAGGTCCCGGGCCCGCGTGACCCGGCCCGCGTCGGCGGGCTCATGCCCGGTCAGCACCCGCAGCAGCGTGGTCTTGCCGTCGCCATTGCGCCCGACCACGCCGACCCGCTCACCCGCCCCGACGCCCAGGCTCACCTCGTCCAGCACCGCACGGATGCCGTACGCCTTGCTCACCCGCTCGAGATTGACCAGGTTGACCGGTTGCTGGGAAGGGCGGGGCGTCACCCCACCACCCTGCCACCCGGCACCGGGCCCACGGCGGTCAGCACCGCCTCGCACACTCCGGCCTCGGACAGCGACCCGGCGATGGCGTCCGCGTGCTCGGCGTCGGCGGCCAGGAACACCGTGGTCGGGCCGGAACCGGACACCATGGCGCCGAGCGCACCGGCGTCCTCACCGACGTCCAGGGTCTGCAACAGGTCGGGTCGCAGCGAGGTGGCTGCACACTGCAGGTCGTTGCCCAGCGCGGCGCCGAGCGCCTCGCTGCTGCCTTCGCGCAGCGCCAGCATCACCTGCGGGCCGACGTGCGGCGCGGGGGTCGCCTCGGTGCCGCGCAGGCGGTCCAGCTCCGCGTAGACGCGCGGGGTGGACAGTCCGCCGCCGGCCAGGGCCACCACCCAGTGGAACACCCCCCGGGCGAGGACCGGGCTGATCACCTCGCCGCGCCCGGAGCCGAGTGCGGTCCCGCCCCAGAGGCAGAACGCGACGTCGCTGCCCAGTTGGGCGGCCAACTCCGACATCCGCTCCCGGGGCACGTGCAGCCCCCACAGTTCGGTGCACGCGACCAGCGCCGCCGCGGCGTCGGAGCTGCCTCCCGCCATCCCGCCCGCGACCGGGATCTGTTTGTGGATGTGCAGCGCGACACCCGCGTCCACGCCGTACTGGTGGGCCAGCAGCTGGGCAGCGCGGACCGCGAGGTTGGACTCGTCGGAGGGGACCAGGTGGGCCTGCCCGCCGTGCACGTGGACACTGAACTCACCGGTCTCCGACGGCCGGGCACGCACGTCGTCGTAGAGCCCGATCGCCTGGTAGACGGTGGCCAGCGTGTGGTAGCCGTCCGGTCTGCGTGGCCCCACCCGCAGCACCAAGTTGATCTTGGCGGGGGTACGTACGGTCACGCTGGTCACACGCGGAGCCTACGAGGAAGACCCGTGGATATTCTCGGCAATTCGTGCGAACGCCGCGACGGTCAGTTGCTCCCCCCGGGTGCTCGGCTCCACACCAGCGGCGCGCAGCGCCGTCTCCGCGGCCGGTGCGGAACCGGCCAGTGCGGCCAACGCCGACCGCAAGGTCTTGCGGCGCTGGGCGAACGCCGCCTCCACCACCGCGAACACCTGTTCGCGCGTGGCTGTGGTGTCCGGCGGCGGCCGGTGGTCGAAGGCCACGAGACCCGAGTCCACGTTGGGCACCGGCCAGAACACCGACCGGCTGACCTGCCCCGCCCGCTGCACGTCGGCATACCAGGCGGCCTTGACACTGGGTGCTCCGTAGGTCCGCGAGCCCGGGGCGGCAGCCAGCCGGTCGGCGACCTCGGACTGCACCATCACCAGCGTGCGCCGCAGTGCGGGCAACAGCGCGAAGAGGTGCAGCAACACCGGCACCGCGACGTTGTACGGCAGGTTGGCCACGACCGCGGTCGGCGGGGGGCCGGGCAGCGACCGGATCCGCAGCGCGTCCGCGGTCAACACCTGCAGGCGGTCGACGTAGGTGCCGGCGCGGTCGCGGACCGTGTCCGCCAGCAGTGCGGCCAGCGCCGGGTCGACCTCGACGGCCACCAGGCGGCGTACCCGGTCGATCAGCGCCAGCGTGAGCGACCCCAGGCCGGGCCCGATCTCGACCACCACGTCGTCGGGGCGCACGGCGGCGACGCGGGCGATCCGACGCACGGTGTTGGCGTCGACGACGAAGTTCTGGCCCAGCTGCTTGGTCGGCCGTACGCCTGCCGCGACCGCCAGCGAACGCACTTCCGCCGGGCCGAGAAGCCTCGGCCCGGCGGAAGATCCGGGTTGGTCGCTCATCGCCTGAGCGGCCCGGCCGGCGTGACGACCGGCGGGGTCAGTCCGCTCAGCGCAGGCCCAGCCGCGCGGAGCAGGCCGGCCAGGCGCCCCAGCCCTGAGCCGCGAGGACCCGCTGAGCGATGGAGATCTGGGTCGAGCGGCTGGCCTGGTGCGGGTAGCCGCTGCCACCGTAGGCGCGCCACGTGGACAGCGAGAACTGCAGCCCGCCGTAGTAGCCGTTGCCGGTGTTGATGGCCCAGTTGCCACCGGACTCGCACTGCGCGAGGCGGTCCCAGACGGTGCCGCCGCTGGCGTAGTTCGGCGGCGGGGTGCTCGAGCCGCCGGACGACGACGAAGACGAGGACGAGGACGACGAGGTCGCCGGCGCCGGCCGGTCCTTGGTCCCGTGTACCTCGACGCGGGTGACCGGCTTGGAGACGACCTTGGTGTTCACGGCCTTGCGGCTGCGCTCCTTGCCGTTGGCCAGCACCACGTTGTAGGTGATGACCTTCTGGCCGTCCCGACCGGACTCGGTCACCTTCTCCTGCCCGTCGTACATCGAGCTCGAGTAGCGGACCACGGTCTTGTTGGGGATCGCGACCTTGCGCTGGTCCTTCTTGCGGTCGATCTTCACGACGGTGATCTTGTCCCCGTCGTCGAGGTCGCTCTTCAGCTTGGGCTTCACCTCGTCGTCACCGTCGACCTTGACCTTGAGGTCGGCCAGGGCTTCCTTGACGGTGATCGCGGTCGTGGTCGCCTTCTTCTTCTTGCCGGCCACCACCAGCTGGATGTCCTTGGCCGTCTTCACGGTCAGGTCCAGCCCGCTCCGGCCGATCGTCATGCCGCGGCTCGCGGACAGCTCGGCGCCGGAGAAGCGGCGGCCGATCTGGCTCAGGGCGGCGTCGACGTTGGTGGCGGTGACCCAGTAGGTGGACTCCTCGCCGTCGACGGTCAGGGACAGCTCACGCCCGTACCGGACGGAGATCTTCGAGCCCTCGTCGATGGGGGTGGTCGTCGACGGCGCGACGGCGTCGTGGTCACCGACAGTGATGCCCTCGTCATCGAGGACGTCGCCGACGGTCTTGCCGAAGGTCTGGACTTCCTTAGCCTTGCCGTCGATCGACAAGGTCACGGTCTTGTTGAGTGACGCGTAGGCGACAGAGCCGCCGACCAGTCCGAGGACGGTCACTGCCACAGCGGCAATGAGTGCGATTCGCTTCCGCACGATTCTCCAGGGGATCGAGCTTCCCGGGCATGGGCGAAACGACGGTGACCGCATCTGGGCAGCGCAAATCCGCGCCGACGCCCCGGAACATGGGGTCGGCACTCAGGCCGCGCTCTTCACCTTGCTGGCTGGTGCGGTTACGTCGTCGGGGGAACCCAATCCCGGCCAACAGTCACGAGACTGTAACGGTCCCGGCCGCGACACGCCAAAACGGCGTCCACCCATTTTGCCCTGTGGACAGCCCGTTCAGGCGGGGCCTCGTGACCAGCGCCACGTCCCGGCGGGCCGGCGCGGCAGGCTCACCAGCCGCCGCCGAAGGCCTCGTCGGTGTTCCGCTCGAGGTCGCGGCACAGCTGTTCGAGCCCGGTTTCGAGGGTTTCGGCCATCGCACGCACGGTGAGCGGAACCAGATACGAGGAATTGGTCCGCCCCCGGTACGGCATCGGGGTGAGGTACGGCGCATCGGTCTCCACCAGAATCCGGTCCCGCGGGGTGATCTGCAGCGCCGCCCGCAACGGGTCGGCGTTCTTGAACGTCACGGTGCCAGCGAACGACAGCCAGCAGCCGCGGTCCAGGCAGGCCCGGGCGAACTCCGCGTCCCCGGAGAAGCAGTGCATCACCACCCGTTCCGGCGGGCCCTCGGCGTCCAGCACAGCGAGCACGTCGGCGTGGGCGTCGCGGTCGTGGATGACCAGTGTCTTGTCGTGCCGCTTGGCCAACGCGATGTGGGCGCGGAAGGACTCCTGCTGCGCGGCCACGCCCTCCGGCCCGGTCCGGTAGTAGTCCAGCCCCGTCTCGCCCACGGCGCGTACCCGCGGCGAGGAGCCGGCCAGGTCGTCGATCTCGGCGAGGGCCGCATCCAGCTCGCCGGCGGCAGCCAGAGCCGGCGCCTCGTTCGGGTGCAGGGCGACTCCGGCGACCACCCGTCGATCACGCTCGGCCAGCCGTGCCGCCCAGCGGGCACCCGGCAGGTCACAACCGATCTGCACCACCCGGGTCACACCGACGGCGGCGGCGCACTCCAGCGCCTCGTCGACACCGAGGTCCGGTTCGCCGGCGCGTGGCCCCAGGTCGAGGTGGCAGTGGTTGTCGACGACCGGGTGCGGCAGCGGGTCCGGCAGCGGCGGCCGCGCGCTCATTCGGGCTGGTCCGCGGATTTCTCCAGCAGCGACAGCTCCTCGTCCACGATGCCCGGGTCGAGCTTGGTGAACACCGGGCGCGGCTTGTCGATCGGGGTGCCGGCCCGTATCGGGGTCCGCTGCCACGGTGGCGTCGCCGAGTAGTCGCCGGTGATCACCGGGTAGCCGGGACCGCCGTCGAGGTCCTCGACCTCCTCGATCCGGGGCATCGGCACGAACTCCCCGGTGCCGCCGAGCAGCCGGTGCACCTGGTTCGCGCTGTGCGGCAGGAACGGCGCCAGGATCGTGTTGCAGTCGCTCACCGCCTGCACCGCGGTGTGCAGGATAGTCCCGAGCCGATCTCGCTGACCGGGGTCCTTGAGCTTGTAGGGTTCGGTCTCGGTGAGGTACTTGTTCACCTCGCCGACCACGCGCATCGCCTCGCCGATCGCCTGCCGCACCCGGTTGGCCTCCAGCAACGCGCCCACGGTGCCGAAGCCGGCCTGGGTCTCGGCCAGCAACTCCTCGTCGATCTGCTCCAGCCGGCCCGCCGGCGGGACTTCTCCGAAGTTCTTATGCACCATCGAGACCGTGCGGTTGACCAGGTTGCCCCAGCCGGCCACCAGCTCACCGTTGATCCGGTGCACGAACTCGTCCCAGGTGAAGTTGCTGTCGTTGTTCTCCGGCGCGGTGGCGCATAGGTAGTAGCGCAGCGCATCCGCTTGGTAGCGGGCCAGCATCTCCCCGACGTAGATCACCACCCCGCGGCTGGTGGAGAACTTGCGGCTCTCGATGGTGAGGAACTCCGAGCTGACCACCTGGGTGGGCAGGTTCAGCCGCCCGTAGCCGCCTGGCTCTCCGCCGCGCTTTCCCTCGCCGTTGTAGGCAAGCAGCTCGGCCGGCCAGATCTGGGAGTGGAAGGTGATGTTGTCCTTGCCCATGAAGTAGAACGAGGTGGCGTCCGGGTCGTTCCACCAGCGCCGCCAGGCGTCCGGGTCACCGATCCGCCGGGCCCACTCGATGGACGCGGACAGGTAGCCGATCACCGCGTCGAACCACACGTAGAGCCGCTTGGTGGGCTGGTCGCGCCA
>CAZNCE010000184.1:0-7095 GCA_964571285.1 uncultured Nocardioidaceae bacterium | reverse complement strand
TCCGCACCTGCACCAACGCGCCACACTGGTGTCCGCACCTGCACCAACGCGCCACGGTGCGGGCGACGCGACGGACAGGTCTAGCGGAAGTCCCGGTTCGGCGGCGACACGTCCTTCGTGCGGCCCGGGTCGCGCTCGACCACCGGGTCCAGCAGCCCGTCGATCTTCGCCATCAGGTCCGGATCCAGCCGCACCCCCGCTGCCTTCACATTCTCGGTGACCTGCTCGGGCCGGGACGCCCCGACGATCGCCGCGGAGACGTTCGGGTTCTGCAGCACCCAGGCCACGGCCAACTGGGCGCGGGTGAGGCCGGCCTCCTTGGCCAGCGGCTCCAGCTCCTGCACCCGGACCAGCACCTCGTCGCGCAGGAACCGCTTGACGAAGTTCGCTCCGCCCTTGCGGTCGGTGGCCCGCGACCCGGGTGGTGGGGCTTCGCCCGGCCGGTACTTCCCGGTCAGCACACCCTGGCCGATCGGGGACCAGACGATCTGTCCGATCCCGAGCTTCTCGCAGGTGGGCACGACCTCACCCTCGATCACCCGCCACAGCATGTTGTACTGCGGCTGGTTCGACACCAACGGCACCTTCAGCTCGTCGGCCAGCTGATGGGCGGCGCGGATCTGCTCTGCGGTCCATTCCGACACTCCGATGTAGAGCGCCTTGCCCTGGCGCACCAGTTCATCTAACGCCAGCATGGTCTCCTGGAGCGGCGTCTCGTGGTCTTATCGGTGCGCTTTGTATAGGTCCACGTAGTCGGTGTTCAGCCGCTCCAGCGACCCGTGCAGGCCCTCGAAGATGTGCTTGCGCGACAGCCCGGAGTCGTTGGGACCGCCGGGACCGGTCGGCCAGAAGACCTTGGTGAACAGTTCCACCGACTCCCGCCGGGCTCCCGTCAGCGCCTTGCCCAGCACCGTCTCCGCGGCGGTGTTGGCGTAGGTGTCCGCGGTGTCGAAGGTGGTGATGCCCTCGTCCAGCGCCTGCTCGACGCACGCGATGGCCTGCTCCTCCTCGACCTGCGAGCCGTGGGTCAGCCAGTTGCCGTACGCGATCTCGGAGACCTTGAGTCCGCTTGCTCCCAGATGTCTGAACTCCATGTCTCTACCCTGCCACTGGCGGTGGCGGCGAAAACTCCGGCCGTGCCCGATGCTGCTGCCCGGGTCCGGGGCGCAGCCGACCGGCTCAGTGGCAGCTGACCGGCTCAGTAGGCTCAGTAATGGTCGGGCAGCTTCTGGCCGGGCTTGACCTGGGGCTTCGGCAGGCGCAGGAACCGCATCTGCGAGCTGCGCATCACGGCGTAGAACTTGGCGCCCCGGGTGTTCTCGTCCGGGAAGCGAACCTTCAGCTCGCGGCCGACCCGCCAGACCAGGAACAGCGTGTCCGCGACGGTCAGCACGATCGTCAGCATCCACAAGATGCCGACCAGGTTGCGGGCGGTGGGATTGGGCACCATGCCGAGGACGACGATCACCAGCAGCGCCGGCAGCAGGAACTCCGCGACGCTGCGTCGGGCGTCGATGAAGTCACGGCAGAACGCGCGCACCGGCCCACGGTCGCGTGGGGGCAGGTATCGCGTGTCGCCTCGCCCGCTCAGCGCCGCCCGGGTCTTGCCGCGTTCGCGGCGGGCCCGTTCGCGCTGCGCCCGGGCCGCCTCCTTGCGGTCCCGTGGCGGGGTCATCCGCTGCTTGCGGGCGGCCTGGGCCTCCTTGCGCTTCGGCGTCGGTCGGCCCTTGCCGTCGGTGGGGAGCCTCTCCTCGACAACCTCGGGCGCGTGCTGCTGCTGGCGGCGTCCAAACAACGGTGTGGCCTCGCTCGTCGGTCCTGGGCCGGTACGGCCGTGGGCGCGGCGAACCTCGAACACGATGGCTCGAGGCCTGCCGGGCGCTGGAACTGTGTGGGGACACCCAGCCTACTTCGTCGGGTGGGTTTGGCCTCGCCCAGCGCGACCGCGTACCCGTAAGGTGGACCCAGACCGCACCGCGGACCGTACTTCGATCACAAGGGGGCGTACGTCCTGCCATGAGCCTGATGAAGCGCATCGGCCTCATTTTCCGGTCCAAGGCCAACCGGGCCTTGGACAAGGCCGAGGACCCGAGGGAGACGCTGGACTACAGCTACCAGAAGCAGTTGCAGTTGCTGCAGAAGGTGCGCCGCGGCGTCGCCGACGTCGCCACCAGCCGGAAACGGCTGGAGTTGCAGATCACCAAGCTGCAGCAACAGTCGGACAAGCTGCACGGGCAGGCGCAGCAGGCGCTGGCCGGGGGCCGGGAGGACCTGGCCCGCGAGGCGCTGAGCCGCCGGTCCGGCCTCACCGGCCAGCTGCAGTCGCTGGAGCAGCAGCACGCCCAGCTGCAGGAGGAGGAGGAGAAGCTCACCAACGCCTCCCAGCGGCTGACCGCCAAGGTGGAGGCCTTCCGCACCCGCAAGGAGTCGCTCAAGGCGACCTACACCGCGGCCGAGGCGCAGACCAACATCGGGGAGGCCTTCTCCGGCATCTCGGAGGAGATGGGCGACGTCGGGCTCGCGGTTCAGCGGGCCGAGGACAAAACCGCCCAGATGCAGGCCCGTGCCGGCGCGATCGACGAGCTGCTGGCCTCCGGGGCGCTGGACGACGTCAGCACCGGCCCCAACGACGACATCGCCCGTGAGCTGCAGTCCATGTCCTCCTCCAGCGACGTCGAGTCCGAGCTGGCGGCGATGAAGGCCCAGCTGTCCGGTGGCTCGGCCCCCAAAGAGATCGAGACCGAGACCGGTTCGGCCCAGCCCCAGGCCGGACAGGAGGCCACGCGCCCGGAGGGGGAGCAGGCATGATCATCCGGATCATGGGCGAGGGCCAGTGGCGGCTGGACGACGACTCCCTGGAGTCGCTGAACCCGCTGGACGCAGCCTTGGAATCCGCGCTGGAGGGCGGTGCGGAGGACGCCTTCCGGTCCGCCCTGCACGACCTGCTCGAAGCCGTACGCCGGCAGGGCACCCCGCTGGCCGACGACGAGCTGCTCGACTCGGACCTGATCCTGCCGCCCCCGGATGCCTCCGGCGACGATGTCCGCGAACTGCTCGGCAACGAGGGCCTGATCCCCGGCTGACCCCAGCGCCCCGCGCACTTGTCTCGTCGCGGTGCGTCAGCGTGACGAACCTATCGTCGCGCCGGCGCCCCGCGACGAACGTTTTTCGTACCAAAGACGCCCGCTGGGCCGCTGTGCGGGAACAAACGGCGTGCGTCGGCTGTCATTATTGGTGAGGAGAACCCGGCTCGCACGAGGGGGAAGCGCGTGGCAACACGCTTCAAGAAGGACCGCGGACTGAGCGCCCGGATGCTCACGGTCATGGTGGCCATGGCCGTCTTGTACCTGGGCTTCATGGCCCTGCTCATCTACCGCGGCGTGTCCACCGCGGCGATCATCGTGATCGCCGCCGGCTTCGCCTTCGCGCAGTGGTACTTCTCGGACCGTCTCGCGCTGGCCTCGATGCGGGCCCGGGAGGTGACACCGCAGCAGGCGCCGGAGCTGCACGGCATGATCGACCGGCTGGTGGCGATGGCCGACATGCCGAAGCCCAAGGTCTACATCGCCGACATGGACATGCCCAACGCGTTCGCCACCGGACGCTCGCCGAAGAACTCGTCGGTCTGCGTGACCACCGGCATTCTGAACCGGCTGAACGCCGAGGAACTGGAGGGCGTGCTGTCGCACGAGCTCTCCCATGTCGCGCACCGCGACGTCACGGTGATGACGATCGCGTCGTTCCTGGGCGTGGTCGCCGGGCTGATCACCCGCTGGGGGTTCTACTTCGGCGGCGGCAACAACCGCGGCAACGGCAACAACGTGCCGTTCCTGGTGATCTGGCTGGCCAGCCTGGTGGTGATGGCGATCAGCTTCCTGCTCACCCGCGTCCTCTCCCGCTACCGCGAGCTGTGCGCGGACCGGTCCGGCGCCTACCTCACCGGGAAGCCGTCCGCGCTGGCGTCCGCGCTGACCAAGATCAGCGGAGACATGGCCCGTATCCCGTCGCGGGACCTGCGCGACAAGCAGTCGATGAACGCCTTCTTCATCGCCCCGGCGATCAAGGGCCAGAGCATGAACAGCCTGCTCTCCACGCACCCGTCGCTGGAGCAGCGGCTGGAGCAGCTGTCCAAGATCTCCGCCGAGCTCGGCCGGCAGATGTGAGACCCTGCCGCTGATGGGGTTCTTCGACGCGCTGTTCGGCCGCAGCAAGCAGGCGCCGCCGAACCTCGACGCGCTGTTCTCGCTACCGACCGCCGCGATCACGCTGCAGGTCGCGCAGAACTTCACCCCCACCGGTGTCGGCTCGGTCTGCTACCGGGCCGCGGAGGGCGCCGCGTTCGCCGACACCCAGGCCGACGTCCAACAACTGCTCGACGCCGATCAGGGCCCCAAGGTGGAGATCGAGACCGACCAGTACGGCTTCACCTGGCTGGTGGCCCGGCAGGACCCCCAGGACCTCAGTAGCCTGGTGACCGACCTGCACGCGGTCAACACCGCGCTGGAGATCAACGGCTTCGGCCCCCAGCTGCTGTGCTCATTGGTCGCGTTCGCCAATCCCGACGGCCGGCGGCTGGGCCTGGTCTACCTCTACAAGCGGGGTACGTTCTATCCGTTCGCGCCGCAACCGGGCGGCGGGCAGCAGCGCGACAACGCCCTGGAACTGCAGACCCGCGGCACCCTCGCCGGCGACCTGCCGATCGAGTCCGAGCTCAACCGCTGGCTGGCGGTCTGGGGAGCGCCCGGCCTCTGACGGCCACCGGCACCGGCGGCCAGTCGGCGGCGCGTCGGCTCAGCACCCGCCCCCGCCCACGGAACGTCGCTCACAGGAAGTGCCCGCTGGGCACGTACGGCACCGGCGGCCGCATGTGCCGCAGCGCCAGGTATCCCTCGGTGCGAATCGTCAGCCCAGCCGCGAACGCCACGTCCAGCGCCCAGTCCTGCTCGGCGGTCAGGGCGTCGATCTCGACCTCGGCGGCCTCCGGCGCGGCGGCCAGCGACTCCCACAGCAGCCGCTGCGCGGTGCGCCGGTTGGTGGCCGCCAGCAGGTAGGGACCGCCGTCGCTGAGCACGTAGCAGTACCCGCTGCCGGTCGTGTGGTCCACGACGACCAGCCGGAACTGCCGCATCATCGGCTCGTGGTCGACGCCGTGTGCCGCGCCCCGGATCTGCCGGTCGACGGAGTCGCACAGCTCCAGGTCAGCGGGCGTGGCCTCGCGGACATGCTCGACCACCGGGAGCGCGGACCGGTCCACGCTCCCGCTGAACGCCGTCGTGGGGTGCAGCGCGAACCCGGCCAGTCGATATCGCCGCGCCGCTCTGGGGTCGGGAGAGGAGCAGATGATGCCGCGGACGCAGCCCTCGCTGTAGCTCAGGGCCGCGTCCAGCAGCGCCCGGCCGATCCCGCGGGACTGGATGCCGGGGCGCACCGCCAGCGTCGACAGGCCCCACAGCGTCTCCCGCCGCAGCGCCACCGCGGCGCCGAGCAGCACCTCCCGCTCCTCGGCGACCCAGCAGCCGGACGGGTCGTGGGCGACCAGGTGCTCCAGACGGGTGAGCCAGGCCTGCGAGCGCTGGGGCGACCGCGCTGGGGGCTCGGGCGTCCCGGCCGGCCGGGTGCGGATCGCGAGATCGTGGAATGCGTCCGCCGTCAGCCGCTCCACGTCCGCCGCATCATCGGGGCGCATACGTCGTACCAGCATCGGCCCTATCCGCCCGCCGGTCGACCTGACTGCCCGGTCTCGGTCACGGGCCCCAACCTAGGCCCGCGACGAGCCGTGGTCACGAAACCGCGTCGTTATAGTGAAAGCGATTTCCGGGAGGCGCCATGTTCGTACCCCTGACCGTGAACGACTTCCTCGACCGGGCCGTCAGCGTCTACGGCGAACGGGTCGGCGTGGTCGACGAACCGGACCAGCCCGCCCCTCCGCTGCGACACCTCACCTACACCCACGTGGGCGAACTCGCCCGCGCCCAGGCGGCGAAGCTGGACGAACTCGGGGTCGGGCGGGGCGAACGGGTCGCGATCGTGTCGCACAACAGCGCCCGGCTGCTCACCTCGTTCTTCGGGGTGTGCGGGTACGGGCGGGTGCTCGTACCGGTGAACTTCCGGCTGTCGGCGGAGGAGGTGGCCTACATCGTCGACCATTCGGGCGCGAGCGTGCTGATGATCGATCCCGAACTGGAGGACCACCTCAAGCAGGTCCGGACCAAGCACACGTTCGTGCTGGGTGCCGACGGCGACCGGGACCTCTACGCCCACCACGCCGAGCCCGAGCCGTGGGAACCGGACGAGAACGCCACCGCCACCATCAACTACACCAGCGGCACCACCGCGCGTCCCAAAGGCGTGCAGATCACCCATCGCAACATCTGGATCAACGCGGCTACGTTCGCGCTGCACGCGGGTGTGACCGACCGCGATGTCTACCTGCACACGCTGCCGATGTTCCACGCCAACGGCTGGGGGATGCCGTTCGCGATGACCGGCATGGGTGTGCAGCAGGTCGTGCTGCGCAAGGTCGACGGCGCCGAGATCCTGCGCCGGGTCCGCGACCACGGGGTGACGGTGATGTGCGCCGCCCCGGCGGTGGTCAACGCGGTGCTCACCGCCGCCGCCGACTGGGAGGGTGAGATCCCCGGGCGGGACAAGGTGCGGATCATCGTCGCCGGCGCGCCCCCGCCCACCCGCACGGTGGCCATGGTGGAGCGCGAGCTCGGCTGGGAGTTCGTGCAGATCTACGGCCTCACCGAGACCTCGCCGCTGCTCACGATCAACCGGACCCGCGCCGAGTGGGACCACCTGGAGCCGGAGGAGCGCGCCGCCAAGCTGGTCCGGGCGGGCATGCCGGCACTCGGCGTGCGCCTGGACACCTCCGGTGACGGTGAGGTGCTGGCCCGCTCCAACGTGGTCCTCGAGGGCTACTGGCAGCAGCCGGAGGAGACCGAGCGGGTGCTGGCCGGCGGCTGGTTCCACACCGGGGACGGCGGCTTCGTCGACGATGACGGCTATCTGACGATCAGCGACCGCAAGAAGGACGTGATCATCACCGGCGGCGAGAACGTCTCCTCGATCGAGGTCGAGGACGTGCTGTTC
>CAZNCE010000183.1:0-7125 GCA_964571285.1 uncultured Nocardioidaceae bacterium | reverse complement strand
CGAGCACATAATCCACCACTACTAGTCCCGACTTCCGTCCAGGCCGCACAGATTCAACACCTCCCAGCGCACCAACTCGCCGCCACCGACGACGACCGCCACCTGCACACCGGTCTGGACCACCTCGGCGATCTGCTCGGCGATCGAATGCACGACGTCGGGGTCGACGCCGATCCGGCCGCCGCCGAACACCTCACCGGAGAGCTTGAGCAGCACCCGTTGATAGCCCGGTGCCCCGGGTCCCGGCCGCTGTGCCTGCTGGACCGGCGCGGAGGCCGGCCCCGTCGTCACCGTGTTCACTGGTCCGGCCTCCCGATTCGCCGTCGATCCGTGCAGGTCGCTCCGCTCAGGCGCCGACCTCGAAGTGGGCGAACCGCTTGACGGTCACCCCGGCGTCCTTCAGCTGGTTGCCCACGGTCTTCTTGGCGTCCTGCACCGACGGCTGGTCGAGCAGCACGGTCTCCTTGAAGTACCCGTTCAGCCGCCCCTCGATGATCTTCGGCAGCGCCTGCTCGGGCTTGCCCTGCTCGCGGGCGGTCGCCTCGGCGATCTCGCGCTCCTTGGCGACCACGTCGGCCGGCACCTCGTCGCGGGTCAGGTAGACCGGGCGCATCGCCGCGATCTGCATGGCGGCGGCGCGGGCGGCGTCGGCGTCGGCGCCGTCGTACTCCACCAGCACGCCGACCGCGGGCGGCAGGTCGCTGGCGCGCCGGTGCAGGTAGGTGGCCACCTGGCCGTCCAGGACCGCGACCCGGCCCAGCTCGAGCTTCTCACCGATGATCGCGGCCAGGTCGGAGATCGCCTCCTCGACGGTCTTGCCGTCGTCCAGCCGGGCCTGACGAAGCTCGTCCGCGTCGGCGGCCCGGGCCTCGGCGGCGGCCGCGGCGATGCGGGCGGCCAGGCCCTGGAACTGCTCGTTCTTGGCCACGAAGTCGGTCTCGGAGTTGAGCTCGACCATGGCCGTGCCCTCCGCCGCGATCAGGCCGGCGGCGGCGGTCCGCTCGGAGCGCTTCTGGGCCTTCGCGGCGCCCTTGACCCGCAGGATCTCCACGGCCTTGTCGAAGTCGCCTTCTGCCTCGGTCAGGGCCGCCTTGGAGTCCATCATCCCGGCGCCGGTGGCGTCGCGGAGTTTCTTCACGTCGGTGGCGGTGATGTTCGCCATGAGTTCTCGTGTTCCTCGACTTTCGGGGTTCTCAGTTGTCGGCTGGGGATGGCTCAGCGCGGTCGCCGAGTCGCGTCAGGGCTGCTCGGACGGCTGCTGCGGGCCGCCGGTCCCCGGCGCCGCGGCCGGCTCCGGCTCGGTCGTGGCCTGCGGCTGGGCCGGCGCCTCGGTCTCCGGGGTGGCCGCCGCGCCGGTGGGCGTCTCGGCGGCGGGGTTGTCCGCTGCCGTGGTCTGCTCCGCCGGCACGTCCGGGGCGGCCGCCTCTTCGGCGGCGACCTGCTGCGGCTCGCCCCCGGCAGCGGCGGTCTCCGCGGCGGCCTCGGAGGCACCCGCGGTCTCCTTGCCCTGCTCGAGCAGCTCGCGCTCCCATTCGGCCAGCGGCTCCTCGGAGCCGAGCTCGCTGCCGGCCGGCTCGTCGCCGGTCTTGGCGCCGGCGCGGGCCATCAGGCCGTCGGCGACCGCGTCGGCGACCACCCGCGTCAGCAGCGTGACCGCCCGGATCGCGTCGTCGTTGCCCGGGATCGGGTAGTCGACCTCGTCCGGGTCGCAGTTGGTGTCCAGGATCGCGATGACCGGGATGCGCAGCTTGCGCGCCTCGTCGACCGCGAGGTGCTCCTTCTTGGTGTCGACGACCCACACCGCCGACGGGGTGCGCTGCATGTCGCGGACACCGCCGAGGCTGCGCTCGAGCTTGGTGTACTCGCGCCGCAGGCCGAGCAGCTCCTTCTTGGTCCGCGAGGAGCCGGCGACGTCGTCGAAGTCGATCTCGCCGAGCTCCTTCATCCGCTCGAGGCGCTTGTGGACGGTCTGGAAGTTGGTGAGCATCCCGCCGAGCCAGCGCTGGTTCACGTAGGGCATGCCGACCCGGGTCGCCTGCTCGGCGATCGCCTCCTGGGCCTGCTTCTTGGTCCCGACGAACAGCACGCTGCCACCGCGGGCGACCGTCTCCTTGATGAACTCGTAGGCACGGTCGATGTAGGACAGCGACTGCTGCAGGTCGATGATGTAGATGCCGTTGCGCTCGGTGAAGATGAAGCGCTTCATCTTCGGGTTCCACCGGCGGGTCTGGTGACCGAAGTGGACGCCGCTCTCCAGGAGCTGGCGCATGGTGACGACTGCCATCGTCGTACTCCTATTCAGCGAGCCCGAAGGCTCGCACGGTTCCTGCCCGCGCCGGGTTGGCCGGGCCCTGACTCCCGCGCGTAGGCCGCACCGCCGCCGGCCCTCGGGCCGGCACCGGACCACGCGACCACGCCCGCCCTGCGGCGGTCTGCGGGTGTGCGAAGTCGACTCGTACGCACGAGTCGCTGCACCGATTGTAGAACATCAGCGGTAGCGACCCCGAATCGAAGGTTTCGGGCCGCTTCTGGTCCACCGGGCCGCCGCAGCGGACCCGGCATCCACAGCGCCGACGCCGCCGCTTCCGCACGCCAGGCCGGTCCGGGCACCGTTTCGGCATGGCTGCGACCGATCGAGGCTCCGCTCCCGCCCGGCCCTTCTCCCTCTGCGGGTCCCGGGAGCCTGGGGCACGGCCGGTGCCGGCAGCCCCGGGGGCGGCGAGCCGAGCGGCCATCCGGGCGCGCACCGCAGCGCTGGCCCGGATGGTCCTCGGCGTCGCCCTCGCGCTGCTGGTGTGGTGCACCGCCTGGGCGCCGGCGGCGGCATTGCCCGTCCCCACGGACGACTCCCCGTGGCAATGGCCGCTGCTCGATCGGTCGCAGTCCGCGCCGCGCCTGGTCCGGGGCTTCGACCCGCCACCCCAACCGTGGCTGGCGGGCCACCGCGGCGTCGACCTGGCGGGGGTGGCGGGCCAGCGGGTGCTGGCGCCCGCCGCGGGGCGGGTGACCTTCGCCGGCCGGGTGGCCGGCCGCGGCGTGGTCACGATCGAGGTGGGCGGTGAGCGGACCACGCTGGAACCGGTCACACCCACGGTCCGGACCGGCACCGAGGTGCGCGCCGGGCAGCGGGTCGGCGTGCTGCAGCCGACCGGCGGGCATTGCCTGCCCCGGGCGTGCCTGCACTGGGGGCTGCGCGAAGGGCTAACCGACGCCGCCGCCTATCTGGATCCGCTGGCCCGGCTGGGGCTCGGCCCGAGGGGCAGCGCCGACGTGGTGCTGCTGCCGATCGGCGGACGGCCCGACGGCGGCTCCTGGACCGACCTGGCCGGTGTCCTGGCGTCGGCGGCCTGGATCGACGGCGCCGGACGGCGCGGGGGTCAGGCTGCGGGCGGCGCGGGGCGCGCGATCTCGTTCGCCCTGCAACAGCTGGGCGAGCCCTATGTGTGGGCTGCCGCGGGGCCCGACGCCTGGGACTGCTCCGGCCTGACCCAGCAGGCCTGGGCGGCCGCCGGCCGGCGGCTCCCGCACTACAGCGCGGCGCAGTACACCGCCGCCACCCCGGTCGGCGAGGGTGACCTCGCGGCCGGGGACCTGGTGTTCTGGTCGGTGGATCCGCACGATCCCCGGACGATCTTCCACGTCGGCCTGTACCTCGGGGGTGGGCAGATGGTCCACGCGCCCAGGCCGGGCACGGCGGTGCGGGTGGAGAGCATCTACTCCTGGGCCCGGCCAGACTTCTTCGGCCGGGTCTGACGGATCCTCCGTGCCCCCAGCCGGACGCCCAGCCGACGCCCGGGGTGCGCTGCCGGCTGCCGTGTCGGGTGCCCTGTCGGGGCACCCGACGGTTGCCGCGCGCGGACCCGGGGTCAGGCCCGGGGGTGGGCCTGCTCGAACGCGCGCCGCAGCCGGTCCGCCGACACGTGCGTGTACAGCTGCGTGGTGGCCAGCGACGCGTGGCCGAGGAACTCCTGGACGGTCCGCAGGTCGGCCCCGCCCTCGAGCAGGTGCGTCGCCGCCGTGTGCCGCAGACCGTGCGGGCCGAGGTCGGGGGCGCCGGGAACGTCCGCGAGCCGGCGGTGCACCAGGCGCCGAACCGCCCGCTGGTCGATCCGGCCGCCGCGGGCGCCCAGGAAGAGAGCGGGGCCGGAGGCCGGGACGGCCAGCTGCGGTCGGCCCCGCTCCAGCCATCCGGCCACCGCCTCCTCGGCCGGCCGGCCGAACGGCACTACGCGTTCCTTGCGGCCCTTGCCGAACACCCGGATGACTCGCCGCTCGCGATCGAGGTCGTCGACGTCCGCGGCGGTCAGCTCGCCGACCCGGATGCCGGTCGCGTAGAGCAGCTCGATCACCGCCACGTCCCGCAGGCCCACCGGGTCGCCGTCGCGGGCGTGCTCGGCGGCGGCGTCGAGCAGTTGGCGCACCTCACCGTCGCGCAGCGTGTCCGGCAGCGTCCGACCGGTCTTGGGCAGGCCCAGCAGCAGGCCCGGGTCGGTGTCGATCACGCCGGCGCCGCGAGCCCAGCGGGTGAAGACCCGCGCCGCCGTGGCCCGGCGCGACAGCGTGCTGCGGGCCCGGCCCCGGGAGCGCTGGTTGGCCAGCCAACTGCGCAGCACCCGCACGTCCACCTCGCGCGGGTGGTCGTGGCCGAGGGCCTCGGCGTGCCGCAGCAGCGACTCCACGTCGCCGAGATAGGCGGTCACGGTGTGCGGCGTCAGGTCGCGCTCGGCGGACAGGTGGCGCCGGTAGCGGGCCAGCACCTGCGCATGCTGCTCCCCCAGCGGCCGATCACCCGGCTGCTCGTCGGCAGCTTTCGAAGACCGACCGGGCGACCGGTCGGCCGGTCGACCGTCCGGCGGGGAGCCGGTGCGCGGACCAGAAGCTGCCACCCTGCGACTGTCCGCCGCCCGGGCCCGGCAGGCAACCCGGCACGCCGGTCACCGCTCGCGCCGCATCCGCACCGCGATCCGGTAGCCACCCGGGGTCTGCTCGACCATGCCGTCCGCCAGCAGCCCGGCGAGCGCGTCCCTGGCCCGCTGGGCTGACACCCCACCGGACCGGGCGATCTGCTCCGGCGGCGCCGGATCCAGCACCGGCACGGCCTCGAGCACCGCGAGGGTGGTGTCGTCGAGCCGGTCCCGCAGCCGCGTCTCACCGTGCCGGAACGGCAACGTCAGCTCGCCCACCGGCAGCAGGCCCGCCAGCACCTCGTCGGCGCAGGTGACCAGCTCGGCCTGCCCGGAGCGGATCAGCTCGTGCACGCCTGCGGAGACATCGGATGTGACCGCCCCCGGCACCCCCATCAGCGGGCGCAGCAGCTGCCCGGCCCAGCGCGCGGTGTTCAGCGCGCCCGAGCGCAGCGCCGCCTCCACCACCACCGTGCCCAGGGTGAGCGCGGCGATCAGCCGGTTGCGGGTGAGGAACCGGACCCGGGTCGGTCCGGTGCCCGGCGGCACCTCGCTGACCACCAGCCCGTCCCCGGCGATCCGGTCCAGCAGCTGCTCGTGGCCGCGCGGGTAGGCCAGGTCGACCCCGCAGGCCAGCACCGCGACCGTGGGTGCTTCGGCCACCAGCGCACCCCGGTGGGCGGCCACGTCGATGCCGTACGCCGCGCCCGACACCACCGTCACGCCGCTGCGAGCCGCACCGTAGCCGAGGTCGCCCGCCACCTGGGTGCCGTAGGAGGTCGCTGCCCGCGAGCCGACGACCGCCACCGACCGCGTGCACAGCGCGGCCAGCGACCCGCCGCCACGAACCCACAGCGCCACCGGCGGACCACCGGCCCGCACCTCGGCGCCGGAGCGTCCACCCGCGCCCGGGCCCCGGCCCGGACCCGATCCGGGGCTCTGGACACGCGTGCCACGCTCCAGCGACAGCACGCCCTCGAGGTCGTCCAGCGTCGGCGGCCAATCGTCGTCGCCGGGGCACACCAGCCGGCCGCCGAGCCCGGTGCAGCGGGCCAGGGCGGCATCGGGGTCGCAATGCGTCAATCGGGCCCGCCAGGCCTCCGTCGCCCGAGCACCCAGGTCCTGCCCGGTCCGCAGCGCCGCGACCAGCTCGGCCGGCTGGTAGTCGGCCAGCAGCCGCTGCAGGGTCAGGTCGCCCGGCTCGCACACCGCGGTCAGCACCGCCCTGGCCCGGCGGTCCTCGTCGCCGGTCACGGTGCACCCCGGGAGGGCCCGCGGCACCAGCCGGGCGGCCGCACCCCTCGCCCGGTCACGACGCCAGGCCCGAGCGTTCGGAGCCGCCGACCTCGACCCAGGCGCCCAGCGGCAGCGACTCGCGCAGCGCTCGCGCCTCGGCGACCGCCTCCCGACCGGGCCGGGACTCGCCGCGCAGGTCGGCGACGGTCCAGGCCACCCGCAACACGCGATCCGCCCCGCGCGCGGTCAGCCGGCCGGCCGAGACCGCCTGGTCGAGGGCATCGCTGCCGGCGGCGTCCGGGGGGAAGTCCCGGCGCAGCGCCGGCCCCGGGACCGAGGCGTTGACGGACCACGGCAAATCGGCGTAGCGCAGAAGCTGCCGGTCGCGGGCGGCCGCGACCCGCGCGGCGACGGTGGCGGTCGACTCGACCGCGGACAGCCGGTCCTTCAGCGCCCGGGCCGACACCGGTCGAACGGTGCGGTGCAGGTCGAGCCGGTCGCGGATCGGACCGGAGAGCCGCTGCAGGTAGCGGCGCTGCGCCGACGGTGGGCAGCCGCACTCGCCGGTGCCGTCGTCGCGGCGTCCGCACGGGCAGGGGTTGGCGGCCAGCACCAGCTGGAACCGGGCGGGGAACCGCAGCGCGTGCTCCGCCCGGCCGATCAGGATCTCCCCGCTCTCCAGCGGCTGCCGGAGCGCCTCCAAGATGTCCTGCCGGAACTCGGGGGCCTCGTCCAGGAACAGCACACCGTGGTGGGCGAGGCTGAGCGCACCGGGCCGCACCCGGCGGCTCCCGCCGCCGACCACCGAGACGGTGCTGGCGGAGTGGTGCGGGTCCACGAACGGTGGCCGGACGAGCAGCGGCACCTCCGGCGGGAGGACGCCGGCGACCGAGTGCACGGCGGTGACGTCGAGCGCCTCCTCGCGGCCGAGATCGGGCAGCAGGCCGGGCAGCCGTTCGGCGAGCATCGTCTTGCCCGCGCCCGG
>CAZNCE010000182.1:0-7171 GCA_964571285.1 uncultured Nocardioidaceae bacterium | reverse complement strand
TTGCTACGAACCGCGTTCGTCGCGGTGCCTCCCCGGGACGAAAACACGCCCTAGCGCGGGGTACGGGCGGGCGGGCCGCCCGGGGCGGCGGTCAGGTCCGGTTGACGGCTGACACCACTGCCTTCAGTGACGCGGTGACGATGTTGGCGTCCATGCCGACGCCCCACACCACCTTGTCACCGAAGGCGCACTCGACGTAGGCCGCCGCGGTGGCGTCGCCGCCGGACGAAAGCGCGTGCTCGGCGTAGTCCAGCACCCGCACGTCGACGTCGAGCTGCTCCAGGGCCGCGCAGAAGGCCGCGATCGGGCCGTTGCCCTCGCCGTGCAGCTGGTGCGCCGAGCCGTCCAGGTAGACCCGCACGTCGAGGGCGTCGTTGCCGCCGTCGGCGCTGGCCGTGTGCACGGCGTTGAGCGCCAGCCGGCCGTCCCGCTGCAGGTACTCGGAGTTGAAGATCGCCCAGATCTGGTCCGGGCTGATCTCCCCGCCCTCGGCGTCGGTGTGCTCCTGCACCACCCGGCTGAACTCGATCTGCAGCCGTCGCGGCAGGTCGAGCTTGCGTTCGGCCTTCAGCACGTACGCGACCCCGCCCTTGCCGGACTGGCTGTTGACCCGGATCACGGCCTCGTAGCTACGGCCCACGTCCTTGGGGTCGATCGGCAGGTACGGAGCCTTCCACGCGATCTCCCCGACCGGACGGCCCTGCTCCTCGGCCTGCCGGTCGAGATCCTCCAGACCCTTCTTGATCGCGTCCTGGTGGGACCCGGAGAACGCCGTGTAGACCAGGTCGCCGGCGTACGGGTGCCGCGGATGCACGGGCAGTTGCGTACACCACTCCACGACGCGCCGGACCTCGTCGATGTCGGAGAAGTCGATCATCGGGTCGATCCCCTGGCTGAACAGGTTCATGCCCAAGGTCACCAGGCAGACGTTGCCGGTGCGCTCCCCGTGCCCGAACAGGCAGCCCTCGACCCGGTCCGCGCCGGCCATCATGGCCAGTTCGGTGGCGGCCACCGCGGTGCCACGGTCGTTGTGCGGGTGCAGCGATACCACCGAGTGCTCGCGGCGGGTAAGCGCCCGGGAGAACCACTCGATCTGGTCGGCGTACACGTTCGGGGTGGACATCTCCACGGTGGCCGGCAGGTTGAGGATGATCTCGCGGCCGTCCTCGGGCTGCCACACGTCCGACACCGACTCGCACACGTCGACGGCGAACTCCAGCTCGGTGTCGGTGAAGATCTCCGGGGAGTACTGGTACCCGAACTCGGTGCCACGCAGGTACTCGGCGGCGTACTTCATCACCATCTCGGTGCCCCGCACGGCGATCGCGCGGCACTCGTCCCGGTCCACCCGGAACACCACCCGCCGGAACAGCGGCGCGGTCGCGTTGTACAGATGGATGTTCGCGCGCTCCGCGCCGACCAGGCTCTGCGCGGTCCGCTCGATCAGGTCCTCCCGGGCCTGGGTCAGCACGGAGATGGTCACCTCGTCGGGGATCAGCTCCTCCTCGACCAGTTGCCGGACGAAGTCGTAGTCGGTCTGGCTGGCGGAGGGGAACCCGACCTCGATCTCGCGGTAGCCCATGCGTACGAGCAGGTCGAACATGGCGCGTTTGCGCGCCGGTGTCATCGGGTCGATCAGCGCCTGGTTGCCGTCACGCAGGTCGGTGGACAGCCATCGGGGGGCCCGGGTGACGGTGGCGTTCGGCCAGGTGCGGTCGGGCAGGTCGATCGGCGGGAAGGAACGGTAGCGCTGGTAGGGCATTCCGCTGGGTTGTTGCGGACGAATGGTCATGTCGGGGATCCTCGCTGCGTCGGCTCGGGTGCCGGGGACGTGACAGTCTCCGCGGCGAGGGGTCCGGCTCAGCGAACCTCGCCGCGGCATCCAAGGAGCAGCCGCGCGTCAGACATGACCACGACACGATAGCGCCCCGACGGCACGATCGCACCATCGGGGCCTGCCGGTGCGCGTGCGGTCGGGCTCAACCGGACCGCTGCGACGCCTCCCCGGCGACCCGGCGCACCACGAACCTCGCCGGCTCCTTGAGGCTCTGACCGACCACGCAGTAGCGCTCGGTGGACCGGGCCAGGCGCTCCAGCGCGGCATCGTCGACGTCACCGTCGACCTCGACCGTAACGACGGTCTCCTGCACGCCGACCGGGACCGCCCGGTCCATGCCCAGCGTGCCGCGCGCGTCGAAGACCGCCGCACAGCGCAGCCGGACCGACCGCAGTTCGAGCCCCATCGCGGTGGCCACGCTGCGGAGGGTGACGCCTGCGCAGGCCAGCAGCGCCTCCATCAGCAGGTCCCCCGAGCACGCATCGGAGCCGTCCCCGCCGGTGGCCGGGTGCAGCCCGGCGCGCACCGGTCCCGCCCAGCCGTCCACGGTGCAGGTGATGCCGTCGTCACGGAAGTCGGCGACGGCGCTGATCGGCGTACGCGCGCCCGAGGGGTCGGCGCGGTATTGCTCCCGTCGTGGTGCCTGTAGTTGCCGCAGGGTCGTGGCGTCCATCCGTGCAGTGTGCGGCGAGATCCCGGCTCGCTCAATCCGGTGACCGCCACGTGGCGCGCCGACCGGGCCTGCGCCGGATCGTGGTAGGGACCTATGCGGCAAGCTGCGTGCGTGCAGGCGCGCGGTCAGCGCGGGATCAACTGGGTGAGCGTCCGTACCAGCTGGGCGGGGTTCGGATCGACGCCCGCCGCGGACAGTTGGACGATGGTGAACCCGAGCCGGTCGCCGGAGCGCACCACCACCTCCAGCCAGCGCCGGCCCTTGCCCTCGTCGCTGACCACCGTGCGCACGTCGACGAGCGCGGTGTCGTCCGCCCGGTGGACGGCGGCGACGAACCGGCCCGGAGCCACCGGCTCCCCCGCCTTCGGCGAGGTGCATCCGCGCACCCGCTGCTGCAGCGCGGACAGCGCCTGGCGGGCCGCCGCAGGGTTCTCGTACTCGAGCACGAGGGCCACCGCCGGGGCGTCGTCGGGGCCTCGGTACGTGCCCTCGAGCGCGTGGTCGGGAACCGCCGGCCGCGGGGCGTTCTGCCCACCGGGACAGCCCAGCGGAACGATCGAGTCCGCCACCTGGCGGGGATCACGCTCCCGGAACGGCGTCCCGTTGCCCAGGTAGCCCTCGGCCGGGTCGCCGGGGTCGGCGTAGGCCTTCCAGCCCCGGCCGAGGTCGGGCGCGGACGGCAGGTTGTCGGAGGTGAGCGGGCCGGACCGGGTCGCCGGCACGGTCATCGGCGGCGGCCCGTCCGGCCGGTCTGCCCCGCCGGCCCCTGGTGACTCGGCCACCGCCCCTGCGGTCGTGGAGGCCGCGGGGGACGGCGCGTCGTCCGAACCCGAGCAGCCGGTGACGCCGGCCAGCAGCGCCAGCACGGTCAGCACGGCGCCGGCCACCCGGCGACCGGGTCGGCCCAGTCCGGGCATCGGTCAGCCGCCGTTGGAGGAGAAGTGCTGGTAGTCCGGGTGCGCCCAGCGCGCTCCCCAGTACCAGCCCTCGGCCGCCATCCCGTTCGCGACCGGGCCGCCGCGCACGATCATCCCGCGGCGCACGTTGCGGCGGTTGAGGTAGGTCTCCGACCCCGGCGGGTACACCTTGCTCGCGGTGACGTACGGGTTTTCGAACGTGTTGATGTCGATCGCGTTGCCGTACGAGTGCTGCGACAGCCGGTACGGGTTGCCGGTGACATGCCGGCAGTTGAACGCCGACGTGTTGTCGGCGGCCATCGCCCGCTCGTCGTTGCCGTGGTAGTAGTCCATGGTGCGGATCCGCCGCACCTGGAACCCGTTGTTGTAGGCCCGCCCGAACACGCGGGCGATGTCGTCGTTGCGGCCGTTCACCACAATGATGTCGCCGATGTGCGCGTCGCCGTCGAATCCCTTGTAGACAACGGTGAGTCGGCGCAGCCTGCTCGGCGGCACCGGGCAGCCCGGCCGGTAGGTGTAGGGCAGGTCCGACGCCGTCACGGTGCGCAGCCTGGTGAAGTAGGGCGCGGTCACGGTGACATGGCCGGTGGAGCGCTTCCACACCAGCCCGCCGTGCCGGAACCTGTTCTTGCGGCCGCCGGACACGGAGTAGGTGCCGGTGACCGGCAGCCCCAGCCACGACTTCGGCCCACCGAGCGAGAGGTACTTGGCCAGGATCTTCCCGTACACCTCGTAGCCGCCGGCCGACGAGTTGTACATCCGCCCGTGCTGGAAGTAGGCGGCCTTGGCGCCGGGCACGCTGATGTCGTGAGTGCCCCAGGTCGGCAGGCCGAGCACCGACTTCACTCCGCCGAGTTTGCGGTAGCGGGTCAGCATGGGGCCGTAGAGGATCCGCGCCAGGGTGTCGGGATGGGTGTAGATCGCGCCCCCCTGGAACCGGCTCACCCAGGCGTTGCGTACGGCGGTCGCCCGCACGCCGGTCGTGGGCAGCCCCAGGCGGGACTTCTCAGCGCCGTACGCGACGTATCGCCGCAAGATCGGACCGTGGACGGCGTGCGCCTCCGTCGAGGGCGACCAGTAGATCCGCCCGCGCTGGAACCAGGCCGCCTGCGCGCCCTTGACCGACGCGTCATGGGTGCCCCAGGTCGGCAGGCCGAGCAGCGACTTCGGCCCGCCCATGGCCAGGTAGCGCCTCAGGATCGGGCCCATCATGATCCGCGCCTTGGTGGACGGCGACGTGTAGATGGCGCCGTGCTGGAACCGGCTCACCCAGGCGCCGGGCACCCCGGTGACGCGCACCCCGGTGGTCGGCAGCCCGAGCGCCGAGGTCGGCCCACCGAAGCTCAGCCAGCGCTTCAGGATCAGCCCGTGTACGGCGTGCGCCTTCGTCGACGGCGACCAGTAGATCCGCCCGTGCTGGAACCAGGCGGCCTCGGCGCCTGCGACCGGTGCGTCGTGGGTGCCGTAGGTCGGCAGGCCGAGCAGTGAGGTGGCGCCGCCCATCGCGCGGTATCGGGCCAGTGTCGGGCCGGCGAGGATGTGGGCGCCGGTCGCCGATGAGGTCCAGATGGCCCCGTGCTGGAAGGACTGCGTCAGCGCGCCTGCCACACCGGCGCTACCGACGCCGGTGGTCGGCAACCCCAGCCAGGAGTCGGGGCCGCCGACGTTCTGATAGCGGGTGTGGATGCCGCCGTAGGACTCCCGGGCGCCGGTGCCCGCCGTCCAGTAGATCGTCCCGTGGGCGTAGTCGCGGAAGGCGCCCGCGACGCCGTGCCAGCTGGCGCCGGTGACGTCACCTGCTGGCGCTCCGAGCACCCCGCCGGCTCCGCCGACCCGGGCGTACCGGTCGGCGATCGCCTGGGCCGCTCCGGGGGGTACGGGCGCGGCGGCCTGGACTCCGGTGTCGGGCCGGGGATTCGTGGTGGGGGTGGGAGTCACCGATGCGGTCTGCGGATCGGAGGGGGTGGGTGTCACCGAACTGGTCGGGGCATGGGACGGAGCCGGCGCGGCAGAGGATCCGGCGTCCGGGGCGGTGGTCTCGGCGGTTGCTTCGGACCCGGCATCCGGCGCGGCTTCGGATCCGCCGCCGTTCGCCGCTGCCTCCGAAGGGACGCCCGCAGCGGCGGACGCGCTTGACGACCGGTTGGTCGAGGCGGTGCCGCCCCCGTCCGGCGTCGCCGGCGAGGCGTACCCGGCTACCGGGGCCGTCAACGCCGCGACGGTGACCAGTCCGGTCGCCGAGGCGACGAGGTGCCTGAACCGCATTCCGACCATCTCCCGAGCCGACCCCAGGACCTCACCGTCCGCGGCCCGTCGGAGAGGTCGTGCCCGGAAGGCCGGTGCAAACTGCGCACAACATAACTGTCCGGGCGGTCACCTGGCTCGTTAATTCCCGCATCCTCGGCTCGTGTCCCCGGCAGGTAGGCTGCAACCTTCCCCCGGCAAGACCAGGAAAGGACTTCGGTGCCCAGACGCCCGCGCCGCTCATCCAGGCTGGCCCGGCTCGCCGCGCTGGTGGCGGCCTTACCCCTGCTCGCTGCCTGCTCGAGTGCGGCCGACCTGGCCTCCGGAGATGGCACCGAGTCACCATCGGGGTCATCCGGGTCACCCGCTGAGTCACCGTCGGCAGCGGGCACTGCAGCCGCGAGCGAGTCGCCGACCGCCCCGAGCAGCCCGTCGGGCCCGGCCTCTCCCTCCGACGATCCCAAGGCTGCGCCGAAGCAGGGCGACTGCCGGGCGCTCAGCGCCGACGACCTCACTACGGTGGTGGACCAGACCCAGCCGGTGTCGTGCGAGAAGACCCACACCGCGGTCACCTTCTTCGTCGGCGAACTGCCCCCCTCGGCCGTCCGCGGAGCCACCAGTTCGGGCGACGACCGGATCGAGCAGACGGCGGAGCAACTGTGCGCCAAGCGGTTCCCCGGCTACGTGGGGGGATCGGCGGACGACCGAGCATTGACCATGCTCCAGCCGGCGTACTTCCTGCCCGACGCGGAGCAGTTCCGCTCCGGCGCCCGGTGGGTGCGCTGCGATCTGTACGCGCACGAGTCCGGCAACAAGCTGGCAGAGCTCACCGGCGACATGCGCAACGCGTTGCGCCAGCCGAAGGTGCGAAACCAGTTCGCGATCTGCAGCACCAAGGCCCCGGACCAGCGCGGCTTCACGCACAGCCTGTGCGGGGACCCGCACAAGTGGCGGGCTGTGTCCACACTCCGGCTGGGCAAGGACAAGGCGAAGTACCCGGGCGAGAACGAGTTGCGCGCCCGGGCCAAGAAGGACTGTGAGGAGCCGGTGCGTGACTGGCTGAACACGCGCGAGGCGTTCTCGTACGGCTTCGAGGTGCCGCGCAAGAGCGGGTGGGCGCAGGGCGAGCGGATCGGCTACTGCTGGGCCAAGACGACGACCTGACCGTCGTCGCATCCCCCACCGCCCGACGCCGGGCCTACGAAAGCAGCCCGCACGGCGATAGCCCTCGGCAACCGCCGCCGCCCGGTCCCGGACCGCGAGCTTTTGGTACCGGTGGATCAGGTGGGTCTTGACGGTGGCCGCGCTGACCCGGAGCTCCCGGGCGACGCGCCTACCCGCCGTCGGCCGCCTCGACCGCCTCGAACCCGGGACGCCGGTGAGCACCCCGCCTAGGTGTACCTGGTCGGTCCTAGCCCGGGAGGCTGGTCGGCCCTGGGCGGCGTCTTTCACGATCTGGTGAAACACGACACCGCCCACACCACCCCAGGCACACGTCTT
>CAZNCE010000181.1:0-7184 GCA_964571285.1 uncultured Nocardioidaceae bacterium | reverse complement strand
TGGTCGTGGGACCGCACCGCCACCTGGTCCTGGGACCGCACCGCCGCCGCCACCTGGTCCTGGGACTGATTGACCTCTCGCCGACCGGCTGACCGCCTTGGCAGTTTCCTCACATCCTGAGCCGCGCCGTGTACGCAGGCTCCCCACATCACGCCAACTAGCGGCCGCCAGCGTCGGCATGCTGGTGCTCGGGCTGTCCCTGGCGACGGCCGAGATCCTCTTGGCGGGTCGAGACGGCCCGCCCGAGTCGCCGGTCGTCGCCGCGGTCGTCGGCCTGTTGCTCGTCTACCTGCACGTACGGCCCCAGCGCAAGCTGGCGCTGGACAAGAACGTCGCCTCGATCCAGCTCGACGAGGTGCTGTTCGTCCCGATGCTGATCCTGCTGCCGCCGGCGTACAACCTGGTGATCATGGCGGTCGCCGCCCTGGCCGGCAGCATCTCGACCCGCCGCACGCTGGTCAAGGCGATGTTCAACGTCGGCCAGTTGCTGACCGCGGGTTCGATCGCGATCTTGGTGGCGCGGCTGGTGACCACCACGATCGTCAGTCCCCCGTCCATGCTGGACGTGCTCGGCGGGATGGTGGCGGCGCTGGTCCTGACCGGGACGTCCGCAATCTTGGTCCGGGGCATGGTGGGCTATGCGACCGGGCTGAGCTTCCGCACCGTCGTCCCCGACCTTCGTCGCGACGTGGTGG
Organism: uncultured Nocardioidaceae bacterium; assembly: GCA_964571285.1. GTDB lineage: Bacteria > Actinomycetota > Actinomycetes > Propionibacteriales > Nocardioidaceae > CAZNCE01. Next base: position 6,489 of record CAZNCE010000181.1, on the reverse strand, counting down.
CCTGGATCGGTGCCGTGATCCTCGGCGGCGTCGGCACCGTGGCCATCGGGCACGAGCCCCTGTCGGCGGTGCTCGTGCTGTTCCTGTTGTTCTACGTCCAGGCGGCGTACGCGTCGTCGATGCGCGAGCTCGCCGCACGCCACCATGCGGAGCGGGTGCAGCAGGCGATCGCGACCCTGCGCAACCAGACCACTCGCGGTGCCGCCCTGGAAGCGCTCAGCCGGTCGGCCCGCGAGGTGCTCGGCGCGGTGGACGCGGTCACCATGCAGCAACACGAACCGTCCCCGCACGGGGCACTCGACGCCGACCTCGGATCCGACCTCAAGCTCGTCGTCACCGGGCGCCGCGGGTCCGGCACGTGGACCTCCGAGGACGGCGAGACGCTGCGCACGCTGGTAGGCGTGGCCCGAGACGTGCTTCGGTCGACCGATCTGGTCAGCCGGTTGCGCGCCCTCACCAACTCGCAGAGCGAAGGCGTGCTGGCGCTCAACCTGGCCGGCCAGATCACCTTCGCCAACCCGGCCGCGCTGTCGATGCTCGGGTACGGCAGCGAGGACGAGTTGGCGCTGCGGCAGATCGGCGACGTCTGCTCGGTCACCCAGAGCGGTGTGCTCACCGACATGTCCGAGATGGTGCGCGACGGCGTGCAGGCCCAGGATGTCGACGCCACGCTGGTGCGCTCCGACGGAGACACCGTGGAGGTGGCCTACAGCCTCACCCCGCTGCGCGAGTCGTACCGTCAGCCCGGCGCCGTGCTGGTGCTGCGCGACGTGACCGAACGCCGCGCACTGCAGAACGCGATCGCGCACCGGGCGCTGCATGACGAGCTCACCGGACTGCCCAACCGCCGGCTGCTGCTGGACCGGCTCGACCACGCACTCGCCCGGGTCAACCGCAACGGGGGGCAGCACGGGCTGCTGTTCTTCGACCTGGACCGGTTCAAGCTGGTCAACGACTCGTTCGGCCACCTGGCGGGCGACCGACTGCTGGTGGACATCGCGGACCGGCTCCGCGGCAGCCTCAGCTCCGCAGACACCCTGGCCCGGTTCTCCGGCGACGAGTTCGTGGTGCTGGTCGAGGACGTCGACAGCGTCGAGGAGGCCACCAAGGTGGCGGAACGGCTGCGCGGTGCGCTGGAGAAGCCGTTCGAGCTGGGCGAGTCCACGGTGTACGTCAGCGCTTCCATCGGCGTCACCGTGGTGCTGCCCGGTCAGCCGCGCGACGAGGTGCTCGCGGCCGCGGACCGCGCCGCCTACGTCGCCAAGGCGTCGGGGCGCAACAACGTTCAGGTCGCCGAGCACAGCCAGTTGGCGCAGTCGCGCAGCCAGCTCGATCTCGAGGCGCAGCTGCACCGGGCGATCGAGACGGGGACCCTGGAGCTGCACTTCCAGCCGATCCTGCGCACCAGCGAGGACACGGTCGTCGGCGTGGAGGCGCTGGTCCGCTGGCCCACCAAGGACCGGGGCCTGGTCAAGCCGGAGGACTTCATCCCGGTCGCCGAGGACACCGGCCAGATCAGCGCGCTCGGCCACTGGGTCCTCGAGCACGCCTGCGCCACCATGCACCGCTGGACCGTGGAGTACCCCGACCGCGAGCCGCTCCGCCTCTCGGTGAACGTGTCGCCGCACCAGTTCTCCTCGGTCGGTTTCACCGACCAGGTGGCCAAGGTGCTGTCGCTGACCGGGCTGGACCCGCACCAGCTCTGCCTGGAGATCACCGAGTCGGTGCTGATGGCCGACTCGCCCAGTGTGCTGCAGACCATGCGCAGCCTGCGTGACCTCGGCGTGCAGGTGGCGGTCGACGACTTCGGCGTGGGCTACTCCTCACTGTCGTACCTGAAGCGCTTCCCGGTCGACATCGTGAAGCTGGACCGGTCGTTCACCAGCGGGCTGGGCCACGACGTGGTCGACGGCGAGATCGTCGCCACCGTGCTACGGCTGACCGAGACGCTGGGGATCGAGGCGGTCGCCGAGGGTGTGGAGACGTCCATCCAGCGCAAGCGGCTGACCCTGCTCGGCTGCCGGCTGATGCAGGGCTACCTGGCGTCGCGGCCGCTGCCCGAGGGCGCGTTCCTCACCTTCTGGGGCGTCCGCAGCCAGCAGCGGCTGTCCAGCTGAACCAACTCCTTCGTCGCGGGCGGTCCGGTGGCCGGTCACAGGTAGAGGCCGGTCGGCTCCGCGGACAACCGCTCGGAGGCCACCGCGTGCAGGTCGCGTTCGCGCAGCAGGATGTAGGACCGACCGCTCACCTCGACCTCCGCTCGCTCCTCAGGATCGAACAGCACCCGGTCGTCGACCTTGACGGTACGGACGCTCGAGCCCACGGCGGCGACCCTGGCCCAGGCCAGTCGGCGGCCCATCTGGGCGGTCGCCGGGATCAGGATGCCCGCGGAGGAGGTGCGCTCTCCGGGTTCGGTGTCGATCGTCACGAGCAGCCGGTCGTGCAGCATGCGGACCGGCAGCCGGTCGGGTGCGTCGGACTTGTCCACCATGGGCCGGCTCAGTTGTGGCGGTTGCCCATCACACGGACCAGCACGAGGAAGCCCACCACGCCGCCGGCGACCGCGGCGACCTTGGCGATGTTCGCTGTGTTGGGGCTCCCGTCGGGGTTGACGAACCTGGCCCGCAGCTTGGCCTTCTCCCGTCCGATGATGGTGGACGGCTTCACCCGGTAGATCAGCTGGTCCAGCGTGCTGGCCAGCTGCTCACGCGTGGCCTCGATCTGCGCCTCGAGTTCGGTGGTGGACGACGGCATCGTCGCGGAGGGGGTGGCGTCGGGTGCGCGGTGCTTCGCCTGCGGCACTGCCTGGCTCACGGACTCCTCCTGCATCGGTCGACATGGCGAGATCGCCGTTCGTATCGGGCTAGAGACTACCCACCGTCCGTGGATCGAAGCCAAACGGCAGCTCCAGTCGGTGTGCCTGCATGGTGGCCCGATCGGCCAGCACCTCCCGCGTGGGGCCGTCCGCGACCACGACTCCCTCGGACAGCACTACGGAGCGTTGGCACAGTTGCAGGGCGTACGGAAGATCGTGGGTGACCATCAGCACGGTGACCTCCAGGCTCTGCACGATCTCGGCGAGCTCGCGCCGGCTGGCCGGGTCCAGATTCGACGACGGCTCGTCCAGCACCAGGATCTCGGGGTCCATCGCCAGCACCGTGGCCACCGCCACCCGACGGCGCTGCCCGAACGACAGGTGGTGCGGCGGCCGGTCGGCCAGGCCCAGCATCCCGACCTGGTCCAGGGCGCGCTCGACCCGCGCCGCCAGCTCCCCGCCGGTCAGACCCAGGTTGGCCGGGCCGAAGGCGACGTCGTCGTGGACCGTCGGCATGAACAGCTGGTCGTCGGGGTCCTGGAACACCACACCGACCCGGCGGCGGATCTCCAGCAGATTGTCCGTGGCGACCTCCAGGCCGGCGACCCGCACGCTGCCCTTGCCGGGGGTGAGGATGCCGTTCAGATGCAGCACCAGCGTGGTCTTGCCCGCCCCGTTGGGCCCGAGCAGCGCCACGCGCTCCCCCCGGTGCACCTGCAGGTCGACGCCGTACAGCGCCTGGTGGCCGTCGGCGTACGCGTAAGCGAGGCCACGGACATCCAGGACCGGGGTGCCGGCGGCGCGCCCCGGTTCCGCCCTGCCGGCCGCCGGACCGGCGCCGCCCCTGCGATCGTCCACCCGGCCCATCATGCTCCGGTCAGCCAGGCGGCCGCGCATGCCGCCACCGCGACCATCGGCAGCAGCGCGGCCGTGAGCCAGTCCGTCGCGGAGGCCGCAGCGGCACCGAACGTGGGCAGCCGCCCCGCATAGCCGCGGGACAGCATCGCCAGGTGCACCCGCTCGCCACGCTCGTACGACCGGATGAACAGCGCACCGCCGGAGCGGGCGAGCACCGGCCAGGCGCGGGGCCCGGTCTCGACCGAGCAGCGGGCCTGGCGAGCGATCCGCATCCGGCGCAGCTCATCGCTGGCCACGTCCAGGTAGCGGATCATGAACGCCATGATCTGCACCAACTGCTCCGGCATCCGCAGCCGCTGCAGCCCGGCCAGCAGGTCGCGGGGTTCGGTGGTGGCGGCGACCAGCAGCGAGGCGCCCACGCCGAGCGTTCCCTTGCACAGCAGGGCCGCCCCGGCCGCCAGTCCGTGTTGGCTGAGGCTGATCCCCACGACGTCGACCCGCGGTCCCTGCGCGATGAACATCATCAGCACGGCGAACACCACGAACGGCAGCTCGACCACCATCCGTACCGCCAGGAACCGCAGCGGCACCTCCGCGACCACGGCGGCCGCAATCAGGGCGGCGGCGTAGGCGGCGTAGGGCCAGAACACCCCGCTCGGGGTGGCCACCACGACCAGCACGAACGTCACCAGCGCCAGCACCTTGCAGTGCGCGGGCAGCCGATGCACCCGTGAGTGTCCGTGGAAGTGCAGCCGATGCCCGTGCGCCGCGCCCATGGTCAGGCCGCGGTGGTCAGGTGGACGGCGGGGACGCCACTGTCGGCGTGGTCCGCGGGGTCGGCCGGGGGCACCGGTTATTGCTCCGACTTCTCGGGTTCCTTGCGGCGTACGACGTAGGCGAGCCCGCCCGCCAGCAGCAGCGTGACGCCGACGCCGATCACACCGGCCAACCCGCCGGAGAGCGCACCGTCGTCGACACCCTTGGTCTGGTAGTCGGCCAGCGGGGAGTCCGCGGTCGCCGAGTCTCGTGCGGTGTCGGCGATGCCGTGCTGGTGCGCGACGTGCTCGAGGCCGTCCGGGCTGGCCGAGGCGAAGTACGACACCACGCCGGCCAGCAGCAGCGCGACCAGCAGCAGCCCGGCGAAGAACTTCCGGCGGCTCATGCCCCGGCCTCCCCTGTTTCGGTGGCGTGCCCGGCCGGGAGATCCTCCACATGGCCGGCGGTGGGACGGCCGGTGGGCGGGTGACCGGCGTCGCGGATCTCCAGCGGTCGCGCGGCGAGCACCCGCTGCGCGCCGTACACCAGATCGGGCCGGATCGCGCACACGCTGGCCACGGTGAGCCCGGTGATCACGGCCTCACCGATCCCGATCAGCACGTGCCAGCCGACCATGGAGGCGAGGAGGGCACCGATCGACAGGTCCACGGCGCCGCCGATGAGGTACAGGCCGACGAAGGCCGCCGCGGCGGCCGGCACCGACACGAACGCGGCCACCCCCGCGGCCGGCGCCACCATGGACACCCGCTTGGGCAGCATCCGCTGCAGTCCGCGGAACACCAGCCAGCCCACCACGACCCCGACGACCGCCATCAGCGTGATGTTGGTGCCGAGCGCGGTGACGCCACCGTCAGCGAACAGCAGCGCCTGCACGAGTAGCACCACGGACAGGCAGAGGACGGCTGTGTACGGGCCGACCAGCACGGCCGCCAGCGCGCCGCCCAGCAGGTGCCCGCTGGTCCCCACCGCCACTGGGAAGTTGAGCATCTGGACGGCGAACACGAACGCCGCGACCAGGCCGGCCATCGGCGCGGTGCGCTCGTCCAGCTCGCGTCGCGAGCCGCGCAGCGCGAGGGCCACGCCGGTGGCAGCGACGAGTCCGGTCGCCACCGAGGTCGGTGCGTCGAGGAATCCGTCGGGTACGTGCATCGAGCGGGCTCCTTGCCTTCGGTCCGTCGGCTGTTCGCCTGGTCGGCCGGTGCCCTGCGCACCTACGCCCACAAAGACCCGGTCGATAGACTGGGCCCGATCCTAGCCTGTTGCAAACGACTTGCAACAAGCCCCGATCCGAAGGCGAGAGGACGACCGTTCATGACTGAGCTGAAGCCCGGGGACCCGGCGCCCGATTTCACCCTGTCCGACGACCGCGGGGGGCAGGTCAGCCTGTCCGGCCTGCGCGGCCAGCGGGTGGTGGTCTACTTCTACCCGGCCGCGATGACGCCGGGGTGCACGACCGAGGCGTGCGACTTCTCCGACTCGCTGGACGCGCTGCAGGCGGCCGGGGTCACCGTCCTGGGGATCTCGCCGGACGCGCCGGACAAGCTGGCGAAGTTCCGGGAGCGCGACCACCTGACGATCACGCTGCTGTCCGACCCGGACAAGGAGGTGCTCCGCGCGTACGGCGCCTTCGGCGAGAAGAAGCTGTACGGCAAGGTCGTGGACGGCGTGATCCGCTCCACCTTCGTGGTGGACAAGGAGGGCCGGCTCGAACACGCCATGTACAACGTGAAGGCGACCGGTCACGTCGCCCGGTTGCGCAAGGAGCTGGGCGTCTGAGGGCTGGCCGCACGATCCGAGGCTGGCCGCACGATCCGGGCTGGCCTCACGATCCGACGGCACGATCCGACCCGCCCACGCTCAGCCGACCCCCGAACCGTCGGAACCCACCGTCGGATCTTGATGCGGGGCGGCGGGCTGGTCGGCCGCCGGGCGGGCATCCGAGGGACTGCCTAGAATCCCCAGCGAGGGGCCGTAGCCCAATGGCAGAGGCACACGGTTTAGGTCCGTGACAGTGTGAGTTCGAATCTCACCGGCCCTAC
>CAZNCE010000180.1:0-7209 GCA_964571285.1 uncultured Nocardioidaceae bacterium | reverse complement strand
CGCCCTGCGGCTTGAAGATCCCGCCGTTGGCCTCCAGCAGGTCGCCGCGCTCCATGCCCTTGGACCGTGGTCGCGCCCCGACCAGCAGTGCGACGTTCGCGCCGTCGAAGATGGTGTTCGGGTCATCCCCGGTCTCCACGCCGGCCAGCAGCGGGAACGCGCAGTCGTCCAGCTCCATCACCACGCCCTCGAGCGCCTTCAATGCGGGCGTGATCTCCAGCAGCCGGAGCTCCACCGGCGTCTCTGGACCGAGCATCGCGCCGCTCGCGATCCGGAAGAGCAGGCTGTAGCCGATCTGGCCGGCGGCGCCGGTTACGGCGACCTTGACGGGAGAGTTCACGACGGCCTCCGGGAGGACTGGGGATCAGACATCTGGACGCTAGCAGCGCGGTGTCCGGTTGCCGAACCAGGGGCGGCGACGCGGTCCGTGCCGGCCAGCCGGCAGCGGGAACGGCGGTCTCGCCCGGACCGCACGCGCCGGTGGACCTCCCACAGCGGCCTCCGCCTCGTCTACCCTCTCGGTATGGACGATCCGTGTAGTACGGGGTGCCCTAGCCGAGCCCCCGTCCCGGCTCCGGACGGTCAACCTCGGTGAACGGCACGCTTCTCAACATCGGACTGATCCTGCTGTTCGTCTGCATCGGGGGAGTGTTCGCGGCCGCCGAGATCGCGCTGGTCTCGTTGCGAGACGGCCAGATCAAGTCCCTCGCCCAGCGCAGCAAGCGTGGGCGCACGGTGGCACACGTCGCCGAGGACCCCAACCGGTTCCTGTCCGCCGTCCAGATCGGCGTGACCCTGATGGGGTTCCTGTCCGCCGCGTTCGGCGGCGCGACGCTGGCCGGCGACCTGGCCCCGGTGCTGATCGACTGGGGCTTGGCCGAGGGCCTGGCCAACACGGTGGCCCTGGTGCTGATCACGATCGTCATCTCGTACGTGTCGATCGTGCTCGGTGAGCTGGCCGCCAAGCGGCTCGCGCTGCAACGAGCCGAGGGCTTCGCGCTGGCGCTCGCGCCGCTGGTGGACCGGATCGCCGTGCTCGCCCGCCCGGTGATCTGGCTGCTGTCGGTGTCGACCGACCTGGTGGTCCGGCTGCTCGGTGGCGACCCTGCGGCGCAGCGGGAGACGATCAGCGACGAGGAGCTGCGTGAGCTGGTCAGCGGTCACGAGACGCTGGGGGAGGAGGAGCGGCAGATCCTCACCGACGTCTTCGAGGCCGGTGACCGGCAGATCCGCGAGGTGATGATCCCGCGCACCGAGGCGGACTTCGTCGACGCCACGATGCCCGTCTACAAGGCGGTCAAGTTCGCGCTGGAGCAGCCGCACTCGCGCTACCCGGTGGTGCGCGGTTCCGCCGACGACGTGGTGGGCTTCGTGCACGTGCGGGACCTGGTGGCCCCGGAGGTGCAGGGTCGCTCGGTGCACGTCGGCGACATCGCGCGCGATGTGCTGATGCTGCCCGGCACCCGCAACATCATCGCCGCCCTCGGCGACCTGCGCCGGGAGAACTCGCACCTGGCCATCGTGGTCGACGAGTACGGCGGCACCGACGGCATCGTGACCCTGGAGGACCTGGTCGAGGAACTGGTCGGAGACATCCGGGACGAGTACGACACCGGCGGGCCCGACACCAAGCGCACACTCGGCGGGGCGCTGGAGGTGGACGGCCTGCTGAACCTCGACGACTTCCTCGACGAGACCGGCATCGAGCTGCCCGAGGGGCCGTACGAGACGGTGGCCGGGTTCATCGTGAACCAGCTCGGCCACATGCCGCAGGTCGGCGACCAGGTGGAGTTCGACCAGCACCGGCTGAGTGTTCGGGAGTTGGACGGCCGCCGGGTGTCCCGGGTCTTCGTCACGCCTGCCGGCGCCGGCCAGGCCGGGCCTTCCGGCCAGCCGGTCGCCCGGCTGCACGTCCAGCCCGATGCCCGAGGCCAGGGGCCGGACGCCCCGGCTCGGCCGGCCGAAGGTGAGGCCGCTGACCAGGCTGCGGACGGGGCTGCGGACGGGGCGGCGGAGGACCTTCCGGCGGCTGAGCAGCTGCGGTCACCCAACGGCAGCACCGCCTCCCACTGACACCAGGGGGCGGGGACGGCTCAGGCGGTGGGTTCGGCAAGAATGTGTCCCATGCCTAGCAGCGCTGTCGCCAGGGTGTTCTCGGGAATCCAGCCCTCGTCGAGCTCGTTCCATTTCGGCAACTATCTCGGCGCCCTGCGCCACTTCGTGCCGCTTCAGGACGCGTTCGAGGCCTTCTACTGTGTGGTCGACCTGCACGCGATCACGGTCGAGCAGGATCCCGAGACGCTGCGGGAGAGCTCGCGCAGATCGGCGGCCCAGATGCTCGCGGCCGGGCTGGACCCGGACCGCTGCTCGCTGTTCGTGCAGTCCCACGTCCCCGAGCACGCGCAGCTGGCCTGGGTGCTCGGGTGCATCACCGGCTTCGGCGAGGCCGGGCGGATGACGCAGTTCAAGGACAAGGCGTCCAAGGGCGGCACCGATCGCACCACCGTGGGCCTGTTCACCTACCCGATCCTGATGGCGGCGGACATCCTGCTCTACCAGACCGACCGGGTGCCGGTCGGGGAGGACCAACGCCAGCACCTGGAGCTGACCCGCGACCTCGGCGGGCGGTTCAACCACCGGTACGGCCCCACGTTCCAGCTCCCGGAGCCACACATCGTCAAGGAGACGGCCAAGATCGTCGACCTGCAGGATCCGACGATCAAGATGAGCAAGTCCGCGTCCTCGCCGGGCGGGCTGCTCGAGCTGCTCGACGACCCCAAGGCGACGGCCAAGAAGATCCGCTCCGCCGTCACCGACTCCGGTCGCGAGGTCCGGTTCGACCCCGAGCACAAGCCGGGCGTGTCCAACCTGCTGACCATCTACTCCGCGCTCACCGGCACCCCCGTGGCCGAGCTCGAGGACCGGTACGCCGGTCGTGGCTACGGCGACCTGAAGAAGGAGCTGGCCGAGGTCGCGGTCGAGTTCGTCACGCCGTTCCGGGACCGCACCCTCGAGCTGCTGGGCGACCCGGCCGAGCTGGACCGGATCCTGGCCGCGGGTGCGGAGCACGCTCGCGAGGTCGCCTCGGCCACGCTGGCCGACGTCCACGACAAGGTCGGCTTCGTGCCGCCCCGCTCAGCGGAGCGCTAGGGTCGTGGGAGTGCAGACCATCGGCGTCGCCCTAGCGATCCCCGAACCGTGGGGGAGCACCCTGCAACGCCACCGGGCGTCCTTCGGCGACCCGCTGGCCACGTCCATCCCGCCGCACGTGACCCTGGTGCCGCCCACGCAGGTCGACCCCGACGACCTGCCCTGGATCGAACGCCACCTGTCCAAGGTCGCCTCGGCACATACGCCGTTCCTGCTGCACCTGCGGGGGACCGGCACCTTCCGCCCGGTGTCACCCGTGGTGTTCGTCACGGTCGTCGAGGGCATCTCGTCGTGCGAGCTGTTGGCAGCCGGCCTGCTGTCCGGCCCGCTGGCCCAGCAGCTGATGTTCCCGTTCCATCCGCACGTCACCATCGCCCACGACGTACCCGAGGAGGGGCTGGACCGGGCGTTCGATGAACTGGCCGGCTTCGACTGCACGTTCACGGTCGCGTCGTTCCACCTCTATGCCCATGACGACGGGGTGTGGCGCCCGTCCCGGGAGTTCGCCCTCGGGTGAACACCACCTCGTGGTAGACATCTGGGATGGCAGAACCGGACAAACCCGGACTAGTTGACCGGATCAAGCAGACTGTCCAGTCCTGGCGGCGCCGGCGCCCGTCCGTGAACCACACGCTGGCGGCGGTGGAGCACTTCGGCCAGGTGCAGGGCAGCGTGCTGGCGGGTGCGGTGACCTATTTCGGCTTCCTGTCCTTCTTCCCGATCCTGGCCCTGGCGTTCGCCGTCATCGGGTACGTCACGGCGGTCTACCCCGATGCCGAGCAGGCCCTGGTGGAGGCGCTCAACGAGGTGCTGCCCGGCCTGATCGGGGACCAGGCCGGGCAGATCCCGATCAGCGCCTTCAAGAGCGCCAAGGGCACGGCCAGCATCATCGGTGCCGCCGGTCTGCTGTACTCCGGGCTGGGCTGGCTGTCGGGCATGCGCGCAGCGCTGGTCGCGGTGTTCGAGATCCCCCCGTCGGCCAAGCGCAACTTCGTCCTGGGCAAGGCCGTCGACCTGCTGATGCTGCTGATCATCGGCCTGACGCTGATCCTGTCGGTGGCCATCTCCGGGTTCGTGTCCGGCTTCGCGGCCGACATCTTGGGCTGGCTCGGGTTGGACCAGCTTCCCGGGGCCGACGTGGTGCTGTGGGCGCTGGGGATCGCGCTCGGGATCGGCGCCAGCACGGTGCTGTTCTTCGCCCTGTTCCGGTTGCTGACCGACCCGCCGCTGCCCGCCAAGGCGCTGTGGCAGGGCGCGCTGCTGGCCGGGATCGGGTTCGAGCTGCTCAAGCAGTTGGCGTCACTGCTGATCCGGCAGGCCTCCAGCAGCCCGGCCGCGGCCGTGCTCGGTGTCTCGCTGGTGCTGCTGATCTGGATCAACTACTTCTCGCGGGTGACCGTCCTGGGTGCCGCCTGGGCCCACACCACCCCGACCGCGGTGGAGCGCCGCCGCCGGGAGGCGCGGGTGGGCATGGTCCCGGTGCGGTCGGTGATCCGCGTCCCCGCGGGAACCGCCCACCCAGCACCGGCTACATCGGCGTCGGCCGCGCCGCCGTCGGCCCGTTCCCCGCAGCCGCCGTCAGTCGACGACCGCCGCGGCCGCACGGTCGCCCTGGCGGCAGCAGCGGGAGTCGCCGGAGTCGCGGTGCTCGGGGCCGCCCGGGCGCTGCGTCGGCCCCGATGATCCGCCCCGATCCGGATGCCGCTGCCGGGCCTGACCCGGGCCGCGAGGTTCAGCGCCGGAAGATCAGGGCCCGCTTGACCTCTTGGATCGCCTGCGTCACCTTGATGCCGCGTGGACACGCCTCGGTGCAGTTGAAGGTCGTGCGGCAGCGCCACACGCCCTCCTTGTCGTTCAGGATCTCCAGCCGCTGCTCGGACGCCTCGTCGCGGCTGTCGAAGATGAACCGGTGGGCGCCGACGATGGCCTGCGGGCCGAAGTACTGGCCGTCCACCCAGTAGACGGGGCACGACGACGTGCACGCGGCGCACAGGATGCACTTGGTGGTGTCGTCGAAGCGGGCCCGGTCCTCCTGGCTCTGCAGCCGTTCCCGGCTGGGGTCGTTCCCGGTGGTGACCAGGAACGGCATGATCCCGCGGTAGGCGTCGAAGAACGGCTCCATGTCGACGACCAGGTCCTTGAGGACCGGCAGGCCCTTGATCGGCTCGATGCTGACCGGTGACGTGACGTCCTTGACCAAGGTCTTGCACGCGAGCCGGTTGCGGCCGTTGATCCGCATCGCGTCCGACCCGCAGACGCCGTGCGCGCACGAGCGACGGAAGGTGAGCGAGCCGTCGATCTCCCACTTCACCTTGTGCAGCGCGTCGAGCACCCGGTCGGTCGGCTGCATCGTGACCGTGTAGTCGTGCCAGGCGGGCTCGTCGGAGACCTCGGGGTTGTAGCGGCGGATCCGCAGCGTGACGTCCATCAGTACTTACGCTCCATCGGGCGGTAACGCGTCTGCGTGACCGGCTTGTAGTCGAGGCGGATGCTCACGTTGCCGTCCGCGTCCAGCTCGCGGTAGGCCATCGTGTGCCGCATGAAGTTGACGTCGTCGCGGGCGGGGAAGTCCTCGCGGTAGTGCCCGCCGCGCGACTCCTGCCGGGCCAGCGCCGACGTCACCAGCACCTCGGCCAGGTCGAGCAGGAAGCCGAGCTCGATCGCCTCCAGCAGGTCGGTGTTGAACCGCTTGCCCTTGTCCTGCACCGAAACGTTCTGGTAGCGCAGCTTGAGCGTCTCGATGTCGGTCAGCGCCTGCTTCAGCGAGCCCTCGGTGCGGTAGACCTGCGCGTTGATGTCCATCGTGGCCTGCAGCTGGGACCGGATCGGTGCCACCCGCTCCTCGCCGGTCGAGTCGCGCATGCCCTCCACCATGGACTCGACCAGGGCGGCCGGGTTGTCCGGAGGCTCCACGAACGACGTGCGCGAGGCGTACTCCGCGGCGTTGATGCCGGAGCGGCGGCCGAACACGTTGATGTCCAGCAGCGAGTTGGTGCCCAACCGGTTGGCCCCGTGCACGGACACGCAGGCCACCTCGCCGGCGGCGTACAGGCCCGGCACCGCGCGATCGGCGTCGTAGAGCACCTCGCCGTGGACGTTGGTCGGGATGCCGCCCATCGCGTAGTGCGCGGTGGGGAACACCGGGATCGGCTCGTCGTAGGGCTCCACGCCGAGATAGGTGCGGGCGAACTCGGTGATGTCGGGGAGCTTGGAGTCGATCTGCTCCTTGGGCAGGTGGGTGAGGTCCAAGAAGACGTAGGCGCCCTCGTCGCCGCAGCCCCTGCCCTCCCGGACCTCGTTGGCCATCGCCCGCGCCACCACGTCCCGCGAGGCCAGATCCTTCATGTTCGGGGCATAGCGCTCCATGAACCGCTCGCCGTCCTTGTTGCGCAGCACCCCGCCCTCGCCGCGGGCCGCCTCGGACAGCAGCACGCCGATCCCGGCCAGCCCGGTCGGGTGGAACTGGAAGAACTCCATGTCCTCCAGCGGCAGGCCCTCACGCCAGATGATGCCCATGCCGTCGCCGGTCAGCGTGTGCGCGTTGGAGGTGGTCCGGAACACCTTGCCGAAGCCGCCGGTCGCGAAGATCACCGCCTTGGCGCGGAACACGTGGATCTCGCCGGTGGCCAGCTCGTACGCGACGACGCCGGCCGCCCGGCCGCCGTTCATCAGCAGGTCGAGGACGTAGAACTCGTTGTAGAACTTGACGTCGCGCTTGATGCACTGCTGGTACAGCGTCTGCAGGATCATGTGGCCGGTGCGGTCGGCGGCGAAGCACGAACGGCGTACCGCGGCCTCGCCGTGCTGGCGGGTGTGCCCGCCGAACCGGCGCTGGTCGATCCGGCCCTCCGGGGTCCGGTTGAACGGGAGGCCCATCTTCTCCAGGTCCAGCACCGCGTCGATCGCCTCGCGGCACATCACCTCGGCCGCGTCCTGGTCGACCAGGTAGTCACCGCCCTTGACGGTGTCGAAGGTGTGCCACTCCCAGTTGTCCTCCTCCACGTTCGCCAGCGCGGCGCACATGCCGCCCTGGGCGGCGCCGGTGTGCGAACGGGTGGG
>CAZNCE010000179.1:0-7211 GCA_964571285.1 uncultured Nocardioidaceae bacterium | reverse complement strand
GCTAGGGCGTGTTTTCGTCCCGGGGAGGCACCGCGACGAACGCGGTTCGTAGCAACACGGCCCGGTGAAGATCGGCCGACGGGGAGTGGTCGCCCGACGGCCGCCGGGGTGGGGCTAACGACGGTGGGCTACTGGGGGCCGGTGCCGTCCACGGGCGCGCCGCCCTGCTGGCCGAGGGTGAACTGCACGCCGCCGGACGGGTCGATCTGCGCGTCGAGCACCTTGTCGTCGAGCGTCACCGCGGCCTGCGGCTCGAGGTAGACCCGGGCGCCCTGCTCCTCGACCACCTGGTCGTTCGGCTCGGGTGCGGTGGCGGTGGTGACCGCCAGGTCGGGGCTCTGCGGGTCGGACTGCGAGATCCGCAGCCCCGCGCCGTCGGGGGCCTGGTCGCCGCCCGCCAGGGTCTTGATCACGTTGGTGGCGTTGTCGGTCAGGGTGAGCATGACGCTCCTCCCGGATTGAGGACATGGTCAGCCAAGCCCTGCCCACTGTAGGCGGCACGGCAGCGCAGGCAACCCCGGCTGCGGCCCGTCGACCACCGACACGCCTGGCCACCTGGGACAATGCCGATGTGGGTCTTTACCGTGACGATGCCGTCGTGCTGCGCACGCAGAAGCTCGGTGAGGCCGACCGGATCGTCACGCTGCTCACCCGGCACCACGGCCGGGTCCGGGCCGTCGCCAAGGGGGTACGCCGCACCACGTCGCGGTTCGGGTCCCGGCTGGAGCCGTTCATGCACGCGGACGTGCAACTGGCCGAAGGGCGCTCGCTCGACGTGGTGACCCAGGCCGAGACCGTCGCCCCGCACGGGAGGCGGATCTGCGCGGACTACCGCCTCTACACCGCCGGCACGGTGATGTTGGAGACCGCCGAGCGGCTGGTGGTCGAGGAGAAGGAGCCGGCGGTGCAGCAGTTCCTGCTGCTCGCCGGTGGGCTGCGGGTGCTGGCCTCGGGGGAGCGGGACGCCGGCTTGGTGCTGGACTCGTTCCTGCTTCGCTCGTTGGCGGTCGCGGGGTACGCGCCCTCGTTCGCCGACTGCGCCCGGTGCGGGGCGCCCGGGCCGCACCGTTCGTTCAGCCCGGCCGCGGGCGGCATGCTGTGCCGCGACTGCCGGGCACCGGGCACCGCGAGCCCCGCCCCGGAGACGGTGGAGCTGCTCGCCGCGCTGCTGGTGGGGGACTGGGCGGCCGCGGAGCGCAGCGAACCACGCCAGCGCAAGGAGGCCAACGGGCTGGTCGCCGTGTTCTTGCAGTGGCACCTGGAGCGATCGCTGCGCTCGCTCGCGCACGTGGACCGGTAGACGGGGCGCCCTCCGCCCGCGGGCGTACGCCACAATGGCCCACGTGCGAGAGCGCCGACGGACCGCCGCTGTGCCCCACCGGGTGCTGCCGCCGTCGCCCCATCCGTCCGGCGCCCGCCCACCCGACCTCCCGGCCGAGCTGGTGCCCCGGCACGTCGCGATCGTGATGGACGGCAACGGGCGCTGGGCCAACCAGCGCGGGCTGCCGCGCACCCGGGGCCACGAGATGGGGGAGGCCGCGCTGTTCGACGTGGTCGAGGGCGCGATCGAGATCGGCGTCACGCACCTGTCCGCGTACGCGTTCTCGACCGAGAACTGGAAGCGCTCGCCGGACGAGGTGCGGTTCCTGATGGGGTTCAACCGGGACGTGATCCGGCGCCGGCGCGACGACATGCACGCGCTCGGGGTGCGCGTGCGGTGGGCCGGCCGGCGCCCACGGCTGTGGGCCAGCGTGATCAAGGAGCTCGAGACGGCCGAGGCGCTGACCCGGCACAACGACGTGCTGACGTTGACCATGTGCGTCAACTACGGGGGACGGGCCGAGATCGCGGACGCGGCGGCTGCCCTGGCGCGCGACGTGGCGGCCGGCCGGGTGAACCCGGGACGGGTGGACACCCGGGTCTTCGCCCGCTACCTGGACGAGCCCGGGCTGCCGGACGTGGACCTGTTCTGGCGGTCGTCGGGGGAGCAGCGGACGTCGAACTTCATGCTCTGGCAGTCGGCCTACGCCGAGCTGGTGTTCTCCGACGTGCTGTGGCCGGATGTGGACCGGCGCGATCTGTGGCGGGCGATCGAGGAGTACGCCCGGCGCGACCGGCGGTACGGCGGCGCGGTCGACCGGTCGCGCTGACCCGCCCCCGTCGAGTTGTCAGGCTGTGCCGCGCGTACGGCCTACGGCAGCTGGCTGACAACTCGGTCGCGACGGTTTGCCCCGTCGAGTTGTCAGGCTGTGCCGCGCGTACGGCCTACGGCAGCTGGCTGACAACTGCACGCGACCTCAGCGGCAGTCCGCACACGTGCCGAAGATCTCCAAGGTGTGGCTGACGTCCACGAACCCGTGCCGGTCGGCGACGGTGACCGCCCACCTCTCCACGGCGGGCCCCTCCACCTCGACGGTACGTCCACAGGCGCGGCACACCAGATGGTGATGGTGGCCCTCGCTGCACCGCCGGTAGAGCGCCTCGCCATCGTCACCGCGCAACAGGTCCACCTCGCCGCTGGCCACCAGCGACTGCAGCGTGCGGTACACCGTGGTCAGTCCCACTCGCTGGCCGGAACGGCGCAGTAGCTCGTGGATCTCCTGAGCGCTGCGGAAGTCCTGCACGGTGTCCAGCGCTTCCGACACCGCGCGCCGCTGCCGGGTGGGCCGGGGCGTGTCAGTGCTCGTCATAGTGATCTCCGTGTGCGGCGTGTCGATGCCCGTCGTGCACGTAGTCCAGATGATCGCCGTGGACCACCGCCCGGTGTCCGCAGCCGTCGCCGTGCCGGTGCGGGTGCTCCTCGGCGGTCATCGGCTCACACTCCCCGCCGGCCACATCCCCTGCGCCGGCTGGGGCGTTGACCGCCGGGCCATCCGCCGCACCGCCGGCGATCCCACTCCGCGCGGCCCCACTCCCGGCGACCCCGCCGGGGGCCAGGCCAGCGACCGTGACCGGAACCGCCTCGCCGGCGGCAGCACCCACCACGCCACCGGCCGGGAACGGGGCGGTGAGCCGTTGCCGCCGCCGTAGCAGCGCACCGACCGGCCACGTGGCGACGAACCCGCAGAGCGCGACCAGCACGATCGCGGCCCCGGGTGCGACGTCGAGATAGAACGATCCGGTCAGGCCGATCGTGGACGCCAGCGACCCCAGCACCATCGCGGAGAACAGCGTCACCCGGAACCCGCGGGTCACCTGCTGGGCGGTGGCCACCGGGACCACCATCAGTGCGCTCACCAGCAGCAGGCCGACGGTACGCATCGCCACGGTGACGGTCACCGCGGCCATCACGGAGATGGCGATCGTGTACGCCTGCACCTTCAGCCCCTGGACCCGGGCGAAGTCCTCGTCCTGGCAGACCGCGAACAGCTGCGGCGACAGCCCGAGGGCGATCAGCGTCACGAGTACGCCGAGCACGCAGACCACCACCACGTCGCTGTCGGCGACCGTGGTGATCGAGCCGAACAGATAGCTCTGCAGGGTCGCGGCGCCGCTGCCCGCGAGCCCGACCAGCAGCACGCCACCGGCGATGCCGCCGTAGAACAGCAGGGCCAGCGCGACGTCCCCGCTGGTACGGCCACGGGCCCGGATCAGCTCGATCAGCAAGGCCCCGGCGACGGCGACCAGGATCGCCGTCCAGGTGGGGGCGATCCCGGTCAGTAGCCCGAGCGCGACACCGGTGACGGCGATGTGGCCGATCCCGTCCCCGAGCAGCGCGAGTCGCCGTTGCACCAGATAGGTCCCGATGGACGGCGCCGCCAGCCCGGTGACCAGGGCCGCGACCAGCGCCCGCTGCATGAAGTCGTACGCGTACGGGTTCATCGGTCGTCGTCCCTGCCCGGGTCCAGTGGCGACCCGTGGATCGGGGTGTGGTCGACCGCCTGGCCGGGGGCCGGGTGGTCGTGGAAGGCGTGCAGGCCATGCGTCATCCGTGGCGGGCCCTGGTAGACGATGCGTCCGTCGTCGACCACCGCCACGCGGTCGATCAGCGGCTCCAGCGGGCCCAGCTCGTGCGCCACCATGAGCACCGTGGCGCCGTCGGCGATCAGCCGGCGGAGGGTGTCGGCGAACAGCTCCTGGCTCTGCAGGTCGACGCCGGCGGTCGGCTCGTCCAGCACCAGCAGGTCCGGCTCGCCGGCCAGGGCCCGCGCGATCAGCACCCGCTGCTGTTGCCCCCCGGACAGCGTCACCACGCTGTCGGAGGAGCGGTCGGACAGCCGTACGGCCTCCAGGGCGGCAGCGACCGCTCGGCGGTCCGTCCGGCCGAGCGGGGTGAGGAGGCGTCGCCGGGCCAACCGGCCGGAGGTCACCACCTCACGCACGGTCGCCGGGACCCCCGAGCCCGGTGGCCGCTGGGGCACGTACCCGACCCGGTGCCAGTCGCCGAAAGCCGCCAACTCGGTGCCGAAGATCCGCACCGCACCACGGGTGAGGGGAGTCAGCCCGAGCGCGGCTCGGACCAGCGTGGACTTGCCCGAGCCGTTGGCGCCGAGCACGGCCAGCACCTCGCCGCGATGCACGGTCAGGTCGATGCGGCGAAGGATCGGCCGCCCGCCGAGCGCGACCGCGGCGTCCACCAGCTGCAACGGCGCGCTCATCGGCAGCCGTTCGCGGTGCGCAGCGCGGCGAGGTTCTGGCGCATCAGGCTCAGGTAGTCCTCGTCGCGGGTCTGGTCGGTGAGGCCTTCGATCGGGTCGAGGACGGCCACCTCGACGTCGGCCGCCCGGGCGAGCGTGTCGGCGATGGCCGTGCTGGCCAGCCGTTCGGTGAAGATCGTGGTCACGCCCTCGTCCCGCACCACCTGGCGGAGCTCGGCCAGCCGGGCGGGGGACGGCTCGGCATCCGGGCTGATCCCGGCGATCGGCAGCATCCGCAGGTCGTAGGCGTGAGCCAGGTAGCCGAAGGCGGCGTGGCTGGTCACGAAGGTCCGTCGGTCGCAGTCGCTGAGGCCGCGTCGGAAGTCGTCGTCCAGCCGGTGCAGCTCACCGATCAGCCGGCCGGCGTTGCGGTGGTAGGTCCCCGCGTGCTCTGGGTCGGCCTCCGCCAGCCCGTCGGCGATGGCCCGGGCCACCGGCACCAGCTTGGTCGGGTCGAGCCACAGGTGGGGGTCCAGCGCTTGATCGTCTGCCTGGTCGCCCCCGTGGTCGTGCCCGTCGTCGCCCTCGTGCTCGAGCCCCGCCAGCTCGCCGACCTCGATGGTGGTGCCCTGCGCGTTCGATTCGACCGCTTCGGCGACCTGCGGCTGCAGCGCCGCCTCGTAGACCACGACGTCGGCGTCGGCGATCTGCACCACCTGCTTCGGGCGCAGTTCGAGATCGTGCGGTTCGGCGCCGACGGTGGTGAGGTCCGCCACGTCGGCCGCGTCCCCGGCGACGCGTTCGGCCACGAAGGCGAGCGGATAGAAGCCGGCCACCACGCTCGGTCCGTCGCCCGACCCTCCGCCGGCCCCACCGGCGCCGCAGGAGCCGAGGACGAGGGCGGCGGCGAGAGCGACGCCGGTACGGGCCGGCAGCCGGCTGCCGATCAGGCGGGAGCCGAATGACATGAAAACCATTGTCATCTGAGATGAAAACCGTTGTCAACTGATTTCGATGGACGGCAGCCCGCCGGCGGTCGATCGGGCCCTTGTCCCAGGCCGTGCCGTGCCCAGCGCCCGTGACCGCTCGGGCACCGGCACCCGGCGGTGGCGGCGGCGTGGGACACAATGGGGCGGTGAGCAGACCAGGCGACCGGGCGTCCCAGCGGCAGCGCAAGGGCCGCAGCGGGAACCCCGCGGTGCGGGCGGCACAGAGCCGGGGGAATGGCGGCCCGCACGGGCGTGCGCCGTCGCGGACCCGGTTCGAGGTGGCCAGCCGCAGCCGGCGGCTGCTGGGCTGGCTGCACCGGCAGCCGGCCTGGTTGGTGCCGCTGTGCGCGGTGGCGCTCGCCATGCTCGGCATGGTGCTGCCACCACCCTGGGGCGGGCTGTGCCTGCTGGCGATCGCGGCCTTTCTGGTCTGGCTGGCCTACCTCGGCTGGCCGCGGTTCAGCGCCGGCGGCCGGGCGGTCCGGGTCCTCGTCGCCGGGGCGGTGGCCGGGCTGGCGGTGTCGCGGATCGTCGGCTACGGCGGCTGAGGTCGGCCGTGCTGGTGGTGCTGCGGTTCCGCGTGGATTCGGCCGAGGAGGCGGTGTTCCGGTCCGAGGCGGAGCAGGCGATCGGTGTGCTGACGGAGCGTCCGGGGTTCTTGGAGGCCAGCATCGGCCGGGCCACCGACGACCCGGACCTGTGGCTGGTGCTGCTGCGGTTCGCGTCGGTCGGCAGCTACCGGCGCGCGCTGAGCTCGTACGAGGTGAAGGTCGGCGCGGTGCCGCTGCTCTCCAGGGCGCTGGACGAGCCGACGGCGTTCGAGATCCTGTCCGGGGCGGGCGCCACCGAGCCGAATGTGGCCAAGCCGCGGGGCGGCGCCGGGGGACCGGCGGGTAGCCTGTCCTGACAGCCGACCAAACTGCCGATCAGCCGACCCGGCTGCCCGACCCGCCGACACCCAGCCGGATGGAGATCCCTGTGGCCACCAGCACCATCGACAACGTCGTCAACCTCTGCAAACGCCGGGGTTTCGTCTTTCCCTGCGGGGAGATCTATGGCGGCACACGCTCGGCGTGGGACTACGGCCCGCTGGGTGTCGAGCTCAAGGAGAACATCAAGCGCCAGTGGTGGAAGTCCATGGTGCAGATGCGCGACGACGTGGTCGGCCTGGACTCCTCGGTGATCCTGCCCACGCAGACCTGGGTCGCGTCGGGGCACCTGAGTGCGTTCAGCGACCCCCTCACCGAGTGCCAGAACTGCCACCACCGGTTCCGGGCCGACCACCTGCGTGAGGACTTCGCCACCAGGCGCGCAGCGAAGGGCGAGCAACTCGACCCCGACGACGTCGACCTGGCCCAGGTCGCCTGCCCGAACTGCGGCACCCGCGGCGCGTGGACCGACCCGCGTGACTTCAACATGATGTTGAAGACCTACTTGGGCCCGGTCGAGGACGAGTCCGGCCTGCACTACCTGCGCCCGGAGACCGCGCAGGGCATCTTCATCAACTTCGTCAACGTGATGAACTCCGCGCGCAAGAAGCCGCCGTTCGGCATCGCGCAGACCGGCAAGAGCTTCCGCAACGAGATCACGCCGGGCAACTTCATCTTCCGCACCCGCGAGTTCGAGCAGATGGAGATGGAGTTCT
>CAZNCE010000178.1:0-7240 GCA_964571285.1 uncultured Nocardioidaceae bacterium | reverse complement strand
AGCAGCACGTCCTTGACCTCGCCCTTGAGCACGCCCGCCTGCAGGCTGGCGCCCACGGCGACGACCTCGTCGGGGTTCACGCCCTTGTTCGGCTCCTTGCCGCCGGTCAGCTCGCGCACCAGGTCGGTGACCGCGGGCATCCGGGTGGAGCCGCCGACCAGGATCACGTGGTCGATCTGGTTCACGTTGATCTTGGCGTCCTTGATCACGTTCTGGAACGGCGCCTTGGTACGGGCCAGCAGGTCGGCGGTCAGCCGCTGGAACTCGGCGCGGCTGAGCTTCTCCTCGAAGTGCAGCGGGCCCTCGGCGCCGGCGGTGATGTAGGGCAGGTGGATCGTGGTCTCGGACGACGAGGACAGCTCGATCTTGGCCTTCTCCGCGGCCTCCTGCAGCCGCTGGCCGGCGATCTTGTCCTTGGACAGGTCGATGCCGTGCGCGTCGTTGAACTTCTTCACCATCCAGTCGACGACCTTGGCGTCCCAGTCGTCGCCACCGAGGCGGTTGTCACCGCTGGTGGCCTTGACCTCGACCACGCCGTCGCCGATCTCCAGCAGCGACACGTCGAACGTGCCACCACCGAGGTCGAACACCAGGATGGTCTGGTCGGACTCCTTGTCCAGGCCGTAGGCCAGCGCGGCCGCGGTGGGCTCGTTGATGATCCGGGAGACCTTCAGCCCGGCGATCTCGCCCGCCTCCTTGGTGGCCTGGCGCTGGGCGTCGGAGAAGTACGCGGGCACGGTGATCACCGCGTCGGTGACGGACTCACCCAGGTAGGCCTCGGCGTCCCGCTTCAGCTTCTGCAGCACGAACGCGGAGATCTGCTGCGCGGTGAAGTCCTTGTCGTCCACCTTGCGGTGCCAGTCGGTGCCCATGTGACGCTTGACCGAGCGGATGGTGCGGTCGACGTTGGTCACCGCCTGCCGCTTGGCAACCTCACCGACGAGCACCTCGCCGTTCTTGGCGAATGCGACGACCGAGGGCGTGGTGCGCTGCCCCTCGGCGTTGGGAATGACGGTGGGGTCCCCACCTTCGAGCACGGCGACGACCGAGTTGGTCGTGCCGAGGTCGATACCGACCGCGCGGGCCATCTGCTTACCTCCATGAGTCGAACAACCGAGTGTCAGACAAGTTGAGCCTGTGTCGCTCAAGTCTTACACCAGGGTTCAACCCGGGCGACAGGGGGTTTGTTCCCGCCCGACCGCCCCGATTTCGGTCCGACGGCAGCATCCGACGGGCGAACGCTCAGCCAACGCCGCGCGCGTCGGAGCCAACCGTCGGATCTTGAGGCCGGGCCCGGGACGGTGGGCAGGCTCAGGAGGTGCGGTGCACCTTGTGCTGGGCGGCCTGGGCGCGCGGGCGGACGGTCAACCGGTCGATGTTCACGTGCGCCGGGCGGGTCGCCATCCAGGTGATGCAGTCGGCGATGTCCTCGGCGCTGAGGGGCTGGTCGACACCGGCGTACACGGCCTCGGCGCGTTCTTGGTCCCCGCCGAGCCGTACCAGCGAGAACTCCTCGGTCTTCACCATGCCCGGCGCGATGTCGCAGACCCGGACCGGCTGGTCGTACAGCTCCAGCCGCAAGGCGTCGACCACCGCCCGCTCGGCGAACTTCGCCGCGTTGTAGCCGCCGCCACCCTCGTAGGCCACCTCACCGGCCGTGGACCCCACGACCACGACCTGTCCGGCCCCGGAGGCGATCAGCGCCGGCAGCAGTGCCTTGGTGACCCGCACCGTGCCGAGCACGTTGACGTCGAACATCGCCTGCCAGTCGTCCAGGTCGGCCTCGGCCACCGGGTCCAGGCCGAACGCGCCCCCGGCGTTGTTCACCAGCAGCGTGCAGCGGTCCCCGACCTCGCGGGCCAATGCCGCGACGTCGTCGTCAGCGGTGACGTCGCAGGTCACCGCCCGTCCGCCGATCTCCTTGGCCAGGGCCTCGATCCGGTCCGCGCGCCGAGCGGCGCACACCACCTCGAACCCCGCCTCGGCGAGCTTGCGGGCGGTCGCGGCGCCGATGCCGCTGCTGGCACCGGTCACCACCGCGACCGGGGCCCCGCCGTCCACGGTGGGCGCGCAGTAGGCCGTCGGCGTGCTGGGGTCCATGGCGGCCATTGTCGCAGCCAGCCTGCGGCCGGCCGGCGGGGGTGGTCAGCGCACCAGCCGGATGGTCAGCGGATAGCGGAACTCCCGCCCGTCCGCCGCGGCGACCGTGGCCAGGATGATGCAGACCAGCGCCACCAGGCCCACCACGACGATCGCGGGCAGCACGACCAGCATGCCCAGGCCCAGCGTGACCCGGATGAACAGCCAGCCCCCGACCAGGTAGACCAGCAGCGTCAACTGGAAGTTCAGCGACTCGGCGGCATGCCTGCGGACCAGGTCGGAACTGTCCTTGAGCAGCAGCCAGATCAGCAACGGGCACAGGAAGCCCATCGCGAACCAGGCCGACAGCAGCGTGCCGACATGCGCGACCGCCGACCAGACGCGCGCCGCCTCGGGGCCGAGCGACCGACCGCTGTCCCGCGGCTCGGGACGTGGCGACGGATGCGAGCCGGCCATGCCCTCCAGTCAACCACTCGCGGAAAACACCGGCCTGCCCGCGAGCCAGACGGTGCTGACCAGGGGTACGCCCGGCCGATAGGCCAGGTGGATGTACGACGGGGCGTCGAGCACCGCCAGGTCCGCCCGGGCGCCGACCGACAGCCGCCCCACCTCGGGCAGCCGCAGCGCGGCGGCGCCGCCGCCGGTCGCCGACCACAGCGCCTCGGCCGGCGTCATCCGCATCTCGCGCACCGCCAGCGCGATGCACAGCGGCATCGACGAGGAGTAGCCGGACCCGGGGTTGCAGTCGGAGGCCAGGGCCACGGTGGCGCCGGCCTCCAGCAGCCGACGCGCGTCCGGGTACGGCGACCGGGTGGAGAACTCCACCGTGGGCAGCAGCGTGGCCACCACGTCGCTGTCGGCCAGCGCCGCCACGTCCTCGTCCGACAGGTGGGTGCAGTGGTCGGCCGAGGCGGCGCCGGTCTCGACGGCCAGCCGCACCCCCGGCCCCTCCCCTAGCTGGTTGGCGTGCACGCGGGTCTCCAGGCCCCGGGCCCGACCGGCCTCCAGCACCCGGCGGGACTGGTCCTCGTCGAACGCGCCGCGCTCGCAGAACACGTCCACCCAGCGGGCGTGCTCGGCGCAGGCGTCCAGCATCGGCCCGGTCACCAGCGCGACGTAGCCGTCGGGATCGTCGGCGTACTCGGGCGGCACCACATGGGCGCCGAGGTAGGTCGTCTCCGGGGTGAACTGCCGGGCCAGCGCCAGTGCCCGAGCCTCGTCGCGCACCGTCAGGCCGTACCCGCTCTTGATCTCCACCGTCGTGGTGCCCTGGCGCTGCATCTCGCGCACGTGGCCGGCCACGGTGGCGCCCAACTGCTCGTCGGTCGCGGCCCGGGTGGCGGCGACCGTCGTGCGGATCCCGCCGGCAGAGTACGGCCGGCCGGACATCCGGGCGGCGAACTCCTCCGACCGGTCGCCGGCGAACACCAGATGGCTGTGCGAGTCGACGAACCCGGGGATCACCGCGCGGCCGCCGGCGTCCAGCACGGTGTCGGCTGCCGGAGCCTGCGCGGCCGATCCGACCCAGGCCACCTCGGCGCCCTCCGCGACCAGCGCGGCGTCGGTGAGGAGGCCGAGCGGGGACCCGTCACCGAGCGACGGGTCGCAGGTGACCAACTGGCCGATGTCGGTGACCAGGGTGGACGTCATCGCGGCTCCTCCGGGGCGGTGGGGTTGCCATCCTGCTGGTGTTCGATCGGTGCCGGCGGCTGCTCCGGCCGGTCGGCCAGCTCGCGCGCAGCGGGCACCGCCCGGCGCAGCAGCGCTGCGGGATCGGCGTCGAGCACACGGCCGCCCGCGACCACGTGGGTGACGTCGGCGGCGGTGGCGCAGAACACCGCGGTCGCGGCACCGCCGCCGGTGCCCGCGGTCCGCGCCGAGTCGTCGTCGACGGTGACGAGGTCGGCCCACGCCCCGACGGCGATCCGACCGGCGTCTGGGAAGCCGAGCGATCCGTGCCCGGCCACGGTCCCGGCGGTCAGCAGCTCCTCGGCGTCCCAGTGCCCGCGCTCGCCGCTGACCAGCCGCTGGTCGAGCTCCACCGCGCGCAGCTCCTCGAACGGGTCGACCACAGCCTGCGAGTCCGACCCGATGGTCAGCGGCGAGCCGGCCGCCAGCAGCTCCCGCGAGGGCCCGACCCCGTCGCCCAGGTCGCGTTCGGTGGTTGGGCAGAAGCACGCGTAGGTCTGCGAACCGCCCAGCAGCTGCACATCTTGGTCGCTGAGATGGGTGGCGTGCACGGCGGTCGACCGCGGGCCCAGCGCACCGTGCTCGTACAGCAGTTGGGTCGGCGACATCCCGTACTGCTGCTGGCAGTCGGCGTTCTCCGCCGGCTGCTCCGACAGGTGCGCATGCAGGGGTACGGCCTGCTCGGCGGCCCAGGACGCGACCGTGGCCAGCTGGTCGCGTGGGACCGCGCGTACCGAGTGGATGGCCGCGCCGACCACCACGTCCGGGTCGCCGGCGTGCCGCTGCGCGAGCGCGGTGACCCGCTCGGCCCAACGGTCCGCGGTGCCGTCGCTGAACCGCCGCTGGGTCGGGTCCGGCGGTCGGCCGATGCCACCGGCCAGGTAACAGGTGTCGAGGAGGGTGATCCGCAGCCCGGCGTCGCGGGCAGCCTGGATCAGCGCCTCCCCCATCTCGTTCGGATCGTCATAGGGTTCGCCGCCGGGGCCGTGATGCAGGTAGTGGAACTCGCCCACCGCGGTGAACCCGGCGGCCGCCATCTCGGTGTAGGCCGCCCGCGCCAGCTGCAGGTAGCCCTCCGGGTCCAGCCGCGCCGCCAGCGCGTACATCTGCTCCCGCCAGGTCCAGAAGCTGCCGCGTCCGGCCTGGGTATGGCCGCGCAGCGCGCGGTGGAAGGCGTGGCTGTGGCAGTTCGCGAACCCGGGCACGGTCAGGCCGGGCAGGCGGGCCGCGGTGGCGGGCGGTGCGGCAACATCGGTCATCAGATCGCTGATCCTGGTGCCGTCCACGGAGACGAGCACCCGGTCGGCGAGCTCGCCCGGTCCGAGCCAGGCCCGTTCCAGCCAGTACGCGCTGGTTGCCACGGCTCAGCCCGCCAGGTCGGCAAGGACGGTGGTCAGCGCCTCGACGCCGGCCAGACAGTCGGCCATCGACGCCTGCTCGTCCGGGGAGTGGGAGACGCCGGTCGGGTTGCGGACGAACAGCATCGCCGCGGGCACCCCGGCGCCGGACAGCACGCCCGCGTCGTGGCCGGCGCCGGTCGGGATGATCGGGGCACCGCCCAGGCTCCCGGCGAGCCGCTCGGCCAGCGCCCGGTCGAACCGCACCGCCGCCGACCGGGACTCCACGCGCACGGACACGCTTGTCCCGTCCCGGTGCGCGCGCTCAGCGGCCTGCCGCTCGATGCCGGCCAGCAACTCGTCCAGCGTCTCCACCTCGCCGGCCCGGGCGTCCATCCAGGCGGTCACCCGGGACGGGATCGCGTTGGTGCCGTTGGGGGTCACCTGCACCCGGCCGAAGGTCGCCCTGGCGCCGGCCAGCCGGGCCTGCTTGTTGGCCGCCAGCGCGGTCATCGCGTAGGTCAGCATCGGGTCGCGCCGGTCCTCCATCGCGGTGGTCCCGGCATGGTTGGCCTCGCCGGCGAAGTCGAACCGGAAGCGGCCGTGCGGCCAGATCGCGCTCGCCACCCCGACCGCGGCGTCGCGGTCCACCAGGTCGCGCCCCTGCTCGACGTGCAGCTCGACGAAGGCGGCCACCGGTCCGAACAGCTGCGACGGCCCCGGGTCGGGGTCCAGCCCGGCCTCGGCCATCGCGTCCAGCAGGTACGTGCCG
Organism: uncultured Nocardioidaceae bacterium; assembly: GCA_964571285.1. Taxonomy (GTDB): domain Bacteria; phylum Actinomycetota; class Actinomycetes; order Propionibacteriales; family Nocardioidaceae; genus CAZNCE01. Next base: position 1,342 of record CAZNCE010000178.1, on the reverse strand, counting down.
TCCGGGTCGCGCAGTTCGCGGGCCTGCTCGGGGGTCGTGACGCCGGTCAGCAGGCGGGAGCCGAGGCAGGCCAGCCCGAACCGCGAGCCCTCCTCCTCGGCGAACACCGCGACGCCGATCGGCCGAGCAGGACGGAATCCCCGTTCGCGCAGCCGGTCCACCGCAGCGAGTGCGCTGACCACGCCCAGCGGGCCGTCGAAGGCGCCGCCGTCCAGCACCGAGTCCAGGTGCGACCCGGTCACCACGGCCCCCTGGACGCCATCGGACGTACCCGAGACCGGGGCCCCGCGGTCAGCCCCCTCCTCGCTGACGGCGGGGTCGGGCTCGGGCCGCCACCAGGCGACGACGTTGCCGTTCCCGTCGCAGTCCATGGTCAGGTCGCGGGCGCGAGCCTGCTCGGTGAACCAGGCGAGGCATTCGCGTTCGGCGGCGGCGAACGGCTGCCGGAAGTAACCGCCGCTGCCCCGACTGCGCCCCACCGGCTCCAGGTCGGTCCACATCTGCTCGAAGTCGGCGGCCACGGAACTCCCTTAGGTCGACTGGGGTCGGGCAACTACGTTAGCCGCATGCTGCTCGCCGAGGACCTGCTGTTGCTGGTGACTGAGGATGAGACCGGCAAACTCGTCGTCGGCTCCACCGAGACCCAGCTGGGGCTGGCGGGCGCGGTGCTGCTGGAGCTGTCCCTGCGCGGCGCGGTGGAGATCACCGAGCCCGGTCGGCGGGGGCGGCTGCGGATCGTGCCCGACCCGGTGCTCGACGGTCCACTCGACCCGCTGCTCGGCCAGGCGCTGGACGCACTGCGGGCGGTCGACGGGCGCAAGCCCGGGCAGGCCATCGACGCGCTGAAGAAGGGCCTGCCCGAACAGATCCGGCAGCGGCTTGCGGACCGCGGCATCCTGCGGCACGAGCGCGGCCGGGTGCTGGGCATCTTCCCGACCGACCGGTGGCCGGCCGTGGACTCCAGCCACGAACGCCAGCTCAGGGCGGCGCTGCACGACGCGCTGGTCACCGGGGTCCGGCCCACGGTGGAGACCGGGGCGGTGGCGGCGCTGCTGTCCGCGGTCGGCGGCATCCCGAAGGCGCTGGGGCTGACCGGAGCCGAGGGTCGGTCGGCGCGCCGGCGCGGTAAGGAGCTGGCCAAGGCGGAGTGGGCGGCCGACTCGGTGCGGGCAGCCGTCGACGCGGTGTCCGCGGCGACGATCGCGGCGGTGACTGCTGCGACGGCCGCGGCCACGGCGGCCGGTTCGTCCTGACCCGCGGATAAGGGTGAAGGCCACCCGCCCGGTGAGCCTGTGCGTAGGGCTGGGAAGGGCCTCCTGCGTGGTCGGTCGCTGCTGGGCCG
>CAZNCE010000177.1:0-7357 GCA_964571285.1 uncultured Nocardioidaceae bacterium | reverse complement strand
AGACCACGGCACGGAAGACAACGACCCAGCAGGCAGCGACGGGGAAGACTGCGGCGCGACAGTCTGCGACACGGAAAACGACGGAACGGAAGGCGAAGGGGAGGACTCGCGGATGACGGCGTTCGACCGCCGCACGGTGTTGCGGGCGGCCGGGGCGGCGGTGGTGGCCGCCGGAGGCGGGTGGTTGGTGGCTGCGTGCAGCGGCAACCGGGGATCGCGTGAGCCGAGAGCCAAGACCGGCTCGGCGCTCGGGCCGACAGCGGACATCCCCGAGGGCGGCGGCCACGTGTTCACCGACGCCGAGGTGGTGGTCACACAGCCGGCCCAGGGGGACTTCAAGGGCTTCTCCGCGATCTGTACCCACCAGGGCTGCCTGGTCAACGACGTCTCGGACGGCCTGATCCACTGCCCCTGCCACGGCAGTGAGTTCTCGATCGAGGACGGCAGCGTGCAGGGCGGCCCGGCGCCCTCACCGCTGCCGGCCGTGCAGATCTCCGTCGCCGACGGCGAGGTTTCGGTGGCCTGACCGGGCACTGCCCCGCCGGGCTAGGCAGTGCCCGCCGTGCGCGGCTTCGATCGCCTCGCGCGGTGTCGCCCTCTGGGTCCGCGCGAGGTGCGGCCCCGCACGGTGGGCGCGGAGCCGGCCACCGCGCCCGCGGCGTGCCGCCCACGTCGTGCCGCGGACCCGTTGTCGAGCGTCTCCATGTCCATGCGAGCCAGCTCGACGATCCGCAGCACCGCCGCGTCCACCGCAGCGGAATCGCCGGTGGGAGCACCGGCGCCCGCCGGTAGCGGTGTCAGGTCCACTCCGCCCTCGGTCAACCGGGTGCGCAGGGCCTCCTCCGCCACACCGGCGGCGACCAGGAGCTCCTGGTCGCTGGCCCGCTCCAGCTGCTTCGGGATCCCGGCGGCGTCCTCCGGCAGCGCGGCCGTCAGGTCGTCCAGGTCGCCGACCACGTGCACGCCGCTGGACTCGATCGCGGCGCGCACCTTCCGGTTCCAGCGGACCGCATAGCGCAGACCCGCTCGGTCCAGCCGCAGTCGCGTCTCCGACCTCGATCGCGGACCCAGGACCTGGTCGGCCAGGAACCTGCTGATCGTGCGGTGGTAGCCGGAGGAGGAAGCGTCGCCCAGGTGCTGGTTGACCCGCCGCAGCAGCTCCGCCGCCGGCAGGCTGAGAGACGGGTTGCCGTGCTCGGGCGGCTCCGTGGCCACCGCAGGGTCGAGGCGCAGCACCTCCGCGAACCGGCGCCACAACAGGTACGGGTCGGAGCCGGACGGGGGCACCGTGACCACGTGCACGTGGTCCGCGGGGACGACGCCGGTCCAGACCCGGAGCATCCGGGCGATCCCGTGCGTGTTCAGGAACAGCCGGCGGCCCTTCGGCTGCTTCTCACGCCGCGGCCGGCGTCGGGCACCAGCCCCCTCACCGCGGCCGGGATCGCCGCCTCCAGGCCCGGCGGCCTCGGCGTTGGCAGCAGCGACATCGGCCGGGCCCCCGTCCGCCGGCGAGTCCTCGCGCTGGGCGCGCTTGCGGGCGGCTCGGTCGCCCTTTCGGCGGCCGGTCGCCTCGCGAACGTACCGCTGCCAGGGGAGCGTCTCGCCGTTCCGGATCCTGGACTGCCACTGCCCGGGCATCGTGGCGGCCGTGTCGCGGACGGTGATGATGATGTGCACGTCGGCGTCCGGGAACGACCGCGCGATGCGCCCGGCGCGCTCGGCCCCAGCCCCGCACAGCCATTCCATCGAGACCAGGGTGGATCCGGGAAACTCCGTGATCTCGCGGACCAGCCGGTCCCAGGCGCCCGACGTGGTCTCGGCCAGGTGCGGCTTGCTGCGGGAGTGCCCCAGCACGTCTCGGGCGGCGTACACCTGGTTCACCCACGGGGTGGGGAACAGCAGCCCGGCCTCGCGCAGCCGATCCTTGTTGGCTCGGGCGAGGCCCTGCAGGAAGGTGGTTCCGGTCTTGGGAGTGCCGATGTGCAGGAACACCCTCGGTTTTTGGTCCGACACGCCGCGCAACCTACCAAAGTCCCGTGGTGCCCGCCCGGTGGGTCGAGCCTTCGCCGCCTCACTCCGCGACCAGCGTCCGATCCCGCCAGGCCAGGTCGCGCGGCGCGTCGCGGCGGTCGAGCCGCCGGTCCAGGAGTGCCCGCGCCTCGTCCAGCCGTCCCGCGGCCAGCAGCGCCGCGATGCAGGTGTCCTCCACCACCTCGCGCTGCGCGTCGCTGCCACCCATCCGGACCACGTCGTCGCGCATCCGCAGCAGCCCGTCGGCCGCGTCCCCGGGGCGGTCCTCCACCAGGGCGCGCAGGGCATCAGCGAGCGGTGCCACCACCTCGCCGAACGTGGGATCCGGCTGGGTCGCCGCCCAGGCCCGCAGCCGGTCGAGGCCGTCGGCGTCGCGGTCCGCGCACAACGCCACCGCGGCGTGCAGCGCCATGAAAGTCGTGGGCGGCTGCCGGAGGAGGTCACCGCTGACCACGGCCCGGACTTCGGCCACCGCGGGCACCTGGTCCGCGCCGGAGGTCAGCGACCAGCGCCAGAGCAGTGAGGCCGAGTCCACCAGCGCCCGGCAGCCGGTCACGGTGTGCGGGGCGAGCTGCGCGTCGTAGCGGCGGCGGACCGCTGCCACGTCGCCGAGCGCCAACTCGTGCAGGGCGGCGTGCCAGGAGTAGTGCGCCCGATTGTCCGCGTCCTGTCCCGCGGTGCGGATCCAGCGGTCCAGCCAATCCAGCCCGTTCGCGTGGTCCCCGGTCTCGTAGTGCACGTGCGTTCGGGCATGTGCCGCCTGGCCGGCGTCCGGCACCCGGTCCAGCGAGCGTTCCGCCAGCCACATCGCCTCGTCGAAGCGGCGCTGCTCCTGCCGGATGAAGGCCAGCAGCCCGTCGAACCACCAGTCGCTGCCGTAGGCCGGCGCGACGCTCTCCACGATCGACCACGACTCGGCAGGCACCGTGGTGACGCCGGAGAAGGCGATCGTGGGCACGGCCACCGCCAGCAGCATGGCGTCGGTCGGGTACTCGCGCAGGTGCCGCAGCAGCGCGCCGCCGTCGCCCTCGACCAGCCGCCCGACCGCGTACACGTGGCTGCGCTCGCGGTCGTCTCCGCGCGCGACCTGCTCACGCGCCGTGCGCAGATGACCGGCCACGTCCACCGGTGCGTCGAACTCATGGCCGACCAGAGCCAGCGCCGAGTGGCCCAGCGCGAACGTGGGGTCGTGCTGGACCGCCTCCGCGAAGTCGGCCAGCGCCCCCGCGCTGACCCGCAGCAACCGGCCCGTCCCGCGCCGGTACGCGTCCGCCGCGGCCGCGGTGGTGGTGAGCCGATGGCCGTACAGATCGGCCTCGTGGGTGCGTGTCATGCCGCTCCTGGGTGCGGTGTTCACGGTAGCCCCAACGGCCAGCAGGGACAGCGGAATCGCCGACTACAGTGGGCGCCGTGGCGGATCCGGCGACCTATCGACCGAGCACCGGGTCGATCCCCGACGACCCGGGCGTCTACCGGTTCCGCGACGAATCCGGGCGGGTCATCTACGTCGGCAAGGCCAAGAGCCTGCGGGCTCGGCTGACGTCGTACTTCCAGGACCTGCACAACCTGCACCCGCGCACTCAGACCATGGTGTGCACCGCCGGCTCGGTGGAATGGACCGTGGTGGCCACCGAGGTCGAGGCGCTGCAGCTCGAGTACTCCTGGATCAAGGAGTTCGACCCGCGGTTCAACGTCAAGTACCGCGACGACAAGTCCTACCCGTGGATGGCGGTCACCCTCAACGAGGAGTACCCGCGGGTGATGGTCGGCCGCGGCAGCAAACGCAAGGGCGTGCGCTACTTCGGGCCGTACGCGCACGCCTGGGCGATCCGCGAGACCGTCGACCTGATGCTGCGCGTCTTCCCGATGCGCTCTTGTTCACAAGGCGTCTTCAACCGCGCCCGGCAGATCGGCCGGCCGTGCCTGCTCGGCTACATCGGCAAGTGCTCGGCGCCCTGCGTCGGCCGGGTCAGCGCCGAGGAGCACCGGGCGATCGCCGACGACTTCTGCGCGTTCATGGCCGGTCAGACCAACGCCTACATCAAGCGCCTCGAACGCGAGATGAAGCAGGCGTCCGAGGCGATGGAGTACGAGCAGGCGGCCCGACTGCGAGACGACATCACGGCGCTCAAGCGGGCGATGGAGAAGAGCGCCGTCGTGCTCGGCGACGACACCGACGCCGACGTGATCGCGCTGGCCGAGGACCCGCTCGAGGTGGCCGTGCAGATCTTCCACGTCCGAGGCGGCCGCGTCCGCGGACAGCGCGGCTGGGTGGCGGACAAGGTCGACGACGCCGGCACCGGCGACCTGGTCGAGCGGTTCTGCCAGCAGCTCTACGCGGAGTCCGACGAGGTCCCGCGCGAGGTGCTGGTCCCGACCCTGCCCGAGGACGCGGAGGCACTGACCCAGTGGCTGGCGGAGCGGCGCGGCCACACCGTGCGGCTGCGGGTGCCGCAGCGGGGCGACAAGAAGGCGTTGCTGGAGACCGTGGAGCGCAACGCGTCGCAGGCGTTGAACCTGCACAAGACCAAGCGGGCCAGCGACCTGACCACCCGCAACCGCGCCCTGGAGGAGATCCAGAAGGCGTTGGAGTTGGCGGAGGCGCCGCTGCGGATCGAGTGCTACGACGTGTCCAACCTGCAGGGCAGCGAGGTGGTCGCCTCGATGGTGGTGTTCGAGGACGGCCTGCCGCGCAAGGGCGAGTACCGCCGGTTCGTGATCCGGGGCGTCGACGGCCAGAACGACGTGGCGGCGATGCATGAGACGATCAGCCGCCGGTTCCGCCGCTACCTGGACGAGCGGTCGCAGAGCTCGGAGCCGGAGATGGGCGGGGAGGTCGGCCCCGAGTTGATCGACCCGGACACCGGCCGGCCCCGCAAGTTCGCGTACGCGCCGTCGCTGGTCGTGGTCGACGGCGGCCCGCCCCAGGTGGCCGCGGCGCAGCAGGCGCTGGACGAGCTGGGCCTGGACGACGTCGCGCTGTGCGGCCTGGCCAAGCGGCTGGAAGAGGTGTGGCTGCCGTCCCGGGAGGACCCGGTGATCCTGCCCCGCACCAGCGAGGGGCTGTACCTGCTGCAGCGGGTCCGCGATGAGGCGCACCGGTTCGCCATCCGGCACCACCGGCAGCGCCGGTCCAAGACCATGACCCAGAGCGCACTCGACGACATCCCCGGCCTGGGGGAGGTACGCCGCAAGGCGCTGCTCAAGCGGTTCGGCTCGCTGAAACGGCTGCGCCGGGCCGATGTGGACGAGATCATGCAGGTTCCCGGATTCGGGCGCCGCACCGCGCAGGCCGTGGTCTCGGCCCTCGGTGGGTCGGGCGCGCCCGGGACCGGGACGCCGGCCGCACCGACGGCCCCCGCGGTGAACACCGCCACCGGTGAGATCCTGGAGGACCCCATCGATGACCCAAGGGATGATCCAGCGGACGAGTCCGGGCAGGATCGTGCGGGCGAGCAGGCACCAGACCCCGCCGACCGAGCTGCCGGCCAGCCCAGCCGAGGAGACTGATGCGCCAGCCAGCCGATGAGATCGTCCTGGTCACCGGCATGACCGGGGCCGGGCGCAGCACCGCGTCCAAGGTGCTGGAGGATCTCGGCTTCTTCGTGGTCGACAACATCCCCCCGCAGCTGGTGCCCGAGGTCGTGCGGCTGGTACGAGCGGAAGACGCCTACCAGACCCGGATCGCGGTGGCGGTGGACGTCCGTACCCGCTGGTTCTTCGACGAGCTCCGGGGAGCGCTGCGCTCCCTGGCGGACCACGGCTGGACCCACCGCGTGCTGTTCCTGGAGGCCGCCGACGACGTGTTGGTCCGCCGCCAGGACGCGGCCCGCCGGCCGCACCCCCTGCAGGGCGACGGGCGGCTGCTGGACGGGATCCGGCGCGAGCGTGAGATGCTGGCCGGCCTGCGCGGCGACGCCGACCTGGTGGTCGACACCACCGAGCTCAACGTGCACCAGTTGGCCGCCCGTGTGGTCAACGCCTTCGCCGGGCCGGGGGAGAGCGGGCTGAGCGCCACGATCGTGTCGTTCGGGTTCAAGTACGGCATCCCGGTCGACGCGGACATGGTCGCCGACATGCGATTCCTGCCCAACCCGCACTGGGTGCCCGACCTGCGTCCGCTGACCGGGCGGGACCGCGAGGTCAGCAAGTACGTCCTGCAGCAGCCTGGCGCCGAGGAGTTCCTGGAGCGCTATGGGGAGATGCTGCGCACGGTGGCGACCGGGTACCTCGAGGAGGGCAAGCGGTTCATGACCGTCGCCATCGGCTGCACCGGCGGCAAGCACCGGAGCGTCGCGATGGCGGAGGCGCTCGCCGACCGGATGCGCGCGGCCGGCGTGTCGACGCTGGTGATGCACCGCGACCTGGGGCGCGAGTGACCGACGGGCCGAAGGTGGTGGCGTTGGGCGGCGGCCACGGCCTCGCCGCCTCGCTGCGGGCGCTCCGGCGGCTGACCGACCACCTGACCGCGGTGGTGACCGTGGCCGACAACGGCGGCTCCTCCGGCCGGCTCCGGCACGACTTCGGGATCCTGCCCCCGGGAGACCTGCGGCAGGCGCTGGCCGCGCTCTGCGGCGACGACGACTGGGGCCAGACCTGGGCCAGTGTGCTGCAGCACCGGTTCGACGGCAGCGGCGACCTGCGCGGCCACACGCTGGGCAACCTGCTGATCCTGGCCCTGTGGGACCTGCTGGACGAGCCCGTCGCCGGCCTGGAGTGGGTGAGCCGGCTGCTCGGTGCGCACGGCCGGGTGCTGCCGATGTCCGCGGTGCCGATGGACATCACCGCGCAGGTGATCGGCCTCGATCCCGAGCACCCGGACGTTCCGTCCGAGGTCCGCGGGCAGGTGGAGGTGGCCACCACCCCGGGCAACGTGGTCAGCGTCTCCATCGACCCGGTCGACCCGCCCGCATACCCCGAGGTGCTGTCCACGGTGGCCGACGCCGACTGGGTGGTGCTGGGGCCGGGGTCGTGGTTCACCAGCGTGATCCCGCACCTGCTGGTGCCCGAGCTGGCCGATGCGCTCGCCCGTACGTCCGCACACCGGGTCGTCACGCTGAACCTCGCCGCCCAGCCGGGGGAGACCGACGGCTTCTCACCGGAGAACCATCTGGAGGTGCTGGCCGCCCACGCGCCCTCGTTCGACATCGACGTGGTGCTCGCCGACAGCAGCTCGGTCCCCGACGTCGACGGGCTCGCTCGCACCGCACGCAACCTGGGGGCGGAGCTGCGGCTGGCCGACATCCGCGAGCTGGGCGGCGCCCCCCGCCACGATGCGGACCGGCTCTCCGCGGCGTACGCTTCGGTGTTCGGGATCTGACCACGG
>CAZNCE010000176.1:0-7359 GCA_964571285.1 uncultured Nocardioidaceae bacterium | reverse complement strand
ATGATCGATGCTCAGGTGCCGCCTTCGCGCTCCTGCGCCTCGCGGAGGACGGACTGCTCGGCCATCCAGGTGGCGCGGAACACCGGGAACCCGGACTTTTCGGCTGCCCCGCACACCTCCGGGTCGTCGTCCACCAGCATGCGGACCTGCCGCGTCCGGGCCAGTTCCCGAAGCACGCCGAGCTTGAAGACGCGGGCCGGCCGGCGGTCGCCGACCGGGCGTAGCCGCACCGGCGCCTCGGGCAGCCCGAACCGCCGCAGCCACGCCAGGGTGTCCGGGCGACACGGTTCCGGCCGGCCGGAGAGATAGAGCAAGTCGTGGTCCTCCGCCAGCCGTCGGGCCACGGCGGCGCCCTCGGGGAGCAGCGGATCGTCCGGCGCGGCCGCGAAGAAGCCGGCCCAGTCCTTTGGCTGACGTTGGAGGAAATGCAGTCGGTGGCGCACGTCTGCGAGGACGCCGTCCAGGTCAACCACCGCCAGCGGGCGTGGATCGCTCACTGCCGGACCAGAGTGGATCCGGTGCGGGTCTTGACGACCTGCAACCGGGTGACGACCCGGCTGCGCAGCTCCGGCACATGGCTCACCAGGCCAACGACCCGGCCGCTGTCGCGCAGATCGTCGAGAACGTCCATCACCTCGTCCAGCGTTTCCTGGTCGAGCGCGCCGAAGCCCTCGTCGACGAACAAGGTGCCGAGCTCGACCCCGCCGGCCTCGAAGGCAACCACGTCGGACAGCCCCAGCGCCAGTGACAACGCGGCCAGGAAGGTCTCGCCACCGGACAGCGTCGCCGGGTCGCGGGTCTCGCCGGTCCACCCGTCATGCACCCGCAGACCCAGGCCGCCCAGCCGCTCACCGACGCCGCGCGCCTGGGACAGCTCCAGTTGGTAGCGGCCCGAACTCATCCGTCCCAGCCGTTCGTTGGCCGCCTCCACCACCTGTGCGAGACGGGCCGCCAGCACATAGGCCGACAGGCTGACCCGGTCGGGGTTGTCCGCGCTGGGAGAGCCGGAGCACAGCGTCGCCAGGTCGGCAACCCGGCGGTACTCGGCGAGCAGCGGGCGGCCGTCGGCCAGCGTGGTCGCCAGATCGTCATGCAGGGTGGCCAGGCGCTGCGCCTGGCGGTCCAGCGTCACCGCGACCGACACGGCATGATCGCGCACTCCCGCATCCGCGTCTGCCGCCTGCTGCAGCGCGGTCAGATCGGGCGCCGCGAGGTCGGCCACCGCTTGCACCCCCGGCTCGTCGAGGATCGCTGCCGCACGCTGCCGCTCCCGGTCGCGTTCACCCAGCACGCCTTCGAGAGTCGACAGCTCGCTCGACGGCAGGGCGGCCGCCGCGGCCTCCTGCTCGTCGGCGAAGCCCTGGGTACGGGCGGTCGCGGCGACCCGACGTGCCAGCTCGTCAGCCCGGCGGGTGGCGCGGTCCAGCTCGTCGATGCGTTCCAGCAGGTCCTGCAGAGCGGCCACGGCGGACTCGCAGTTCTCGATCTGACGCAGCAGCGGGAACGTGGAGCCACCGGTGGCATCAGCGAGGCTCCTCCGCAGTCCGGCGGAGCGGTCGGTGAGCTGATCCAGCCGTTCTTGCAGTCGCTGCAGCTCGGCCTGCTCGGTCTCTCGGGCGTCAGCCGCGCGCTGCTGCATCGTCTGCGCCTCGGCCAGCCGTCGCTCGAGCCGGTCGAGCTCGCGCGCCGCTGCCCGGGCCTCATCGATCTCCCGCGCAACGTCGGCAAGCTCGGTCCCGGCGGAGTCGACGTCGCGGCCGTCGGCTGCGCTCCGTGCGGCCGACAGCTCGCTGCGGGCGACGTCTGTGTCGCGGACCAGGTCGATGCGTGTCGCCTCGGCCAGCTGGAAGGCGGCCTCCGCGGCCTCCTCCGCCTGCGCCGCGGCGGCGCCGGTACGGTCCGCCGCAGGGTCGTCCATGGTCGAGCCGTTCGCCGCGATGGGCACTGGGGTGGCCGGCCGCGGATGGTCGGGGGATCCGCACACCGGGCACGCCTCTCCGGCCCGCAGCGCGCCGGCCAGCTCGGCCGCGATGCCGTCGAGCCGCGCCTGCCTGGCGTCCAGCCAGCGCTCCTTGGCGGCCAGCGCGGCGCGCTCCGCCGCCGTCACGTCCGCGGACAGCTCCGCGAGCCTGCCCGCGATCGACTCCGCCCGGGTGGCTTGAACCTGCCGCCGGTGGGCCTGCTCATGACGTGCCTGCAGCAGCTCCAGCCGTCCCGCCGCTCGCTCGACCTCCTCTCGAGCCGCAGCCACGTCGTCGATCCGCGCCTGCGAGACGCGAAACTGCTCAACGGTGCGGCAGTGCTGTTGCTGCTGAGCCTGCAAGGACCGTTCGGTCAGCCTAAGCTCGTCGTCCACTCGCTGAAGCTCCTGCTGCCGGGGGAGCAGGGCGGTCAGCCGCGCCACGGTCTGTCTCGCGTCGTCGAGTGCCGAAAGCACACGGTCACGGTCCGGCAGCGCTTGCCCGCTCGGCAGCCAGGGAGCGGTGAGCTCGCGCGCGGCCGACCACGCCGCAGGCGCCTGTGCCGCGGCCCGCTCCGCCGCACCGAGCGCTTCCTCCCACAGCGACGCAACCGGCGTGACGGCCTCCGCTCGGCGCGCCGCGTCCACCCGGTCTCGCAGCCTGGCGGTGTCGTCGGCCAGCGCGTCGAGGCGCTCGAGCTGCTGCCGGGCGTCGTGGCCTCGAGCCTGGGCGGCCGCCACCATCCGTGCCTCGTCCAGGGCCGCGCGAGACACCTTGACGAGCTCGTCGGTCTGCTGCCGCAGCCGCTCCGCCTCCGCGGCGCGCTCCGCGAACAGGTCGCGCAACTCAGCGGACCACTCGAGCAGGGCGTCCGGCTCCTCCGACTCCGGCAGGACCGGCCCAGGGATCGGGTCAGGCCCCGAGACCGGTGACTCGGCTCGGTCGCGGGCCGAGGTGTCGGCCACCTCCTGGATCCGGGCGAGGACGCCGGCCACCCGGGACTGCTGGGAGTCGCAGCGACGCGCCAGCTCTTTCTTGCGCTCGGCCAGCCAGAGCTCGACGCGGCGGAACCGGCCGGCGTCGAACAGCCGCTCCAGCAGGTCGTGCCGGTCCCGGGCGTTGGACCGTAGGAACGACTCGAACCGACCCTGCGGCAGCATCGCCACCTGGCAGAACTGCACCGCGGTCATCCCGATCAGCTGCCCAAGCAGGTCCGCCGCCTCGTCGATCCGGTTGGTGCGCTGCTGCCAGCCCCCGTCCACCAGCTCCTCGAGCAGCACCTTTGCCGGCTCGCGAACGGTTCCGCGGCCGCGCCGTTTCGGGCGCTGCCACTCCGGGCTGCGGGTGATGCGCAGCCGGCGCCCCCGCAGAGTGACATCGAGCTCGACCCGGGGCCCATCGCCTGCGTCCGCATGGTCGCTGCGCAGCCGTTTCGCCTTGTCCCGGTCACCGGGCACGCTGCCGTACAGGGCGAAGCAGACCGCATCCAAAACGGTGGTCTTGCCCGCCCCGGTCGCACCGCACAACAGGAACAGCCCCGCGTCGCTGAGCTCGTCGAAGTCCACCCGCTCGGTGCCGGCGAACGGCCCGAACCGGGCGACCGTGAGCTCGTGCAGGCGCATCAGGCGACGTCCTCCCGGCAGGCCTCGAAGGCGCGGGCCAGCAGCGCCGACTCCTCGGCGTCGGCGCGCTCCCCACGGACCTCGGCGACGAACGCCTCGGCGATCTCCAGATCGCTGCGCCCGCGGGCGCGCCGCACGACCTCGGTCCGCGGTCGCTCCGCCCCCTCGGGGTCGAAACCCAGCACCAACGCATGCGGGAACCGGCGGCGCAGCCGGCGCATCGCGTCGGCCGGGCGACGGGCGTCGGTGAGCGTCACCTGCAGCCAGCGGTCCTCCAGCCCGGCGTGTGCGGGGTCGGTGAGCAGGTCCTCCAGCCGCCCCCGCACCAGGCCGAGGCGCCTCGGCACCGGCGCCGGGACGAACCCGACCTCGCGCAGCCCGGACGACGTCAGGTCCACCAGCCAACTGCCCTTGTGCTGGCGGTGCTCGGAGAAGGAGTACGCGATCGGGGAGCCGCAGTAGCGCACCCGCTCGCTCAGTTGCTGGCGGCCGTGCAGGTGCCCCAGTGCCACGTAGTCCACCCCGTCGAACACGGAGGCGGCGACTTGGGACACGCCGCCGACGCTGATGTCCCGCTCGCTGTCCGAGGCCTCACCGCCGGTGACGAAGGCGTGCGCCAGCACCACCGACGCCACCTTTGCGCGACCCGCCAAGTCATGACGCACTCGACGCATCGCCTCGGTCAACGCGGCGGTGTGGGTGCGGGCGTCCAGCCCCCACGGCTCGCGCACCGCGTCAGGCTCGAGGTACGGGAGGCCGTAGACGGCCACTGCCTCGTCGCCGGAGCGGATCAGCACCGGCTCCTGCAGCCGGTCAGCACGGGTGCGCAGGTGGATGCCGGCGCTGTCGATCAGGTCGGCGGCGAACCCCAGCCGGTGGACGGAGTCATGGTTGCCACTGGTGACGACGACCCGGACCCGCTCGGCCGCGAGCCGTCGCAGGGCCTCGGACGCCAGCTGCACGGCGTCGACCGGCGGCAGCGCACGGTCGTAGACGTCACCGGCGACCAGCACCACGTCGACCGCGTGCTCGCGCACCGTCTCGACCAGATGGTCGACGAACACCGCCTGCGCGCCGAGCAGGTCCTCACCGTGGAAGGACCGCCCCAGGTGCCAGTCGGAGGTGTGCAGCAGGCGCATGCCAAGGACGCTAGACGGCCCCACCGACATCGCGCGGGCTCACACGCCGAGCCGCTGCTCCCCGGCGTACACGACGAACCGCTCGTCGCGGGTGAAGCCGGCCACCGTGACCCCGAACCGCTCCGCGCAGGCCACCGCGAGACTGCTCGGCGCGCCGACAGCCACCACGACCGGGATCGCGGCCATCACCGCCTTCTGGCAGATCTCGAAGCCCACGCGTCCGCTGACGCACAGCAGTGTCCCGGCCGCCGAGGTCCCGCGCAGCGCGCGGGCGCCCACCACTTTGTCGACGGCGTTATGCCGGCCCACGTCCTCGCGGACCACCACCAGCTCGCCGTCGGCGCGGAACAGCCCGGCCCCGTGCAGCCCGCCGGTACGCGCGAACAACGACTGCCGGGCCGCCAGCTGCTCGGGCAGCGCGGACACGACATCGGGGTCGATCGACAGCTTGTCGCTCACCGGCGTACCGCCGAACTCCAGCACCTGGTCGAGGCTCTGCGACCCGCACACGCCGCAGGCTGACGACCGCGCGCCGTACCGTCCGGCCGGGTCGCGCACCGGCGGCTGCGCGAGCGTCACCGTCACGACGTTGAACTGCTCCTCCGGCGACAGCGTCTCGTCGGTGCAATACGCGATCCGCGCCACCTGCTCGGCGCGGACCAGCCCGTCACCCAGCAGCAGCCCGGCGGCCAGCTCGAAGTCGTGCCCGGGGGTGCGCATGGTGACCGTGAGGCGGTGGGCGGGCGTCCCGGGCCACTCCAGCCGGATCTCCATCGGCTCCTCGGTGGCGAGCAGGTCCTCGCGGTGCCGGAGGCTCCGATCGACGTGCTCGCCAACCCGGGTACGGACGGTCGGGCCGGGACGGCGCGGACGAATCGGATCCGCTCGCGTGACGCCCGCTCCGGCGACGAGGGCGTCGGTGCCGGCCGACGGGCCACCCGCTGGCGTGGAATCGATCACAGCCCCACGGTAGCCGGGGCGATCAGGAGGGATGAGTGGCCCGCAGATCGGGTAGACATGGAGGTGTGTTGCGTGCGGCGCACCCCGAGGCGAACCCCACCAGGTCCGCCCGTTTCAAACGCGGGCTGATGGTCAGTGGTGGATTTCTGGCTGCCTTCGTGGTCCTGACCGTCTTCGTGTTCGGGCCGTTGAAGCAGGTCGACATCGCGCTGAACTCCCACCGCGACATCTCGGGCATCCGCCCGTTCCTGGAGATCGTCGACCACATCGGGCAGCGGGCCGTGTGCCTGCCCATCCTCGGCGTGGTCGCGTTCCTGGCCTGCCGCAAGGCCCGGTCGTGGCGGCCCGCCATCGTCGCCGTGGTGGCCGTGTTCTCGATCAACCTGGTCGTCGGCATCCTCAAGCTCAGCTTCGAGCGCGGTTCGCCGTTGCAGGGTGATCCGGACCTGCTGGACGGGGGAGTGCTCTACCCGTCCGGGCACATGGCCAATGTGGTGCTGGTGTACGGGCTGGCGGCCTACCTGTGGGGGCGCTACGCCGAGGGTTCCCGACTGACCCGCAAGCGGTTGTACGTGATCGTCGCCGTGCTCACGCTGATCATGGGGGCGACGTCGCTGACGCTGCGGTGGCACTGGTTCTCCGACCTGGTCGGCGGCACCCTGATCGGGCTCGCCGTGTTGAAGGCCACCACGACCATCGACCGGGCGCTGCTGTTCACGCCGGTGAAGGGCAAGACCAGGTCCGCGCAGGTGAGCCGCCCGGGCCCCGTCCAGGTGCGTGTCCGGCCCGTGCAGAACCCGCGGCCCGCGTCGCGGCTGGCGCGGCGGGTGTCCCGCCAGGACGCCAAGCCGGATGCCCGGCACCGGTCGGGGCCGAGGCCGGTCAGATATCGCGAAACGTCTCTATCTGGGCCCCGAGGGAGTTCAGCCGCTCGGCCAGGTCCTGATAGCCGCGGTTGATCACGTAGGTACTGCGCAGCACCGAGGTGCCCTTGGCGGCGATCATCGCCAGCAGGATCACCACGGCCGGGCGCAGCGCCGGCGGGCACATCATCTCGGCGCCGCGGAAGCGGGTCGGCCCCTCGACCATCACCCGGTGCGGGTCGAGCAGCTTCACCGACGCCCCGAGCTTGTTCAGGTCGGTCAGATAGATCGCCCGGTTCTCGTACACCCAGTCATGGATCATCGTCTGCCCGCTGGCCGTGGCCGCGATCACCGCGAAGAACGGCAGGTTGTCGATGTTCAGGCCGGGGAACGGCATCGGGTGGATCTTGTCCAGGGGAGCGTGCAGCTCGGAGGCCCGGGTGGTCAGGTCGACCAACCTGGTGTAGCCGTTCTCGGCGACGTACTCGGCGCTGCGCTCGTAGCGGAAGCCCATGCCCTCCAACGTCGCCAGCTCGATCTCCAAGAACTCGATCGGCGCCCGCCGGATGGTGATCTCGGACTTGGTCACGATGGCGGCGGCAAGCAGGCTCATCGCCTCGATCGGGTCCTCCGACGGCGCGTAGTCGACGTCCACGTCGATGTGCGGACGGCCATGCACGGTGAGGGTGGTGCTGCCGATCCCGTCGACACCGACCCCCAGCCGGCGCAGGAAGAAGCACAGGTCCTGGACCATGTAGTTGGAGGAGGCATTGCGGATCACCGTCACGCCGTCGTGCAGCGCCGCCGCCATCAG
>CAZNCE010000175.1:0-7363 GCA_964571285.1 uncultured Nocardioidaceae bacterium | reverse complement strand
GATACCAGGCCACCGACAACCCGACGATCCCGGCACCCACGACGACGACCCGCGGTTCGCTCCGGCCGGCGCCAGCGCGCACCGGCCCGCTCAGCTGTTTCACCATGGGCCTCACCTTGCCGCATCGTCGGGGCGCACGCCACAGCGCCTCCGCAGGGGCGCCGCCCGGAACCCCGGCGCGTGGGGCCGTAGGCTGCGAACGCGACGATCGGGAGCGGGCCGGACAGGCCGCGAGGGAGGACCATGGTGCCGGTCTGGCTGGCCGCCGGCGGGTGGGGGCTGCTCGCCGGCGGGGCGCTGGTGCTCGGCGCGCTGGTGGCCTGGTACGTCCGGGTGCCGCAGCGGGTGGTCGCGGCAGTGATGGCCTTCGGCGCCGGGGTGCTGATCTCGGCGCTCGCCTTCGACCTGCTGGACGAGGCCGAGCGGGCCGGCGGGCTGCCTCCGACGATCATCGGGTTCCTCGCCGGCGCGGTGATCTACGTCGGCGCCAACCTCGGGCTGGCCCGGGGCGGTGCACGGCACCGGAAGCGCTCCCAGGACCAGCAACCCTCGGAGCGGGAGCAGCCCGGCTCGGGTACGGCGATCGCCGTCGGTGCGCTGCTGGACGGCATCCCCGAGTCGGTCGTCCTCGGGCTGTCGCTGCTGGACGGAGGCGGGGTCGGCGTGGCCGTCCTGGCGGCGATCTTCATCTCCAACCTGCCCGAGGGACTGTCCAGCGCCGCCGGGATGAAGCGCAGCGGCCGCAGCGCGCGGTACGTGTTCGGGGTCTGGGGTGGGATCGCCGTCGCCAGCGGTCTGGCGGGGCTGCTCGGCTGCCTGCTGCTTGAGGGCGCCGCGCCGGGCACCATCGCCGTCATCACCGCGATCGCCGCGGGCGCCATCCTGGCGATGGTCACCGACACGATGGTCCCGGAGGCGTTCGAGCGCGCACAGCTCTACACCGGGCTGATCGCCACCGTGGGCTTCGCACTCGCGTTTACCGTGGGGCATCTGGGCTGAGCGAATCCCCGCAAGCTGCCGCGGTCGGGTCAGTGTCCGGCCAGGGCGTTCTTGAGCAGCGTGATCGCGAGCGCGATGACCAGGACGCAGCCGGCGGATCGTACCCGCGCCCACCAGCCGGGCGGACAGCCGGAGGGCGAACCAGTGCGCCCAGCGTGGAGGCCCAGCGTGGAGGCCCAGCGTGGAGGCCCAGCGTGACGCCCCAGAGCCCGCCCACCTCAAGATCCGACGTCAGGATCCGACGGCGGGATCGGTCCGTGAGCGTGCTGTGGCCGGGAACTCGTCGGAGCTAGCCGTCGGATCTTGAGGCCAAGGGGCAGGTCGGCTACCCGGGTGTGCTCAGTCCTGCTGCACGTCGTGTACGTCGACGGCGACGGCGCGGCCCTTGGGAGCCTCGGCGCGCAGCACCCGCAGCCGCGGATCGGGTACGGCCAGCCGGCGAGTGACCGGCAGCTCGGCCAGCGCGGCCAGCCGGTCATCGGCCAGCACCGCGGTCAGCGCCGCCCGGTCGCCGCCGAGCACCATCCCGTCCAGGCGGTCCAGCCACTCGGCGAAGAAGCCGACCGCGGTATCCGCCGCCGCGGCGAACGCCGCGTCGGCCTGGTTGGCACGTCGGCGCGCGAACCGCTGCTGCGACCAGCCACCGGCCTTCGTCTTGCCTTGCACATGACGGGAGCCCACCTTGCTGGTCATCAAGTCGGGGCCGCGCAGGACACCGACGGCGTAGCCGCCGCGACGCACCAGCAGCACGCCCAGCAGCCGCGGTTTCGTGGCGTGCCGGATCAATGCCTCGACCGGGTCACCGCCCACCGGCAGCGGCGGGAACGGCACGGCCACGGCAGCGGTGGAGCCGTCCGCCGCGGCGAATGCGACCCGCTCCGGCTGCACCGAAACGACCGCCTCGCCGTGCCGATCGGAGAACCGCTGCAGCCACCCGGACAGCCGCTCCGGCTGCACCCACACCCGGCGCGTGGGGCCGCCCGGGCCGGCGGTCACCTCAGACGTTGAAGCCGAGGGCGCGCAGCATCTCGCGGCCGTCGTCGGTGATCTTGTCGGGGCCCCACGGCGGCATCCAGACCCAGTTGATGGTGAACCCGTTCACCACGCCCTCCAGCGCCTGCCGCGTCTGGTCCTCGATCACATCGGTGAGTGGGCAGGCCGCCGAGGTCAGGGTCATGTCCACCACGGCGCTCTGGTCCTCCTCGACGTGCACGCCGTAGACCAGGCCGAGATCCACCACGTTGATGCCGAGCTCGGGGTCGACCACGTCCTTGAGCGCCTCGGTGACGTCGTCGACGGTCACCGTCTGGTCGCTGCTCAGATCCACCTCAGGAAGGTCGGTCATCGTCTGCACTCTCCTTGTTATCAACGCTTTTCCAGGGTCTCACCGCCGCCGGAATCCGCAACCCCCTCCGAGGCGGCGGATTGGCGGTGGTCGGCAGGTTGTGCCGTGGGGCGTGGCTCCGGCCCCCCGTATCCCGCCCGGGCCATCGCGTCGGTCAACGCCATCCAGGACAGCAGCGCGCATTTGATCCGGCTGGGGAACTTGGCCACCCCCGCGAACGCCACCGCGTCCTGCAACCGATCCTCGTCCGGCTGCTGCTTGCCCTTGGACTGCATCAGCGCGAGGAACTCCTGCTCCAAGGCGGCCGCCTCGTCTACGGGCCGGCCGATCACCAGGCCGGCCATCACCGATGCCGACGCCTGCGAGATCGAACAGCCGATCGCGTCGTAGGACACGTCGGCGACGCGATCACCGTCCAGGTGCACCCGCAGGGTCACCTCGTCACCGCAGGTGGGATTCACATGCACGACCTCGGCGTCGTACGGCTCCCGCAGACCGGCGTACTGCGGGTTCTTGTAGTGGTCCAGGATGATGTCCTGGTACAGCGCATCCAGATCCATCAGGCCACCCCGAAGAACTTCTTGGTGTACTGCAACCCGTCCACCAGCGCGTCCACCTCGGACTCGGTGGTGTAGAGGTAGAACGACGCGCGGGTCGAGGCCGCCACGCCGTAGCGCCGATGGGCGGGCTTGGCGCAATGGTGGCCGGCGCGAACCGCGATCCCGAGCGAGTCGAGCACCTGGCTGACGTCGTGCGGGTGCACGCCGGCCAGGTCGAAGCTCACCGCGCCGCCCCGGTCCTGCGCGGTCGGCGGCCCGAGGATCCGCAGCCCGTCGACCTCGGCGAGCCGGGCCAACGCGTACTCGGTGATCCGCTGCTCGTGCGCGGCCACGGCGTCCATGCCCAGGGCGCTCAGGTAGTCCACCGCGGCGCCGAGCCCGATGGCCTGGGCGATCGGCGGCGTCCCCGCCTCGTACTTCGCCGGCGGCGGGGCCCAGGTGGATCCCTCCATGCGAACGGTCTCGATCATCGACCCGCCACCGAGGAACGGCGGCAGCTCCGCCAGCAGCTCCCGGCGGCCCCACAGCACGCCGATGCCGGTCGGCCCGAGCATCTTGTGCCCGGTGAACGCCACGAGGTCGGCGCCGAGGCCGGCCACGTCCACCGGCAGCTGCGGCACCGCCTGGGACGCGTCCACGACGGTCAGCGCACCCACCGCACGTGCCCGGCGCACCAGGTCGGCGACGGGATTGACGGTGCCGAGCATGTTGGAGACCCAGGTCACAGCCAGCACCTTGGTGCGTTCGGTGAGCAGCCGGTCGGCTTCGGACAGGTCCAGGCGGCCCTCGTCGGTGAGCCCGAACCAGCGCAGCCGGGCTCCGGTCCGCTCGGTGAGCAGCTGCCAGGGCACGATGTTGGAGTGGTGCTCCATCTCGGAGATCACCACCTCGTCGGTGGGCCCGACCCGATGCTCGCCGTCGGCCCAGGCCAGCACGTTGGCGACCAGGTTGAGCGACTCCGTGGCGTTCTTGGTGAACACCACCTCGGCCGGCTCGGCGGCGCCGATGAACCGGGCCACGTTCGCCCGGGCTCCCTCGTACGCCGCAGTGGCGGCATCGCCCAGCTGGTGCACTGCCCGGCCGACGTTGGAGTTGCGCTCCCGGTAGTGCCGGTCCACCGCCTCCAGCACCTGCCGCGGCTTCTGCGAGGTGTTGGCGCTGTCCAGGTAGACCAGCGGGCGGTCGTGGGCCAGCCGCGTCGACAGGATCGGGAAGTCCTCCCGAACCTTGTCGACGTCGTAGCCGGCGAGGGTCACGAGGCAGCCGCAGCCTTCACGTACTTGTCGTAGCCCTCGGCCTCGAGCTGCTCGGCCAGCTCCGGACCGCCCTCCTCGGCGACCCGGCCGGCGACGAACACGTGCACGAAGTCAGGGGTGATGTAGCGCAGGATCCGGGTGTAGTGCGTGATCAGCAGCACCCCGCGGTCCCCCTGCTCGCGGAACCGGTTGACGCCCTGGGCGACCACCTTGAGCGCGTCGATGTCCAGACCGGAGTCGGTCTCGTCGAGGATCGCGAACTTGGGGTTCAGCAGCTCCAGCTGCATGATCTCGTGCCGCTTCTTCTCCCCGCCGGAGAAGCCCTCGTTGACGTTGCGCTGCGCGAAGGCGGGATCCATCGCCATCCGCTCCATCGCGCTGTTGACGTCCTTGGCCCAGGTACGCAGCTTGGGCGCCTCGCCGTCGAGCGCGGTCTTGGCGGTGCGCAAGAAATTGGACACGGACACACCGGGGACCTCGACGGGGTACTGCATGGCCAGGAACAGGCCGGCCCGGGCCCGCGCGTCCACGGTCATCGACAGCACGTCCTGCCCGTCCAGCGTGACCGTGCCACCGGTGACGTTGTACTTGGGGTGTCCGGCGATGGAGTAGGCCAGCGTGGACTTGCCGGAGCCGTTCGGCCCCATGATGGCGTGGGTCTCGCCGGATTGGACGGTCAGGTCGACACCGCGCAGGATCTCCTTGGCGCCGGCGTCGGTGTCCACCGACACGTGCAGGTCGCGGATCTCGAGTGTTGCCATGAGTGATAGGACTCCGTCTTCGGTCTGCTGCTTCGGTCTTCTGGTCTTGGGTTGTGGGGTTGTGGGCTGTCGGCGGGTGACGCGGGACGGGTCGTCAGCTCGCCACTTCGTTCAGCGGGTGGTGCACGTCGACGTACACCGCGTCCCCGTCGACGCGGCAGGGGTAGATGGCGACCGGCTCGGTGGCGGGCAGGCACAGCGGCTTCCCGGTGCGCAGGTCGAAGCGCGAGCCGTGCAGCCAGCACTCGATCTCGCAGTCCTCGACGATCCCCTCGGACAGCGCCACCTGACCGTGCGAGCACTCGTCGCGGATCGCGAACACCTCGTCACCGTTGCGGACCAACGCGACCTCCACGCCGTCGACCTCGACCGCGAGCGCATCCTCGTCGGGGATCTGGTCCAGCGTCGCCGCAACGGTGCCGTCGCTCATGACGCCGCTCCCACCGAGTGGGCCAGCTCGGTCTCAACCGCGGCCAGCAGGCCCTCCTCCAACTCCGGTACGCCGATCCGGCGGATCAGGTCGGCGAAGAAGCCGTGCACGACCAGGCGGCGTGCCTCGTCCTCGGGCACCCCGCGGGAGCGGAGGTAGAACAGCTGCTCGTCGTCGAACCGGCCAGTGGTGGAGGCGTGCCCGGCGCCGAGGATCTCGCCGGTCTCGATCTCCAGGTTGGGCACCGAGTCGGCCTGGCAGCCGTCGGTGAGCACCAGGTTGCGGTTGGACTCGTAGGTCTCGATGCCTTCGGCGATCTTGCGGATCAGCACGTCGCCGATCCAGACCGTGTGCGCGCCCTTGCCCTGCAGCGCGCCCTTGTAGTCGACGTGGCTCTTGGTGTGCGGCGCGTTGTGGTCGACGAACAGCCGGTGCTCCAGGTGCTGGCCCGCGTCCGCGAAGTACAGGCCGAGCAGTTCGGCCTCGCCGCCGGGGCCGTCGTAGTCCAGGGAGGCGTTGAGCCGCACCAGGTCGCCGCCGAACGACACCGCGATGTGGCGGAGCAGGGCGTCGCGGCCCACCTTCGCGTGCTGGGTGCTGTGATGCACCGCGTCGTCGTCCCAGTCCTGCACCGAGACCACGGTCAGCCGGGCACCGTCGCCGACCACGATCTCGACGTTCTCGGCCAGCACCGCTGAGCCGTCGAACCGCAGCACCACGGTCGCCTCGCTGTGCGGCCCGGCCACGATCACCGTGTGCTCGGCGGACGCGGACTCCATCGACTCGCCGTGCCGGCTGATCTCGGTGGCACCGTCGATCTCGGCGTCCGCCGGGATCGACACCACGGTCACGCGCTGCGCGGCCCGCCAGGCCCGGGCACTGACCCGGTCGACCGGCACATAGCCGCTGGACCCCACCAGGTCGTCCCCGGGCGCCACCTCGGTCACGCTGACGCCCTCGGCAGCCTTCACCTCGACCGCGGTGGTCCCGGTGCCCAGCGGCGCCTCCTTGTGCAGGTCACGCAGCCGCTTCAGCGGCGTGAACCGCCAGATCTCCTCGCGGCCGGTCGGCACCGGATGGTCGGCCACCTCGAACGACCCCTCCGGGTGCAGGTGGCTGGCGACCTTGTCCACCTCGAGCGCCGACGCCACGCTCCCCGCACCATCACGGCCGGCGTCGTCGCGCTTGGTCTCAGTAACAGTCACGTCCTCAGGCTTTCTGCTCGTCACTACACACGGTCTGCTTCTCAGTGCGAGGCCCCTGCTTCCCAAGTGCTAGGCCTCGTCTAGTCAGTGCTCGGGGCCGGTTTCTGCGTCCTCTGGTGCTCCCTGGATCCGGTTTGGGGCGCGTCGGCACCGATCATCGCCGGCTACGCGGGCGCCCTCACCTGAGTCGGTGGCAGGGGCGGCGTCGTGGTTGGGACTGGCCACCGCGGAGCGCAGCGAAGCGGGTGGTAGACGCCGCCCCTGTTACCGACGAAGCACCAGGAGAACTCACCCGACCGCACCCTCCATTTGCAGCTCGATCAGCCGGTTGAGCTCGAGGGCGTACTCCATCGGCAGCTCCCGCGCGATCGGCTCGACGAAGCCGCGCACGATCATCGCCATGGCGTCGTCCTCCTCCATCCCGCGGCTCATCAGGTAGAACAACTGGTCGTCGCTCACCTTGGAGACCGTGGCCTCGTGCGCCATCGCGACGTCGTCCTCACGGACGTCGACGTAGGGGTAGGTGTCGGAGCGACTGATCTGGTCGACCAGCAGCGCGTCGCACTTCACGATCGAGGCCGAGTGGTGGGCGCCGTCCTGCACCTCGATCAGGCCCCGGTACGAGGTCCGGCCACCACCCCGGGCAACCGACTTGGAGATGATCGACGACGAGGTGTGCGGAGCGCAGTGCACCATCTTGGCGCCGGCGTCCTGGTGCTGGCCCTCGCCCGCGAACGCGACCGAGAGGGTCTCGCCTCGGGAGTGCGCGCCCAACAGGAACACGGCGGGCTACGTCATGGGCACATT
>CAZNCE010000174.1:1877-7382 GCA_964571285.1 uncultured Nocardioidaceae bacterium | reverse complement strand
TCTTCATGAGGTAGTTCTCCTCGTTGTCGAGGGTCGCTCCTCCGAGGCTGGCGATGCCGAGGGTGCGCCGCACGCGGCGGCCGTCGTCGAGGTCCCACTGCCAGAACTGCTTGCGGGTCTTGATCACCCGGTCGGCGATCATGTCCATCGCCACGTCGAGGTCGAGGTCCTCCCACTCCGTGCCGTTGGGCCGGCGGTAGCGGACCTTGGTGACCCGGCCGGGCGAGGTCACCAGCTGCTTGGTCGCGCTGCCCTTGGGGCACAGTCGGCCGCGCGACACCGGGCTCTCCGGGTCGCCCTCGACCTGGATCACCCGGCCGTCCTTGACGTACACGTTCTGTCCGCAGCCGACGGCGCAGTAGGGGCAGACGGACCGCACCACCGAGTCGGCGTCCGCGATCCGTCCCTTGAGCCGCTCCGACCGCGTCGACATCGACGCCTTGCCCCGGCCGAGCCGGTCCTTTCCCCGCAGTTGGCGGAAGACGGGCCAGCTACCGGGGCGCGACGGCTCAGCCATGTCCCGAGGCTAGCCCAGCGGATGTCAAAGGGACAGGAGTCGCGCGGTGGCTCAAAGACCGAGTTCGGTGAGTCCCGGATGGTCGGCGGGGCGGGGGGTCTTGAACTCCCAGTGGAACTTGCGCTCGGACTCGTCGATCTCGAGGTCGTTGATGCTCGAGTGCCGCCAGCGCATCAGCCCCGAGCTGTCGAACTGCCAGTTCTCGTTGCCGTAGGAGCGGTACCACTGCCCCTCGCGGGACTGCGACTCGTAGCAGTAGCGCACCGCGATCCGGTCGTCGGTGAACGCCCACAGCTCCTTGATCAGCCGGTAGTTGAGCTCGCGTTCCCACTTCTGCTGCAGGAAGGCGATGATCTGGTCGCGACCCTGGACGAAGGTGTTGCGGTTCCGCCACCAGGAGTCCTCGGTGTAGGCGAGGGCGACCTGCTCGGGCTGCTGGCGGTTCCACGCGTCCTCGGCGCCGCGGATCTTCTGGATCGCGGTCTCCCGGGTGAAAGGCGGTACGGGCGGTTTGGTTGCCATGTTGCCTCCTGTCGGTTACCTCCTGTGGGTGCCTCCGGTGGGCTCCAAGCTGAGAGTACGGCTGCGGTGAATCCGCCCGCCCCCGGGTCCGCGCCGCCGCCCCCATCCGTGAGAAGCCAAAACTTCCCCGTGAGAAGCCAGAACTTCCCCGTGAGCGGTCAAGACTTGCGGCGCTGGCTGTCCCGACCGGGCCCACCTGCGCTTGAGCGCTCCTGTGACGTCCGCGTAGGTTTCCCGGCGTGCCCGACCTCGCACGCGAACACACCATCCGGGAGAGCAGCCATCGGGTGATCAACCCGATCACGCCGGAGCAGCTGGCGATGCTGGGCCGGGCGATCGGGATGCCACCCGGCACCCGGATCCTCGATCTGGCCTGCGGACGCGGTGAGCTGCTGTGCACCTGGGCCCGCGACCACGACGCGACAGGTCTGGGGCTGGACATCAGCACGGTGTTCCTGGAGGGCGCCCACCGGCGCGCGGCCGAGCTCGGTGTCGCCGACCGGGTTCGGTTCGTGCACGCCGACGCCACCGGGTACGTCGCGGAGGAGCCGGTCGACCTGGCCTGCTGCCTCGGTGCCACCTGGATCGGGGACGGGGTGCCCGGCACCCTGGAACTGCTCGCGGCCAGCCTCCGACCCGGCGGGCTGGCGGTGGTCGGTCATCCGTACTGGCGGGTGCTGCCACCCGACGACGAGGCGGTCACCGGGTCGCAGATGACGTCGCGGGACGACCTGCTGGAACTGTCGGAGCTGATGGAGCAGTTCCTTGCGCTCGGCTGGCAGCCGGTCGAGATGGTGCTCGCCGACCAGGGCAGCTGGGACCGGTACCGCGCGGCCCAGTGGCTGAATGTCTGGCGGTGGCTTGCCGACAACCCCGACGACGAGCTGGCCCCGTCGATGCGAGCGGAGCTCACCAGTGACCCCGTGCGCTACACCCGCTACCAGCGCGAATACCTGGGCTGGGGCGCGTTCGTGCTCGCCCGCTGACCGCGTCCGGGCCGGGCCG
This sequence comes from uncultured Nocardioidaceae bacterium, assembly GCA_964571285.1. Taxonomy (GTDB): domain Bacteria; phylum Actinomycetota; class Actinomycetes; order Propionibacteriales; family Nocardioidaceae; genus CAZNCE01. The sequence continues at coordinate 5,338 of CAZNCE010000174.1, read as the reverse complement.
GCCTTCGTCCTGGGACACACCGCGACGAACCTGTCGTCACGGGGATGCACCGCGACGAACCCTTTTCGTGGCAGCCACGCCCAGTGGGTACGACGTGGAGCGCTGATCTAGAGTCGGCTGCGGAGGCGTACCTCGTCTGGTGATGGGCGCGGCCTTCAAAGCCGTTGTGGCCGAGCATCTCGGCCAGGCGGGTTCGATTCCCGTCCGCCTCCGCCAGCCGGTGCCACCGGGCGGCGCTGCTACGAACCTGATTGGTCACGGGGACGCACCGTGACGAAAAGTGCGGCCGCCCGGAAGCGGGTGGGTCGGGTGGACGGTGATCGGTGGAAGGACCGGGCATGGACCAGCGCCGGCGGACGCCGCGGACGGACCAGGTGCTGGCCGACGCCCGCCTCCGGCAAGCAGCCGAGCGGCTGGGCGAGCGGATCGTCAAGCGGGCCGTCGCCGGGGCCCAGCAACAGTGCCGGGACGGCGACATCGCCCCCGAAGCCGTCGCCGACACCGCGCTCGCGCTGCTGCCCGAGCAGGCGACCAGCCTTCGCCCGGTGCTCAACGCAACCGGCATCCTCGTGCACACCAACCTGGGCCGGGCCCCGCTGTCGCAGGCCGCGGTCGACGCCCTCGTCACCGCGGCCGGGCCGACCGACGTCGAGCTGGACCTGTCGACCGGGCGACGCGGACGCCGTGGGCGCGGCGCCATGCAGGCGCTGGCGGCCGCGGTCCCGGATGCCGGCGGAGTGCACGTGGTCAACAACGGGGCGGCGGCGCTGGCACTCACCGCGCTGGCACTGGCCGCCGGCCGCGACATCGTGGTCGCCCGCGGCGAGCTGGTGGAGATCGGCGACGGGTTCCGCATCCCCGAACTGCTCGAGTCGGTCGGCGCCCGGCTCAAGGAGGTCGGTACGACCAACCGGGTGCGGCTGTCCGACTACCAGTCCGCCATAGACGTCGATACGGCGTTCGTGCTCAAGGTGCATCCGTCGAACTTCGTGGTGTCCGGCTTCACCTCCTCGGTCGGTGTCGCCGAACTGGCGGCGCTGCCCGTTCCCGTGGTCGCGGACATCGGCTCCGGGCTGCTGAGGCCCCACCCACGGCTGCCCGACGAGCCGAGCGCCGCGGCGTCCCTGCGGGCCGGGGCCGCGCTGGTCACCGCGTCCGGCGACAAGCTGCTCGGCGGGCCGCAGTGCGGCCTGCTCCTCGGCCAGGCGGAGCTGGTCCATCGACTCCGGCGGCACCCGTTCGCGCGCGCGGTACGGGTCGACAAGCTGACCCTGGCCGCGCTGGAGGCAACGCTGACCGGTCCGGCCCCGCCGGTGCACACCGCGCTCGACACCCGCGAGGAGGCGCTGTGGCACCGGGCCGAGGCGATCGCCCGCGACCTGGCCGGCGTGACCGACGCCGACGCGGTCCGCACCACGGCCGCAGTCGGCGGTGGCGGTGCCCCAGGAGTACGGCTGCCGAGCGCGGCCGTGGCCGTACCCCCAGCGTTGACCGAACCGCTGCGCACCGGCGCGGTTCCGGTCGTCGGCCGGATCGAGCACGACCGGCTGCTGCTCGACCTGTTCGCGGTGCCGCCCGACCGGGACGGCGCGCTCACCGACGCCGTACGGGCGGCGGCCAAGGACCGGTTCGAGACCGGCGGCTGACATGCACGTGATCGCCACAGCCGGTCACGTCGACCACGGCAAGTCCACCCTGGTGCGCGCGCTGACCGGCGCCGACCCGGACCGGCTGCCCGCCGAGCACGACCGGGGCCTGTCCATCGAGCTCGGCTACTGCTGGGTCGAGTTGGAAGGCGTCGGCGACGTCGCGTTCGTCGACGTGCCGGGGCACGAGCGCTTCCTCGCCACGACCCTGGCCGGCATGGGACCGGTGCCCGCGGTGCTGTTCGTGGTCGCCGCCGACGACCCGTGGATGCCGCAGTCAGCGGAGCACCTGGCGGCATTGGACGCGCTCGGTGTGCGGCATGCGGTGGTCGCCGTCACCCGCAGCGACCTCGCCGATCCCACCGAGGCCGCCGAGCGCACCCGACGCGAGCTCGCGGGTACGACGCTGGGCGGCGCCCCGGTCATCCACGTCAGCGGGGCAACCGGTCAGGGCCTGGACGAACTGCGCGACGCGCTGGCGCGGATGTGCGCCACCCTGCCGACACCCGACCCGCAGGCGGACGTGCGGCTGTGGGTGGACCGGCGCTTCCACGTGCGCGGCGCTGGCACCGTGGTCACCGGCACGCTGCCCGCCGGCCGGATCCGCACCGGTGACACCCTCGCGGTCGGCACGGACCGGCTGCGCGTCCGCGGTCTGGAGTCCCTCGGCCGGACGGCGGACGAGGTGACCGGAGTGGCGCGGGTGGCGATCAACGTCGGGGGCAACCCGCCGGGTGACCTCGCCCGTGGCGCCGCGATCGTGAGCCCCGGGGCCTGGCTGCCGACGCGCACCGCGGACGTCCGGCTGCGGACGGCCGCGTTCTCCCCTACCTCGCGAGGCCCCGCCGGGTCGGCGGCAGGCGGCGGCGCGGTGCCGCGGCAGGCCGTGTTGCACATCGGGTCCGCGGCGGTCCCGGTCCGAGTGCGCACCCTGGACGACCGGCATGTCCGGCTGTCCCTGGCCGAGCCGGTGCCGTTGCGGATCGGCGACCGGACGCTGCTGCGCGACCCGGGCAGCCGGCGGCTGTGGGGGGCGCTGATCCTGGATCCGCTGCCGCCGCCGCTGCGTCGGCGCGGCGCCGCGCGCCATCGGGCCGCCGAGTTGGTCGAGGTGTTGGCCGACGGGTCCGCCACCTCGGACGTGCCGGGGGAGTTGCGCCGACGCGGGATTGTGCGTGCCGCGACCCTGCGGCAACTCGGGGTCGAGGTATCCGAGCCCGACAGACGATCCGAGTGGCTGCTCGATCCCGGACATGCCCAGCAGTTGCGGGTACGGCTGCGCGAGCTGGTCGACGAGTACGACCGACTGCATCCGCTGGAGCCGGGCTTGCCCACGGCGACCGCCGTGCAGGCGCTGCGCCTGCCGGACCCGGCCCTCGTCCGCCGGCTCGTGTGCCCACCCCTGCAGCAGGCCGCCGGCCGGATCCATGCGGGTGCACGACCAGCGCTTCCCGCAGGCGTCGCCAGGGCGGTCGAACAGTTGTCGGCCGAGCTCCGCGACCACCCGTTCGCGGCCCCGGACGCCAACCGGCTCGCCGAACTCGGCCTGGACCGGTCCGCGCTGGCCGCGGCCGCCAAGTCCGGCAGCCTGCTCCGCCTCGCCGACTCCATCGTGCTGCTGCCGGGGGCGGACCGGACGGCCGCCGCCCGGCTCGCCGCCCTGCCCCAACCGTTCACGCTCAGCCAGGCTCGGTCCGCCCTGGCGACCACGCGGCGCGTCGCCGTACCCCTGCTGGAGCACCTCGATCGTGCCGGCCTGACCGTGCGGCACCCGGACGACCGGCGCAGCGTGCGCTGACCCTGGTCGGATGCGCG
>CAZNCE010000174.1:0-1777 GCA_964571285.1 uncultured Nocardioidaceae bacterium | reverse complement strand
GGCAGCGCTGGGTAGCGTGAGAGGTCATGCGCGCAACCATGATCCACGGACCCCGCGACATCCGCCTGGAACAGGTGCCCGACCCCGAGATCGTGCAGCCGACCGATGCCCTGGTCCGGGTGACAGCGGCGTGCGTCTGCGGGTCGGACCTGTGGCCGTACCGCGGTTTCACCGCTACCCCGGAGCCGAGACGGATCGGGCACGAGTTCGTCGGTGTGGTGGAGGAGGTGGGCTCGCAGGTCGCCACCCTGCGGCCCGGGCAGTTCGTGATCGCGCCGTTCACCTTGAGCGACAACACCTGCGTGAACTGCCGGAACCGTGTGCACCCGTCCTGCCTGCACCGGGCGTCATGGGGTGGGCGTGACGAGCACGGTGGGCAGATCGACGCCGGCCAGGGCGAGGCGGTTCGGGTGCCGATGGCCGACGGCACCCTGGTCACGACGCCGGAACCCCCGGACGAGGCGCTGGTGCCCGAGTTGCTGGCGCTGTCCGACGTGATGGGCACCGGCCACCATGCCTGCCTGGCCGCCGGGGTGGGCCCCGGGCGCACGGTGACGGTCGTCGGGGACGGCGCGGTCGGGTTGTGCGGTGTGCTGGCCGCCCGCCGGCTCGGCGCGGAGCGCATCATCGCGATGTCGCGGCACGAGGACCGACGCCGGCTCGCGACCGAGTTCGGCGCCACCGACCTGGTGGCCGAACGCGGCGACGAGGGGGCGGCCGTCGTCCGAGAGTTGTGCGACGGCGTCGGCACCGACTGCGTACTCGAGTGCGTCGGCACCAAGGAGTCCATGCAGCAGGCCATCGCGGCGGCACGTCCGGGCGGCCGGGTCGGATACGTCGGAGTGCCCAACGGAGGCGCGGAACTGCCGATCGAGCCGCTGTTCCGCGCCAACATCGGGGTCGCCGGCGGAGTGGCGCCCGCCCGCGCGTACCTGCCGGAGCTGCTGGCCGATGTGTGGAGCGGCGCGCTCCGGCCCGGCGCGGTCTTCGACGTGGAGTTCGGTCTCGACGACGTGGCCGAGGCCTATCGGGCGATGGACGAACGCCGGTCGATCAAGCCGCTGCTGCGGCCCTGAGCACCGCTCACCCGGGGCTGAGCACCGGGGCGGCCCCGTGGTGGTCGGCGGACCGCATCTGGTTGGCCAGCATGGTGTTGACCACCACACCGACGAACGCGATCAGCGCCAGCGCGCCCACGGCCGTCCGCTGGTCGGCGATCGACGTGAGCAGCGGCGACGACGGAATGGCCAGCCCCCACGATCCGGCGGCGACGCTCACCGCGCTGACCTCCAGGAGCGGGAATCGCTGACCGGTGCCGACCTTGTTGCGATACGACTGGTAGGTCAGCGTGCTCGCGGCCAGCACCAGCAGGGCGAAGCCGGACCAGCGCAGCCAGAGCAGTTGGTCCGGCATCGGCTCCAGACGGGTCGGTGCGGTCAGCTCGGCCACCACGGCGATGAACGCGGTGTAGCCGGTGATCAGCCCGACCGGCAGGGTCTTGGCCAACAGGTCGGTCAAGCCGGCCGGCTGGACCCCTGCCTCGGTGTTGTGGGCGGCGCTCCCGACATCGGCCCGCGTGGGCGCTCGCAGGTTCCTGGTGGCCGCCAGTTCGGACATCGACGAGATCGACATTTCGACTCCCCCAAATCGCCATGTCGTGACCGCCAGTGTGCGCCGCGCCGGGCTGGGCGCGCAGGTGTTCGGCGATTTGCCCTGTTCCGGGGGGTGGCCCTCTCGTGTTTCACGATCTGGTGAAAGACGTGCCCCCCGGCGGCCC
>CAZNCE010000173.1:5304-7409 GCA_964571285.1 uncultured Nocardioidaceae bacterium | reverse complement strand
CCGACGCCGTCGCCTGTTCTCGCAGGAGGCCGCGGTCAAGTACTTCCTGCTCGGCGCGTTCTCCTCGGCGTTCTTCCTGTTCGGGATCGCCTGGGTGTACGGCTACTCGGGCAGCTTCACGCTGGCCGGGATCGACACCGCGATCGCCAGCCGGGAGTCCGGCAACACCCTGCTGCTGATCGGCATCGGGCTGATGTCGGTGGGCCTGCTGTTCAAGATCGGCGCCGCGCCGTTCCACAACTGGGTGCCGGACGTCTACACCGGCGCCCCCACCGCGGTGACCGGGTTCATGGCCTCCTGCACCAAGATCGCCGCGTTCGGCGCCCTGCTGCGGGTGTTCTACGTGGCCTTCGGCGGGATGCGCTGGGACTGGCAGCCGATGATCTGGGTGGCCGCCATCCTGACGATGCTGATCGGCGCCGTGCTGTCGCTGACCCAGACCGACATCAAGCGGCTGCTGGCGTACTCCTCGGTCACCCACGCCGGCTTCGTACTGGTCGGCTTCGTTGGCGCGATGACCGCGGCCGACATGGGGGAGGGCGTCACCAGCCTGCAGAGCGTGCTGTTCTACCTCGCGATGTACGGCTTCGCGACCCTGGGCGCATTCGCCGTCGTCACCGTGGTGCGGGACTCCGGCGGCGAGACCACGCACCTGTCGCGGTGGGCCGGGCTCGGCAAGGAGTCGCCGGTGCTCGCCGGGCTGATGGCGATCTTCATGCTGGCCTTCCTGGGTCTGCCGCTGACCAGCGGGTTCGTCGGCAAGTGGGTGGTGTTCACCTCGGCCTGGGCCGGGGGCGGGATCATCCTGGTGCTGATCGCCGTGGTGGCCAGCATCATCGCCGCGTTCGCGTACCTGCGGGTGATCATCCTGATGTTCTTCTCCGAGCCCGTGGGCACCGGTCCCACGGTGGCGATGCCGAGCGTATTGACCGTCGGTGCGATCGCGGTCGGCGTCGGGGTTACGGTGCTCTTGGGGATCGTGCCCGGACCGCTGCTGGATCTGGCCAGCACGGCCGGGCAGTTCATCCGCTGACGTACCACGTCAGGCCGCACCGGGAACCGTACCGATGACATGCAGGAGCGCACCGTGAGCAGCACCGGGTTGACCACCGAAGTCGACCCGGCGCTGGAGGCACGGCTGCGCGCCGGCCTGGAGGAGGTGGAGCGGCGGCTCGCCGACTCGGCGGTCAGTGACGCGCCGTTCGTGACCGAGGCCGCGATGCACCTGATCAAGGCCGGTGGCAAGCGGTTCCGCCCGATGCTGGTGCTGCTCACCGCGGAGTTCGGCGACCCGACGGTCGAGGCGGTGCTGCCCGCGGCGGTGGGGGTCGAGCTGACCCATCTGGCGTCGCTGTACCACGACGACGTGATGGACGAGGCGCAGCTGCGGCGGGGAGCCGACAGCGCGAACGCCCGCTGGGACAACACCGTCGCGATCCTCACCGGTGACTTCCTGTTCGCGAAGGCGTCCGAGGTGATCGCCGACCTCGGACCGGAGGCGGTGCTGATCCAGGCGCGCACGTTCGCGCGGCTGGTGGAGGGCCAGGTGCGGGAGACCGTCGGCCCGCAGCCCGGCCAGTCGACGCTGGACCACTACCTGCGCGTGGTGGCGGACAAGACCGGTGCGCTGATCGCCACCTCGGCGCGCTACGGTGCGCTGCTGTCGGGTGCTGACAAGAACACGGTCGAGGTGCTGACCGACTTCGGCGAGCGGATCGGCGAGGCGTTCCAGCTGTCCGACGACGTCATCGACATCGCGTCGGAGACCGGTGAGTCGGGCAAGACTCCCGGCACCGACCTGCGCGAGGGCGTGCCGACGCTGCCGACGCTGCTGGTCCAACGCTCCACCGGGCCCGCTGACGAGCGGTTGCTGGAGCTTTTGTCCCGCCCGCTGTCCGACGACGAGGAGGTGGCCGAGGCGCTGACGCTGCTGCGGCAGCACTCCGCGCTGGACGAGGCCCGGGCCGAGGTGACCCGCCGGTCAGACGCCGCGCGGGCGCTGCTGTCTGCGCTGCCGTCGTGCCCGGCCCGCGACGCGTTGTCCGGACTGTGCGATTTGGTGGTCACCCGGACCGCGTAATCCGGGCCTGCGTCGGGAGCCGCGA
>CAZNCE010000173.1:0-5204 GCA_964571285.1 uncultured Nocardioidaceae bacterium | reverse complement strand
TGCGTCGGGAGCCGCGACCCGCCCCCTTCGCGCCGACCCCGCGCTCGGGTACACCCGCTTCGCGCCGACCCCGCGCTCGGGTACACCCGCTTCGCGCCGACCCCGCGCTTGGGTACACCTGCTTCGCGCCGACCCCGCGCTCGGGTACACCGGTTTCGCGCCGACCCCGCGCTCGGGTACACCGGTTTCGCGCCGACCCCGGGCTCGGGTACGCCGGGTGGTCGGGGCAGCGTGGCGCGTTGGACAGCACTTTGAGGCCCGGAATCCAGCCGGAACGCGCCACGCTGGGCGGTCGGGCAGCCGCAACGCGCCACGCTGGGCGGTCGCGCCGCCGGAACGCGCCACGCTGGGCGGCGGGAGTGCTCAGCGCCGATGTCGGGCCGCGGCGGCCGTTCCACGGCGGGCGACGAGGCGACGGCCACGCGGCTCCACGGACGAGCACTCGCGCGCTGCGTGCGGCGCCGCGGCGCCGGGCGATGCGTTGGCCGCCTCGGGGGTCATGTTCTCGGAGATGTTCTCGGCGGCCCGGTCCCGGGATGCCAGGCTCCCCGATTCCAGCTCCCCGGACGGCAGCGTGCCGGATGGCTCATCGCCGGGTGCCGCGTCGCCGGGTGCCGCGTCGCCGGGTGCCGCGTCGCCGGGGCGGTCGGCCGTGGCCCGGCTGCCCTCGGATGCGGGCAGCGCGGTTCGCTCGGCCCCGGCCGTCACCGCCCGGTCGGCCTCGGCGGCTTCCGGCTCGAAGGCGCGGCGCAGCACCTGCTTGCGGTGGTGCAGCGACTCGACGGTCAGCATGATCAGCGCGATCCAGACCAGCACGAACCCTGCCCACCGTCCGGTGCTCATCCGCTCGTGCATGATCAGCACCCCGATCGCGAACTGCAGGATCGGCGCGAGGTACTGCAGCAGCCCGATCGTGGACAACGAGATCCGGTTCGCCGCGCCGCCGAAGCACAGCAGCGGGATCACCGTGACCAGGCCGGTGGCGATCAGCAGCAGCACGTGCAGCGCCCCGTCGGTGGTCAGCGTCGAGTCGCCGCCGGCCTGCAGGAAGACCAGGTAGCCGAGCGCGATCGGGGCCAGCACCGCGGTCTCGATGGTCAGCCCCTCGAGCGCCGGGGAGGCGGCCTTCTTCTTCGCCAGCCCGTACGTGCCGAAGCTGAACGCGAGCACCAGCGAGATCCACGGCGGTCGACCGTGCTCGACGGTCAGCCAGATCACCGCGATGAACGCGACCCCGAGCGCCATCCACTGCACCCGTCGCAACCGCTCGCCGAGGACCAGCACGCCCATCAGCACGGTGACCAGCGGGTTGATGAAGTAGCCGAGCGCGGCCTCCACCACGTGGCCGTTGTTGACGCCCCAGATGTAGGTGAACCAGTTGGCGCCGATCACCACACCGGCGATCAGCAGCATCGTGCGTGCCCGCGGGTTGGCCAGCACCCGCCGCAGCGACGACCAGCGCCGGACGACCAGTACCAGCACCAGCACGCTGACCAGCGACCACACGACCCGGTGGGCCAGGATCTCGGTGGCAGAGGCGGGCTTCAGCAGCGGGAAGTAGAGCGGGAAGGCGCCCCAGAGCACATAGGCAGCGACACCCAGGAGGAATCCACGACGCTGCTCAGACACCAGCACAGCCTACCCGTGGTCAGGAGTGACAGGCCATATGATTCCTGTCACTCGTCCGGCTCCCGGCTCGCTGCATCGCCCGTGCGCCGGTGGCCGGGTGGGTTCTCGCGGGGCTCGGTGGGCAGCACCTGGGTCTCGGCGTCATCCGGTACGTCCGCGGGGAGGCGGGCCTGGGCCTGCCGTGCCGTGATCCGCGGCGGTTCCTGGGCCGGCGTGGCTCGCCGGTGGGTGGATCCCACCGTGCCCGGCCGAGGCAGCCGCCGGTGCGGCGGCAGCAACCGCAGCTGTCGCCGGATCCGCTCGTCCAGATCGAGCTCGCGCAGGATCCGCTTGACCGAGGTGAGCACCGCCCCGTGCAGTTGGAGCAGCACCGGGGCGCTGAGCAGGGTGAGCAGGTCCTCCAGCCGGGCCCGGGCCTCGCGCAACCGCTCCAGCGCGTCGCGGAGCGGCTCCTCGTCGGCCGACGTCAGCCGCTTGCCGGGGTCGGCCTGGTCCCGGACCAGCTGCCCGAACGCCTCCACGGCGGCGGCGACGTCCCGGAAGGTCAGCTCCAGCCCGAGCAACACCTGTTCGGTGTTCTCGTCGTCCGGCCACTCGGGGTCCTCGGTGGCGTCGGCCAGCGCACCGAACATGCTGCGGATCGTCACCGCACAGTGCTCGAGTGACTCCAGCCCCTGCCGCAGCCCCGGACCCACATCCGGGGTGCCGACAGCGCGTACGTTCAACCGGCGGCCCTGCTCGGCGTGCAGCAGCGCCGCTCCGACCTCGGGCATGTCGTGCGTGATCTGCCGCGCCTCGCCCAGCCAGGCTTGGGCCGCCGGGGCCACCGGCCGATGCTCGGCCGCGTGCTCCGCCAGCCCGTCGCCGGCGCGGTCCAGCAGCTCGCCGAGCGAGTGCGCCAGCCCCTGGATCGCCCCGCCGGCGTCGTCGCTGGCCACCTTCGGCGGGAACAGCAGGTTGACCGCGATCCCCACCGCCGCGCCCACCAGCGTCTCGGTGAGCCGCTGCCACGCGGCCGCCTCAGCGCCCAGCGCTCCCACACCGAGTACGAGCATCGCGCTGATCGCCACCTCGATCAGGTTGGAGCGCAGCCGCAGGACCTGACCGATCGACAGCGCGAGCAGGATCAGCAGCCCGAGACTCCACCAGGCCAGCGGCACGACCGCCGCGAACCCGACCGCCAGCGAGACCCCAGCCACCACGGCGAGCACCCGGTCCAGGCCACTGGCCAGCAACGAGACCGGGGTGACCTGCACGACCAGCATCGCGGTCAGCGGGGCGAGCAGCGGTTCGGTGCCGGGAAACAGCAGCGTCGCGACGACGTAGCTGGCGACCGCCGCCGTGGTGATCCGAACCGACCACCGCACCGCCGCCCGCCAGTCGGTGCGGAGCCTGGTCAGCTCGGCGGCCAGGCTGCGTCGCCACCACTCGCGCACGCCTCATCATCTCCCGGCGCCGCGGCCGCCGCCCAGCCCTGAGGGCGGCCGCGGTCGGAGTGGCAGGCGAGTGGACCGGCCAGCGGTCAGGCCACCGACCAGGTGTCGCCACCGGCGAGCAGCGTGCCCAGGTCGCCCTCGCCCTCGGCCTCCACCGCGGTGGTCACCTGCTGGCGGGCCAGGTCGTCGTAGGTCGGCCGGTCCACGTCGCGGAAGATCCCGATCGGAGCCCGGTCGAGCTGACCCGCACCGGTCAGCCGCGACAGCGAGAACGCCACCTGCGGGTCGTCGGCGTGGGCGTCGTGGGTGTGCACGGCGTCCAGGCCGACCTCGGCGACCTCGGCGACCCGGAACGCGCCGCTTTGCGGGTCGCGCACCACGCCGTACTCCTGCTCCGACCCGAACAGCACCTTCTCGCCGTGCTGCAGCGGGATGATCGCCGCCGCCTTGGTGTCGTTGTCCTTGAGCGCCTCGAACGCGCCGTCGTTGAAGATCGGGCAGTTCTGGAAGATCTCCACCAGCGCGGTGCCGCGGTGGGCGGCGGCGGCACGCAGCACCTCGGTGAGGTGCTTGCGGTCGGAGTCGATCGTGCGCGCCACGAACGTGCCCTCCGCGCCGAGCGCCAGCGAGATCGGGTTGAACGGAGTGTCCAGCGACCCCATCGGGGTCGACTTGGTGATCTTGCCGCGCTCGGAGGTGGGGGAGTACTGCCCCTTGGTCAGCCCGTAGATCCGGTTGTTGAACAGCAGGATCGTGATGTTGAGGTTGCGGCGCAGCGCGTGGATCAGGTGGTTGCCGCCGATCGACAGCGCGTCGCCGTCGCCGGTCACCACCCACACCGACAGGTCCGGGCGGGTGGTGGCCAGCCCGGTCGCGATGGCCGGCGCGCGGCCGTGGATCGAGTGCATGCCGAACGTGTCGAGGTAGTACGGGAACCGGGCGGCGCAGCCGATGCCGGAGATGAACACGATGTTCTCCCGGCGCAGCCCCAACTCGGGCAGGAAGCCCTGCACCGCGGCCAGGATCGCGTAGTCACCGCACCCGGGGCACCAGCGCACCTCCTGGTCGGACATGAACTGTTTGCGGTTCTGCTTCTCGTCCGTGGTGGGAACGCCGCTCAGCCCCGGGAAGGGCAGATCGGTCGTCGTCATGGCATGGCCTCCCGGCGCGTTCGATGGGTGGGTTTCTGCGCTGGGTCTTGGGTTTGGGCCGGGTGCTTGGCCGACCCCGCTGTGGCGCGGTCCGGCTCGGGTACGGCGTCGAGCCCGGCGACCAGGTCGGCGATCGCCTCGGCCAGTTCGGTGGACACGAACGGCAGGCCGCGGACGGCGTTGTAGCCGACCACGTCGACGAGGTACTTGGCCCGCAGCAGCAGCGCCAGCTGGCCGAGGTTCATCTCCGGCACCAGCACCCGGTCGTAGCGCCGGAGCACGTCACCGAGATCGGCGGGGAACGGGTTGAGGTGGCGCAGGTGCGCCTGGGCCACCGCGCCGCCCGCGGTGCGGACCTGCCGGACGGCCGCGCCGATCGGGCCGTACGTGGATCCCCAGCCCAGCACCAGCACCCGGGCGTTGCCGTCGGGGTCGTCCACCTCCAGCGGACCGATGGTGCGGGCGACCGCGTCCACCTTGGCCTGCCGGGTCCGCACCATCAGGTCGTGGTTGGCCGGGTCGTAGGAGATGTTGCCGGAGCCGTCGGACTTCTCGATGCCGCCGATCCGATGTTCCAGGCCGGCGGTGCCCGGGATCGCCCAGGGCCGGGCCAGCGTCTCCGCGTCGCGCAGGTAGGGCCAGAACGTCTCGCCGTGGTTGGGCTCGGTCGCGAAATCGGGCTCGATCTGTGGCAGCGCGTCCACCTCGGGCAGCCGCCACGGCTCCGACCCGTTGGCCAGGTAGCCGTCGGACAGCAGCATCACCGGCGTCCGGTAGGTGATCGCGATCCGCACCGCCTCGATCGCGGTGTCGAAGCAGTCCGACGGGGACCTCGGAGCCACGATCGGCAGCGGCGCCTCGCTGTTGCGGCCGAACATCGCCTGCAGCAGGTCCGCCTGCTCGGTCTTGGTGGGCAGCCCGGTCGACGGGCCGCCGCGCTGCACGTCCACCACGACCAGCGGCAGCTCGAGCGCCACGCCGAGCCCGA
>CAZNCE010000172.1:0-7600 GCA_964571285.1 uncultured Nocardioidaceae bacterium | reverse complement strand
TGCCCGACCTGGACGTGGACGGTGCCGCCTGGATCCTCGTTTCGAGCCCGGACGGTGTGCGCAGAGCTAAGGCCGCGGATGGCCAGCTCGGCGTAACGGCAGGCATGGACTTACCGCGTCGGGCGGCTGGTTCCGCGCCCGCTGAGACCGGCAGAGAAGCCGGTCGCGCTGTGCTGAGGTGTGGCCTGCCGCCGAGTGGTCGACTGGCGCGACGACTTCCGTGACGCCCGACCCGAGTCCGCGCGGCGTGTGGTGGCAGGTGTGCCGCGCCTGCTGGCCTTGCCCCGCGGGCTGGCGTCTGAACCGCCGCCGGTGCGTGCTCGAGCGGGTGGCTTGCTGCCGCGACGAGGTGCCTGTGGGGCAGAGTCGCGGGCGGGTCGGCCGTCACCGGCCACGTCGCCCGGCCGGAGGCTGCGCTCTCCGGGGGCGATCTCACGCAGGATCGGAGCGTCGAAGTCGCACCGGCTGATGGTGGGCTTGATTCCCGCCCGGCGCATCAGGTCGCGAACTGCCGGCCGCTGGTCGTCGGTCATCAGCGTCACGACCGTGCCAGTGTCGCCGGCACGGGCGGTCCGGCCCGAGCGGTGCAGGTACGCCTTGTGCTCGCCCGGCGGGTCGGCGTGCACGACCAGCGAGACGTCGTCGACGTGGATGCCGCGGGCGGCAATGTCGGTCGCGACCAAAGTGTTGGCGCGTCCGGACGAGAACGCCGCCAGATTGCGGATCCGCTTGCCCTGCGCCAGGTCGCCATGCAGTTCGACAGCGGGAATGCCGCGTGCCTGCAACTGCTGGTTCAGGCGGCTGGCACCCCGCCTGGTCCGGGTGAAGATCACCGTCTTGCCTGGCGCAGCGGCCAGGTCGGCCACCACGGGAACGCGTTGCGTTCGGTCGACATGCAGCACGTGGTGCGTCATCGCCGCAACCGGCGACTGCGCGGTGTCCACCTCATGGCGTACCGGCGACACCAGGTAGCGCTTCACGAGCACGTCGACGTCGCGGTCCAGCGTCGCCGAGAACAGCAGCCGCTGACCGCCTTCAGGCGTCGCATCGAGCAGTCGTCGGACGGCGGGCAAGAAGCCGAGGTCGGCCATGTGGTCGGCCTCGTCGATCACCGTGACGCGTACGGCTGACAGGCGCACGTGCCCGCCGGACATCAGGTCTTCCAGCCGTCCCGGGCAGGCCACCACGATGTCCACCCCGGCCTGCAGCGATCGGATCTGCTTGCCCGCAGGGACTCCGCCGAAGATCGTCATCGTGCGCAGGTTCATCGACCGCGCCAGCGGGGTGACGACGGCAGCCACCTGGGTGGCCAACTCGCGGGTGGGCACCAGCACCAGCGCGGTCGGGCGCCCGGGACGGGCTCGCGAGCCGCTGTGGATTCGGGTCAGCAGCGGCAGGGCGAACGCCAGGGTCTTCCCGGAGCCGGTCCGGCCGCGTCCGAGGACGTCTCGACCGGCTAACGAATCGGGCAGGGTCGCGGTCTGGATGGGGAAGGGAGAGGAGATGCCGTCTGCGGCGAGTCGCCGGACGAGCACGTTGGGGACGTCGAGTTCGGCGAATGTGGCCACAGAGCCGTGGGCATGCTCGCGCGGAGCATCGTTGGTGACACGAGAGATGAGTGGAACTCCAAGTTCGGCGGCGCGTCCCAGACCGGCGCACAAGCGCGAACGCGGCAGAGAGGCGAAGATTCGGCCGGAGACAAGACGTCTCGCGGCCCATACTTTGAGGATACCGGAGGACAGGGGAAACTGCTGAATCGGCCGGGCAACCTGTGTCCGCGGCCGGTTCAACATGCTGGTGCCCGCAGAGGTCCCCGTGATGGGCATGCTGCCCGCTCAGAGTGGCCGCTCCATCGTCCTGCCCTCCTCGGCAGCCGACTTCGATGGGCAGGTCGGGCAAGCGGCCTACGCAGCGGCGTGAGGATGACGGCGAACTGAGCCGCCGCGGACCGGTCAAGGTCCTTGTTGACAGGGGAAACAGTCCGGCGAAGGCTACGGCTGTAACCCGTCGGGTGAGGTGAGCCATGGTCAGTGTCGCGACCTGGAACGTGCAGAACCTGTTCCGCCCCGGCACCGACGCCGGGCCGGACGACCCGGCGGAGTACGAGACAAAGCTGGACGCGCTGGCCTCCACCATCGACGCGGCCGGGGCCGAGGTATGGGCGCTGCAGGAGGTCGGCGGCCCGGAGGCGCTCGGCGATCTGGTCGACCGGCTGGACGGGACCTGGTACACCCGGTTGTCGACGCACCCGGACCACCGCGGCATCCGAGTCGCGTTCGGCTCGCAGCTGCCGATGAGCGACGTAGTCGAAGTTGTGGACCTGCCGCCACTGCTGCAGGGTGGGCGGGCCGACGACTCCGGTGCCGTGCTCACCAGGCTCGGCCGCGGCGCCCTCCAGGTCACCGTCGACGCCGGCACCCGTGCGCTACGGATCGTGACCTGCCACCTGAAGTCGAAGCTGTTGACCTATCCCGGCGGCAGATTCTGGCCACGCGACGAGGACGAACGCGCCCGGTACGGCGTGTACGCGTTGAACCGGCGAGCGGCCGAGGCCGGCGCCCTGCGGATCCACGCCAACGCACTACTCGACCCCGACGGCTCGGGCGACCCGGTGATCCTGCTCGGTGACCTGAACGACGGGCCGGATGCGGCGACCACCCAGTTGCTCTACGGGCCGGGTGGCTCGCAGATCGGCACCGGCGGCTACCCGCGTCCGGACCAGGGCGACCAGTGGCGGCTGTGGAACCTCGCGCCGCTGATTCCCGAGGACAGCCGGTACAGCCGCATCTACCGCGGCCAGCCGGAGCTGATCGACCAGATCCTGGTCAGCCACGCCCTGCTGGACAGCATCGTCGAGGTGCGGAGCCTCGTCGAGCACCCGGTCACCGGGATGGCGCTGCGATCCATCGGCGACCAGCCCGACCGGCAGTTCGCCACCGGCTCCGACCACGCCCCGATCATCGCCACCTTCAGCGATTGACGACGCGCAACGTCCAGCGCCGCCTGGGCCTGGTTGGGTCCCGTGCTCACAGGTGCTGCGGATGGCCCAGGCGTCGAACGAGGCGTACGTCCGCGCGGCCGTCAAACGGCCGGCGGGATCAGCACCAGCTTCCCTACGAACGACTTGGACAGGAAGTCGGTCTGTGCGCGTCGGATGTCCGCCAGCGGGTACGTGCCCGCGATCACCGGCCGGATCTCGTTCCGCTGGACGTACCCGATCAGATTGTCGAACACCTCGTCGGCCTGGAACGTGCAGCCCAGGAAGGTCAGGTCCTTCAGGTACAGCGAGCGCAGGTCGAGCTGCACGACCGGCCCGCCGATCGCCCCGGCGACCGCATAGCGGCCACCGCGGGACAGCAGGTCGAGCAGCGGCGGGAACTGGGGACCCCCAACCAGATCGATAACCACGTCGACGGATTCGCTGCCGAGCAGGGCCAGGAGGTCGGCGCCGCGGTCGATCGTCTGGTCCGCGCCCTGACGCCGCACTTCGGCCGCCTTGTTCGCGGAACAGACGGCGACGACGGTCGCCCCACGCCGCTTGGCGAGTTGGACGGCGGCCAGCCCGACGCCGCCCGACGCCCCGGTCACCAGCACCCGCTCGGCACCGACCTGGGCCCGGTGCAGCATGTTCTCCGCCGTGGAGTAGGCGCACGGGATCGCGGCGAGCTCGGCATTGCTCCAGTCCGACTCGACCGCATGCGTCTCCCGCGCCGGCGCCACGACGTACTGCGCGAACCCACCGTCGCACTCGCTGCCGAGCGTCCAGCACTCGAACGGCCGGTAATCCACGTACGTGCGGAGCATGTTCCGCACCAGCACACGCTCGCCTACCCGCTCGCCCGGCACCTGGTCGCCGGTGGCGACGATCCGTCCGCACACGTCCGCGCCCTGGATGCGGGGGAAGGTCAGCGCGGTGCCGGACCAGGTGGCGTCGTCCCCGACGGAGCCGAACCCCTCGGTCCCGCCGGAGCCGGTCTCGGCGGCAACCGACTTCGAGTACCAGCCGATCCTGGTGTTGATGTCGGTGTTGTTGACGGCGGCCGCAGCCACCTCGATCAACACCTCACCACGGGCCGGTTGCGGCACCGGCACGTCGGTGCGGTACTCGAGCCGGTCCAGGCCGCCGTGCCCGGTCAGCAGCACGGCGGCCATGGTGCTCGCTGGCACCCTCGGATCTCCGCTCATTCGGGCCCGTACCTTCCCAGCTCGAGGGCGAACTCCGGGTTCTCGTCCAACCACACCCGGATCGCCTCTTCCTCCTGGCCGATTGAGCGGGTCCTGCGCTCGGCGCCGCTGCCGCCGGCCGGCGGACGTCGGCGGTGAGCACCGCCGGTCACAGCGTTCACGTGTACCCAACGAGCGATGGGGCCGGACGCTAACAGACCGGGGTCGGTGGCCGGGCTCTGCCGTCTCGCCCCGTGGTTACGCGTTCTGCGCTGCGGGACCGGCCAGATGCCGCTACGGTGCTAGCGCGATGCTGGCCGCGGTCAACGAGCGCTACGGGCCACCCGAGGTGGTCCAGGTTGTCGACGTCCCGGACCCGGTGCCGGCCGCGGACGAGCTGCTGGTGCGGGTGCAGCTCACCACGGTGAACCGCACCGATTGCGCCTACCGCCGGGCGTACCCGTTCTTCATGCGGGCGGTGACCGGGCTCACCAGGCCGCGTCGCACCGTCCTCGGCACCGAGTACGCCGGGGAGGTGGTCGGTGTGGGTGCGGGCGTGACCGCGTTCGCGGTGGGCGACCGGGTGTTCGGCTACTGCGAGGGCCGGTTCGGCGCTCACGCGCAGCTGCTGACCGTCGGCGAGCGTTCCTCCGTCGCCCGGGTGCCGGAGGGGGTCGACCTGCGGGCCGCGGCGGCGAGCACCGAGGGCCTGCACTACGCGCGCTCGTCGCTGCGTCGCGCCGGCGTACAGGTGGGCCACCGGGTGCTGGTGATCGGGGCGACCGGAGGTATCGGCTCGGCGGCCGTGCAGCTGCTCGCCCAGCAGGGTGCCGAGGTGGCCGCGGTGTGCGGCTCCGAGCACGTGGACCTGGTGCGGGGGCTCGGCGCCGGTCAGGTCGTGGACCGGTTCGCGGACGACTTCACCCGGCTGGACCAGACCTTCGACGTGGTCTTCGACGCCGTCGGCAAGAGCAGCTTCGGCGAGTGCCGGCACCTGCTCACCCCGCGCGGCCGCTACGTGTCGTCGGACCTTGGCCCGGGCTGGCAGAACCTCCCGCTGGCGGTACTCACCCCGGCTTTGCGCCAGCGGCTGGTCGTGTTCCCGTTCCCCGAGGACGGGCGGCACGTGGTTCAGGAGATCGCCGACCTGCTGGCCACGGGCGCGTTCAGGCCGCTGATCGACCGGACGTACCCGCTGACGCAGATCGTCGAGGCCTACTGCTACGTCGAGACCGGCCAGAAGATCGGCAACGTACTGGTGACTCCCGGCAACGGACGGTGACCGCGGCCGGGCGACCGGCTGCGCCGACCGGCCCGTACCCGGGTCGTGTCACAGACTGTGGACCTGCCTCGTCTCGGTCCCGACAGACCGAACGAGGGAGTGTGAATGTGATGCGGATATTCGTAGCGGGCGGCAGCGGCGTCATCGGGCGGCGGCTGGTGCCGCAGTTGGTGGCCCGCGGACACCAGGTGACCGCGACGACGACCGACGCCAGCCGGATCGGGCTGCTGAGGCAGTTGGGCGCCGATGCCGTTGTGCTGGACGGGTTGGACGCGGCCGCGGTTGGCGCGGCGGTCGCCGAGGCGATGCCGGACGTGATCGTGAACCAGATGACCGGCCTGTCCCGGGCGCACGCCGGGAAGCCGAACCTTCGGCGCGCCGACCGGTTCTTCGCCACCACCAACCGACTGCGCAGCGACGGGATCGACCATCTGCTGGCCGCGGCCGAGGCGGCCAGCGTCTCCCACATCGTGTCGCAGGGCCATGCCAGCATGAACGGACTCCGCCAGGGTGGTTGGGTCAAGACCGAGGAGGAGCCGCTGGAAGTGATCGAGGGGACCAGGGCGATCAACCACCTCGAGGACGCGGTCGTGCGGGCCGGTGGCGCGGTGCTGCGGTACGGCGCGTTCTACGGGCCGGGCGCCTGGGACGACCAGCTCGGCTTGGTGCGGAAGCGGCTGATTCCGTTGGTCGGAGGCGGCACCGGCTACACGTCGTGGGTGCACATCGACGATGCGGCCAGCGCCACCGTGCTGGCTGTTGAGCAGAAGGCCGATGGCGTGTTCAACATCGTCGACGACGAGCCGGCCCCGGCCAGCGCATGGCTGCCCTACCTCGCGGCGTGCGCCGGGGCGAAGCCGCCGCGGCGGGTCCCCGCCTGGCTGGTGCGACTGCTGGCCGGCGAGATGGCGGTCGGCATGATGACCGAGGGCCGTGGCTTCGCCAACGCCAAGGCCAAGCGGGTCCTCGGCTGGGCGCCGCGCTACCCGTCGTGGCGGCAGGGGTTCGCCGCGGAGCTGTCGGGAACGGGGTCCGGGTGAGCAGAGCCGAGGAGTTCGAGGAGCTGCGGCCACTGCTGTTCTCCATCGCCTACCGGATTCTCGGCAGTGTGGCCGAGGCCGAGGACGCGGTGCAGGAGACGTGGCTGCGTTATCAGGCGGCCGCGACGCAGCCGGCCTCGGCGAAGTCCTTCCTCGCGGCCGTGGTCACCCGGATCGCGATCGACGTGCTCCGGTCGGCGCGGGTACGGCGCGAGGCGTACGTCGGACCGTGGTTCCCGGAGCCGCTGCTGGCCGACCCGTACCAGGACCCGGAGCGCTCGGCCGAGCTGGCCGACTCGGTGTCGATGGCGGCACTGCTGTTGTTGGAGCGGCTGAGCCCGCTGGAGCGGGCGGTGTTCGTGCTGCGGGACGTGTTCGGGTTCGGGTACGACGAGATCGGGGCCGCGGTCGGCCGGTCGGAGGCGGCCTGCCGGCAGCTGGTCGTGCGGGCGCGCCGCCACATGCAGGCCGGGCGGCCGCGGTTCGAGGCGGACCGCCGGGCCCGGGAGGAGCTGTCGGCGCGGTTCTTCGACGCGTTCCGCGGCGGTGACGTGGACGGGCTGCGGGACCTGCTGGCCGCCGACGTGCAGATGGTCGGCGACGGGGGCGGCAAGGCGCCCGCGTTCGCCAACGCCGTGGTCGGCGCCGACAAGGTGGCCCGGGTGCTGGCCTCGGCCTCTCCGCTGCTCTCCGGCATCGACACCACAGTGCAAGAGCGCCAGATGAACGGTGAACCAGGGGCGATCCTGCTCGACCGGGACGGCAGGGTCGTCGGCACGCTGATGCTGGACGTTCTGGACGGCCGGATCCAGGCCATCCGTGCGGTGAGCAACCCGGACAAGCTGGCGCACCTGGGAGCGGTGGCGGACGCCTGGGCGCTTACCCGGGAGGTGAACCGGTGGCGCCGGCCCGTCCGATGACGCGCAGGTAGCTCGAGCCGGTCACCGACCGAAGACGTCGTCGGCCAGCTCCGCGATGTGCCTGGCGACGTCCGGGGCCGCTCGCACGTTCGCGCCGTGGCCCTGGCCGTGCAGCACCCGCACGCGCACGTCGGGCATCACTGCGGCGACGGCGGCGGCGCGTACCGCGAGGTGAGCCGGGCTGCGGTCGCCGA
>CAZNCE010000171.1:2409-7636 GCA_964571285.1 uncultured Nocardioidaceae bacterium | reverse complement strand
CTCGAACGAGTCCGGTCGCATCTGCCGCAGCAGATCGCGCATCGGGCCGCCGTCGAGCTGGAAGACCCCGAGCGTGTCGCCGCGGGCCAGCAGGTCGTAGGTGGCCTGGTCGTCCAGGGTGAGCTGCTCGAGGTCGATGTCCTCGCCGCGGTTGGCGCGGACATTGGCCAGCGCGTCGTCGAGCACGGTCAGGTTGCGCAGGCCGAGGAAGTCCATCTTCAACAGCCCGAGCGTCTCGCAGGCCGGGTAGTCGAACTGGGTGATGATCGCGCCGTCCTGCTCGCGCTTCATGATCGGGATGACGTCGATCAGCGGCTCGCTGGACATGATGACGCCGGCGGCGTGCACCCCCCACTGCCGCTTCAGCCCCTCCAACCCGCTCGCGGTGTCGACCACCTTGCGGACCTCGGCGTCGCCCTCGTACAGCTGGCGGAACTCGCCACCCTCCGCGTAGCGGGCGTGGGAGGAGTCGAAGATCTTCGACAGCGGCACGTCCTTGCCCATCACCGCCGGCGGCATGGCCTTGGTGATCCGCTCCCCCATCGCGAACGGGTAGCCCAGCACCCGGGAGGCGTCCTTGACCGCCTGCTTGGCCTTGATGGTGCCGTAGGTGACGATCTGCGCGACCCGGTCGTCGCCGTAGCGGTCGGTGACGTAGCGGATCACCTCACCGCGCCGGCGCTCGTCGAAGTCGATGTCGATGTCGGGCATCGACACCCGCTCGGGGTTCAGGAACCGCTCGAAGATCAGCCCGTGCTCGAGCGGGTCCAGCTCGGTGATGCCGAGCGCGTACGCGACGATCGCGCCGGTCGCCGAGCCCCGGCCGGGGCCCACCCGGATGCCCTGCGACTTCGCCCAGTTGATGAAGTCGGCGACCACCAGGAAGTAGCCGGGGAAGCCCATCTGCAAGATCACCGCGATCTCGCGGTCGGCGCGCCGGCGCACCTCGGGGCCGATCCGGTCGCCGTACCGGCGGGCCAGCCCGGCCTCGACCTCCTTGGCGAACCACGACTCCTCGGTCTCGCCCTCGGGCACCGGGAACCGGGGCATCAGGTCGCGGCTCTCGTCGAACGAGACGTCGCACCGCTCGGCGACCAGGAGTGTGTTGTCACAGGCCTCGGGCAGGTCGCGCCAGACCTCGCGCATCTCCGGCGGCGACTTGATGTAGTAGCCGTCGCCGTTGAACTTGAACCTGTTCGGGTCTGCGAGGGTCTTGCCCGACTGCACGCACAGCAGCGCCTCGTGGGCGGTGGCGTCGCCGGGGTTGGTGTAGTGCGAGTCGTTGGTGGCCAGCACCGGCAGGTCGAGCTCGCGGGCCAGCCGCAGCAGGTCGTCCCGAACCGTGGTCTCGATGGACAGTCCGTGGTCCATCAATTCCAGGAAGTAGTTGCCGGCCCCGAAGATGTCGCGGAACTCGCCGGCCGCCTCCCGGGCGCGCTGGTAGTCGCCGATCCGCAGCCAGGTCTGCACCTCGCCGGACGGGCAGCCGGTCGTGCCGATCAGCCCGGGGGCGTACTCGGCCAGTAGCTCGCGGTCGGCCCGTGGCTTGTAGAAGAACCCCTCGATCGAGGATCGGGAGGACAGCCGGAACAGGTTGTGCATCCCGGCGGTGGTCTCGGCCAGGATCGTCATGTGGGTGAACGCGCCGCCGCCGGCGACGTCCTCGGCCCCGCCGTCGTTCCAGCGCACCCGACGGCGCTCGAACCGGCTGGTGTTCGGGGTCAGGTAGGCCTCCATGCCGATGATCGGCTTCACCCCGGCCTGCCGCGCGATCTTGTAGAACTCGTACGCCCCGAACACGTTGCCGTGGTCGGTCATCGCGATCGAGGACATCCCCAGCTCGCGGGTGCGGTCCAGCATCTCGGTCAACCGGGCCGCCCCGTCGAGCATCGAGAACTCGGTGTGCACGTGCAGGTGGGCGAACGAGGTGCTGCTCGACATGCCGGTGGGCGCTCCAACGGTCGGTTTCGGCGCTGGCGGGTGGGGAAGGCCAGAACCGCAGCCTAGTTCCCCGGCTCGGATCGTCTGGCGAGGCCCGCCGATCCGGTCCTAGTCTCCGATCATGATCACCGGTATCCACGGGCTCATCTACTCCGACGACGCGCCCGCCACCCGGGCGTTCCTGCGGGACGTGCTCGGCTGGCCGCACATCGAGGAGACCAACAGCGGGCCGGGCTGGCTGATCTTCGGCTCCGGTCCGAGCGAGCTCGGCGTGCACCCGACCTCGGGCACCTTCGAGGGCCAGGAGTACTCGTCGCCGCGGCACCACAGCATCTCGCTGGTCTGCGCGGACCTGGACCAGACGATGGCCGAACTGCGCGGGCGCGGCGCGGGCTTCAGCGGTGAGGTCAGCGACCTGGGGTTCGGCCGCGGCGTGCTGCTGCAGTTGCCGGCTGCGGACGACATCTTGCTGTACGAGCCGTCGTACCGACCCGCGTACGGCCGCTAGCCGCCCCGCCGCACCAGCGTGGCGCGTTCGCGCCCATTGGTGTCCGTTTTGTCCGTGCTGAACGCGCCACGCTGACGGGCCGGCGCCGGCCGACCGCTCAGCCGGAGACCGGCCGATAGACGAACCGGATATCGGGCGCACCCTCCTCATTCTCCGAGCCGTCCGTGCGCTCCATCTCGACCAGCCCGTGGCGGCGGTAGAACCGCTGGGCGGACAGGTTGCCGGCGAACGTCCACAGCCCGAACCCGGCCGGCCGCAGCGTCTTGGCCAGGTCGAGCAGCGCCGACCCGATCCCGCGGCCGGTATGCCCCGGCAGCACGTACAGCTGATCCAGCCACTCCGTGTCGAGCGCGAGCATCCCCAGCAGCGGCCCGTCGGCGGCCGCGCAGATCCACACCTCGCGGCCGGGGAGCAGTTCGTCGCGCACCCAGCGCCGTACCTCCTGGTCGGTGTGCACCGGCGGCGGAATGGCGGGCACGTTGGCGTGGCGGGAGGCGAGCCACACGTCGGCCACCGCCCGGGCGTCGGCGGCCTCGGCGCGACGGAGCGTCCAGGCGTCTGGGAGCTGGTCGGCTGCCGCGGGCCGGTCGGGACGGGCGGGCCGGTCAGCCGGCACGGATCACCTCGAGCGCGGCTGCCAGGTCGTCGGGGTGGTCGGACCCGAACTCGACCCGCTGGGCCGTCCCGGGGTGCTCGAACCCGAGTCGTACGGCGTGCAACCACTGTCGGTCGAGGCCCACGCGGCGGGCCAGCACCGGGTCGGCGCCGTAGGCCAGGTCGCCCACGCAGGGGTGTTGGACGGCGCTGAGATGGACCCTGATCTGGTGGGTACGGCCGGTCTCCAGACCGATCTCCAGCAGGCTGGCGTAGCGGTGCGCCTCCAGCGTCTGGTAATGGGTGATCGC
The DNA here is from genome assembly GCA_964571285.1 of uncultured Nocardioidaceae bacterium. Classification (GTDB taxonomy): domain Bacteria; phylum Actinomycetota; class Actinomycetes; order Propionibacteriales; family Nocardioidaceae; genus CAZNCE01. The sequence goes on along the minus strand of CAZNCE010000171.1, from coordinate 4,282 downwards.
CGGCTTGCCGTCCGCGACCACGGCGAACCGGTAGTCGTGTCGCGGGTCGCGGCCGATCGGGGCGTCGATGGTGCCGCGCAGCGGGTCGGGATGGCCCTGCACGAGCGCGTGGTAGGTCTTGTCGACGGCGCGGTCGCGGAACGCCTGCTTGAGCCGGCTGTAGGCCCGCTCGGACTTGGCCACCACCATCAGCCCGCTGGTGCCGACGTCGAGCCGGTGTACGACGCCTTGCCGCTCCGCCGCCCCCGAGGTCGAGATCCGGAACCCGGCTGCGGCCAGATGGCCGACCACGGTCGGACCGGTCCAGCCCGGGCTCGGATGCGCGGCCACGCCCACCGGCTTGTCCACAACCACGATGTCGTCGTCATCGTGCACGATCCGCAGGCCCTCGACGGCCTCCGGCACGACCTGCGCCGGCTGCTCCGGCGCGGGCAGCTCGACCTCCAGCCAGCCACCGCCGAGCAGCCGGTCGGACTTGGCCGGCGGCTGCCCGTCGACGGTGACCCGGCCGTCGACGACGAGTTCGGCTGCCTTGGTCCGGGACAGCCCGAACATCCGCGCCAGCGCGGCGTCCACGCGTTCACCGGCCAGCCCCTCGGGTACGGGCAGCGCCCGGCGCTCACCCACCGGCCCGGCCGTGCGCGTACTCGCGGCGAGTGTCGCTGCGGGCGCCGTTGCTACGAAAAACGTCCGTCACAAGGACGCCCCGAGAGGAACAAAGGGCGGCGGTCACGGGTGGCTCCGGGTGCCGTTCAGGTGGACGCCGCGCAGGCTCTGCAGCACGATCAGGACCGCCCCGGTCACGACCGCGGTGTCGGCGACGTTGAACACCGGCCAGTACGGGAACTCGATGAAGTCGACGACATGTCCGTGCAGCGGGCCGGGTGCGCGAAGCAGCCGGTCGGTGAAGTTGCCCGCGGCGCCGGCGCACAGGAGCCCGAGCGCGACCGCCCACAACGGGCTGCCGATCCGCCGGGCCAACACCAGCAGGATCACCAGCACCACGGTGAGCTGAATCAACGCCAGCACCATGGTCGCGTCGGTGAGGAAGCTGAACGCCGCCCCAGGGTTGCGGATCAGCCGCAGCATCACGACGCCGTCGATCACGTGCACGGGACCACGATCGGTGAGCAGGTGGACGGCAAGGATCTTGGTGATCACGTCCAGGGCGTAGACGGCCAGCAGGACCACCACGAACAGGCCGGTTCGGCGCGCCACGGGCCGGTGCCGGTGCGCGGGCCCGGCCGGTGCGCCGGATCCGGACGAGACCGGCTCGGTGGTCTGCCCATTCGGATCGCCGGACGGCGAAGCCGCGCCGTCCCCGCTGGTCGCCCCGGCCGAGTCTCCGGGGGTGCCGTCCTCGGCTCCGTCGCTTCGACCGTGGTCGTCAGCGTTCAGTGACGTTCCTCGAGCTGCTTGCATGACACGCACAGTGTCGCACGCGGGAACGCCATCAGCCGCAGCTTGCCGATGGGGTTGCCGCAGTTCTCGCAGCTGCCGTAGGTGCCGGCGTCGATGCGCGCCAACGCGTGCCCGATCTGCTCCAGCAGGTCCCGGGAATGGTTGGCCAGCGACAGCTCGTGGTCGCGCTCGAAGGTGCTCGACCCCATGTCCGCCTGGTCGTGCCCGGCGCCGTCCCCGCCGTCGGCGAACAGCAGCGCGATCTCCTCCTCGGCGTCGGAGAGCTCGGCCCGGATCCGCTCCGCGTCACCGCGCAGTTCGTCCTGGACCTCCCGCAGCTCTGCTTGAGTCCACGGATCCTCGTCCTCGCGTACGGCCAGGCGGGCAGAGGTGACGGCGGTCGTCGACCGGCTGGCGGACGCGGCCTTCGATGGGGCCCGGGAACCTGCCGCCTTCTTGCCTGCCGCCTTCT
>CAZNCE010000171.1:0-2309 GCA_964571285.1 uncultured Nocardioidaceae bacterium | reverse complement strand
GGACTCTTCTTGGCTGGACTCTTCTTCGCCGGACTCTTCTTGGCTGGGCCCTTCTTCGCCGGGTTCTTGGCCGCCGAGGTCTTCTTGGCGGTGCCCTTCGCGGCGTCCTTCTTGGCGGGGCTCTGCTTGGCCGCGGACTTCGCCGCCGCAGCCTTCTTCCCAGCGGTCTGCTTCGCCGCCGTCTTGTTGGTGGCGGACTTCTTGGCGGCGGCCTTCTTGGCCGGTGTCTTCGGGGCGCCCGACCGTCCCTTGGCTGTGCCGGACTGCGGGGTGGACTTCCGCGCCCGTGCGCTGCCGGCGCCCGCCGGCTGTGTGACCGAGTCGTCCGCCGATCGCTTGCTCGCCGTCTTCCTCGCCGCCTTCTGCTGCCTCGTGGCTGCCGCGGATGCCCCTGCGGCGCGTTTGCTGGACGTTCTCCTGGAGCCGCTGGAGGCCGCCCCACGCACCGCCGCGGCCTGATCGGCCGCGGCAGGCTTCCCGGCTGTCGCCATGAACGAATCCTTCGGTTGTCCCTGACGTGGGCCACGTCGTGCCGCGAGGATAGGGCGCCCGCCCCGGGCGTTCAACAACCCGCCGAGGCAGGTCGTCCCTGCGAATTTCCACGGTGGCCCCGCAAACCGCGCGGTCGGCAGCCGGTCTGTTCCCCTACACTGGCCGTGCCACACGGCACAGATGGGGACGAGTAGTCGCCGAACGCAGCCGCAGCGAGCCGGGGACGGTGTGAGCCCGGTGGCGTGCCCGACGATCAAGATCACCCCGGAGCCGCCGGAAGAACCGGTCCGTGCGACCGCAGTAGACCCGGCCGTGGCGGCTCTCGAGCGGGCCCGTGGCCCGCGTCGGCCCCGGCCGGCGCGTCCGCGGACCAAGGAGGGTGGTACCGCGGGGCGCGCCAACGGTCGAGCCTCGTCCCTCCGGCCATGACGCGCACCCCGCCCGGTGCCCGCTGACGGAGGACCCGCCCGATGAGCTCGACGCCCGCCCCCGGCTACCGCCCCGTGCCGACCCAGCTCGACCTGGCCAAGAGCGACCGCGAGGTGCTGGCCTTCTGGGACGAGCACGGGACCTTCCAGCGGTCCATCGAGCAGACCGCGCACGGCTCCCCCTGGATGTTCTACGAGGGCCCGCCGACCGCGAACGGCCGCCCCGGTGCCCACCACGTCGAGGCGCGGGTGTTCAAGGACGTGTTCCCCCGGTTCAAGACCATGCAGGGCCATTTCGTCACCCGCAAGGCGGGCTGGGACTGCCAGGGCCTGCATGTCGAGGTCGGGGTGGAGAAGGAGCTCGGGCTGTCCGGCAAGCGACAGATCGAGGAATACGGCATCGCCGAGTTCAACCGGCGCTGCCGCGAGTCGGTGCTCCGCCACATCGACGCGTTCGAAGAGATGACCGTCCGGATGGGCTACTGGGTCGACATGGCCGACGCGTACCGAACCATGGACGCGCACTACATCGACAGTGTCTGGTGGTCGCTGAAGCAGGTCTTCGACCAGGGGCTGCTGGTCCAGGACCACCGGATCACCCCGTACTGCCCGCGTTGCGAGACCGGCCTGTCCGACCACGAGCTGGCGCTGGGGTACGAGACGGTGGTCGACCCGTCGGTGTACGTGCGGTTCCCGCTGACCGGCGGCCCGTACGCCGGACGGGCGGCGATGCTGGTCTGGACCACCACGCCCTGGACCCTGGTGAGCAACACCGCGGTAGCCGTGCACCCCGACGTCACCTACGTGGTCGCGACCGACGGCGACGAGACGCTGATCGTCGCCGAGCCATTGTTCGAGCGGGTGCTGGGCGAGGGCTGGCAGGTCCTGGAGCACGTGGCCGGCCGCGACATGGAGCGGTGGACCTACCGGCGGCCGTTCGAGCTGGTCGACTTCCCCAGCCCCGCACATATCGTGGTGCTGGCCGACTACGTCACCACCGAGGACGGCACCGGCCTGGTGCACCAGTCCCCGGCGTTCGGTGCCGACGACATGGCGGTCTGCCGGGAGTACGGCCTGCCGGTGGTCAACCCGATCACGCTGGACGGCCACTTCGCGGCCGACGTAGCGCTGGTCGGCGGCCAGTTCTTCAAGCACGCCGACGCCGACCTGGTGGCCGACCTGGAGTCGCGCCACCTGCTGTTCCGGCACGAGGCGTATGAGCACGCGTACCCGCACTGCTGGCGCTGCCACACGCCGCTGATCTACTACGCGATGCCGGCCTGGTACATCCGCACCACGGCGGTCAAGGACAAGCTGCTGCGCGAGAACGAGCGCACCAACTGGTACCCCGAGACGATCAAGTGGGGCCGCTACGGCGACTGGCTGAAC
>CAZNCE010000170.1:0-7651 GCA_964571285.1 uncultured Nocardioidaceae bacterium | reverse complement strand
GTCGTGTTTCACCGGATCGTGAAAGACGCGCGGCCCAAGACCGCCCAGCGACAGCCCGCGACGGCAGTGCCACCGGTCAGAGTGTGGCGAGCTTGTCCTGCACCTGCGCCAGCGACGGGTTGGTCAGCGCGCTGCCGTCGGAGAACACCAGCGTCGGCACGGTCTGGTTGCCGCCGTTGACCTGCTCCACGATCAGCGCCGAGGCGGGGTCCTGCTCGATGTCGACCTCGGTGAAGGACACGCCGGCGCGCTCCAGTTGGCCCTTCAGCCGGTGGCAGTATCCGCACCACGGGGTGGAGTACAGGGTCAGGGCGTCGGCCATCGGGGACTGTCCTTCCGGGCGTCTACAGTGGTTCACCGGCACTAACAAACCGGATACCCGGAATGTTCCGCTCTGTGGTGCTTGCCACACTCGTACCCCATCCGGCCTCGATCGCACACCCACACCGCCACACCCCGTACCCCAACCACGACAGGAGCGCCTATGCCGGCCCGCGAGCCCGAGCAGCTGCTCGAGGGGCTGGATCCGGAGCAGCGCGACGTGGCGACCGCGGTGGCCGGCCCGGTGTGCGTGCTCGCTGGCGCCGGTACGGGCAAGACGCGGGCCATCACCCACCGGATCGCCTACGGAGCACATGCCGGGGCGTTCGACCCCAGCCGGGTGCTCGCGGTGACATTCACGACCCGCGCCGCCGGCGAGATGCGGACCCGGTTGCGCGCGCTCGGCGTCCCAGGCGCCCAGGCCCGCACCTTCCACTCGGCCGCGCTGCGCCAACTGCGCTATTTCTGGCCGCAGGTGTACGGCGGCGGGCTGCCCGCACTGGTGGAGTCCAAGCTGGGCCTGCTGGCCGAGGCCGCCCGCCGCTGCCGGCTGCCGACCGACCAGGCCACGCTCAAGGACCTGGCGTCCGAGGTCGAGTGGGCCAAAGTGAGCAATGTCCGGCCGGACGACTACGCGGAGCTGGCCGGGCCGCGGGGCCGGGAGGTAGCCGGGCACGACCCGCAGACGGTGGCCCGGGTGCTCGCGGTCTACGAACAGGTCAAGCGCGACCGGGGCCGGATCGACATGGAGGACGTGCTGCTGCTGACCGCCGCGATGCTCGACGGCGACGACCGGGTCGCCGCACAGGTGCGCAGCCAGTACCGCACGTTCGTGGTCGACGAGTACCAAGACGTCAGCCCGATCCAGCAGACCCTGCTCGACCTGTGGCTCGGCGAGCGCGACGACGTGTGTGTGGTCGGCGACCCGGACCAGACGATCTACGCGTTCGCGGGCGCGTCCGCGGACAGCCTGCAGCGGTTCCGCCGCCGGCACCCCGGCGCGCACGTCGCCCGGCTGCTGCGCAACTACCGCTCCACCCCGCAGGTGATCGAGGTCGCCAACGGGCTGCTGACCCGGGCGTCGTCGTCCACCTCCCGGTTGCCGCTGCGCGCGCAGCGGGAGGCCGGGCCAGCCGTCTCGTTCCAGGAGTACGCCGACGAGGTCGCCGAGGCGCAGGCCATCGCCGACCGGATCGCCGGGCTCCGCGATGCCGGGGCGGCGCTGCGCGACATGGCCGTGCTGTTCCGCATCCACGCCCAGTCCGAGGCCGTCGAGGAGGAGCTCGCGGCCCGGTCGATCCCCTACGTCGTGCGTGGCGGTGAGCGGTTCTTCGAGCGCCAGGAGGTACGCCAGGCGGTCGCGTTGCTGCGCGGCGCCCGGGCTCAGCAGGCGACCGCCGCGGGGGACGACGACCCCGGCAGCGGCGACGACCCCGGCAGCGGCGGCGATGATTTCGACGAAGACGACGGCGCCGGCGGCGACGCCGGACTGGTGGCCCAGGTCACTGCGGTGTTGGCCGGCCTCGGCTGGACTGCCCAGCCGCCGGTGGGTGGGGGCAGCGTCCGGTCGCGCTGGGAGTCGCTGGACGCCCTGCGCGCGCTGGCGGCCGAGCTGGCCGGTCGGGCCGGTCGCGCCGATCTGGACGCCTTCGTCACCGAGCTGGAACGACGGGCGCACGCCCAGCACGCGCCGGTCGCCGACGGCGTCACGCTGGCCACCATGCACGCCGCCAAGGGCCTGGAATGGCCGGTGGTGTTCGTGATCGGCGTCCAGGAGGGCTCGATGCCGATCAGCTACGCCGAGACTCCCGCGGCCATCGCGGAGGAGCGCCGGCTGCTGTATGTCGCGGTGACGCGGGCCCGGGACCGGTTGACGCTGAGCTGGTCGCGGGCCCGTACCCCCGGGGGTCGGGCCAGCCGCCGACCCTCCCGCTTCCTCGACGGTGTCCGCCCCCGCACCGAGACCGACCGGGCCGAGGCGGGCGAGCGGCCAGCCGCCCGCCGTCGCCGGACCCGCTCGGTGGCGCGCTGCCGGGTCTGCTCCGCGCCGTTGCACGACGCGGTCGAGCGCAAGCTTGGCCGCTGCGCCACCTGCCCGTCCGACTACGACGAGGAGCTGTTCGAGCGGCTGCGTGCCTGGCGCTCCACCCGAGCGGCCGACGAGAAGGTGCCCGCTTATGTCGTGTTCACCGACGCCACGCTGACCGCGATCGCCGAGGTGCGTCCTGCCGAGCCGGACCAACTGCTGCGGATCCCCGGCATCGGGCAGGTCAAACTGGACAAATACGCCGAGGACGTGTTGAGGATCTGCGCTGGAGGTTGACTCCTCAACGAGGACTTCCGGTGTTGCCAACTCAGAGCCTCAATCCTTGTCGAAGTTCGCCGGGCAAATTGAATGGACGGGGGGTTTCGGCGGGCGTAATGTGCTTCCTGGCTCGTCACGGGCCGACGTTGGCCGATCCGGGCCAGACACGAACGAACGGAGAGGAGGTGCCCTCGATGGTCAGCAGCACCACGACCGTGGTTACGCAGGTCTACATCCGTATCGAGGCGCGCCTCCGTACGACTGCTCCGGCAGTCATGGGGGATCTCGGCGGGTTCGTGCCTGCCGACGGTTTCCGGGGTACCCGTGCGTGGAGTCCACCGGTCTAGCGTGACCAGACCGGCGCCTCCAGGCCGCGGAACCCGAGAACCGGGATCCGCGGCCTTTTTGATTGCCCGTCCACCAACGACGAATCGAAGGAGGTGACTGAGTTGAGTCTGAGCGTTCTCGACACCTTCGCGGTCCTCGCGGAGGGAGAGACCGACGAGACCACGCTGCCCTGCCGTGTGTACGACGCAGACCTGTGGTTCGCCGAGTCCCCGGCCGACGTCGAGCGGGCCAAGAGCCTTTGCCACGACTGCCCGGTGCGCATGCAGTGCCTGGCCGGAGCGCTCGAGCGCCGTGAGCCTTGGGGGGTCTGGGGCGGAGAGCTGTTCGTCCAGGGAGTCGTCGTCCCACGCAAGCGCCCGCGCGGCCGCCCGCGCAAGAACCCGGTGGCCGCCTGAAGCGGTCGCACGTCCACCCGAAGGAAGCAGTCGATGACCAACACACCGTTCGCCGGCGATGCCGCCATCACCGGAGACCTCACCAGCCTGAACAGGAGCCACACCATGGAACTCATGCAAGAAGCCTTGACGCGCGAGCATATGAACGCGCGTCTCAGCGAGGCGCGCGAGCAGCGTCGGGCCAACCTGCTGGCCCGCACCCAGCGGACCGCCCGGCGCGCCGAGAAGTCGGCGCTGCAGCTGCGGCTGCTGCTGGCCCGCGCTTCCTGAGGGCCTACGTAGGCACGACCTGCCGAGGGTGGCGTCCCCGTCCGGACGCCACCCTCGGTGCGTTCCCGGGGTTCCGCCGGGCGGCTCCGGTGGGGTACGCATGGGGCATGCACGCGTGTGCCTACTGCGGGGCCGTGGCCGACGGTGAGCAGCCGCCGCTGACCTGGGTGAGCGCGGTGGAGCGTGGGCGGACCCAGTGGTTCTGCGAGCGCTGCGCCCGCGAGCACCTGCGCAGTATCGAGGCCAAGCTGGACAGCGAGTGGTGGTGACGCTCCGGTGCGTCCACTGCCCCCGGCTCAGTGTCCGGCGGCCTCCTTGAAGCCGGGCAGCCATTCGTCCAGCAGCGCCTTGAACCCGGCCTCGGTGCCGAGCTGGCTCAGCACGCCGATGCCGCCCAGCCACACGCGATGGATCAGCAGGTACTCCGGCGGCAGGTTGAGCTTCAGCCCGACCACGTACCCGGGCTGCCGGGGGTCGTTGATCCGGCCGAACTGACGGCGCATCCAGGCCCGGTTGAACTGGAAGGTCTCGTGCCGGGCCGGCTCCACGAACGGCTCCAGGTAGTCACGCAGCGCCTGCGGGTCGACCGAGATCCGCGGCCGGATGAAGCCCTCCTCGCGCAGTCCGCGCTCCACATCGTCGTAGTCGTCACGCACGGCGATCCCGAGCACGCGACCCATCGCCTCGGGGAAGCCGTCCGGCAGCCGAGCCACGGCGCCGTAGTCGACCACCCCCAGCCGGCCGTCGGCGAGGATCCGATAGTTGCCCGGGTGCGGGTCGGCGTGCAGCATGCCCACGCGCTCCGGGCCGGAGAACAAGAACCGGGCGTACAACTCGCCGTACCGGTCCCGGTCCTGCTGGCTGCCGTCGGAGATCAGCTGTGCCAGGGAGAAGTCTGTGTCCAGCCAGTCGCTGACCAGCACCGTCGGGGTATGCGCGACCACTCCGGGCACTGCGAAGTCAGGATGGCCCTCGAACGCCTCATGAAACGCCGTCTGCGCCTCGGCCTCCAGGTCGTAGTCGAGCTCCTCGCGTACCCGGGCCTGCAACTCCTCGATCAGCGGCTTCATCTCCAGGCCCGGCACCAGGGTGCCGAAGGTGCGGCCGGCGCGGGCCAGCGTGCGTAGGTCCGAGATCACCGCCTCCGCGGCGCCGGGATACTGCACCTTGACCGCGACCGGTCGGCCGTCCCGCCAGGTGGCCTTGTGCACTTGGCCGATGGACGCCGAGGCGGCCGGGAAGTCGTGGAACTCGACGAGGTCGTCTCGCCAATGCGGGCTGAACTGACGCTCCAGCACCGCATGCACCTTGGACGGCGGCATCGGAGGCGCCGCATCCTGCAGTTGGGTGAGCGCCTCCCGGTACGGGCCGACCAGTTCCTCGGGCAGCGCGGACTCGAAGATCGACATGGCCTGGCCGAACTTCATCGCCCCGCCCTTGAGGTCACCCAGGACGCGGAACAGCTGCTCGGCCGTGCGCTGCTGGACGTCGGTGGCCACTGCCTGCGCCGGGGCGCCCCCCAAGCGCCTGCCCAGTCCGATGGTGGCCCGGCCGGCGAAGCCGATCGGCAGCGTGGCCAGCCGTACCCCTCGGGACACGGCGGTTCGCGGCAGGTCGGCCATATCCCCATTGTGGCCGACCTGGCCAAGCATTTTCACGGCAACTCGGCGGGCGCGTGCGAGGCGCCCGGCCAGCCGCACCCACAGCGCGGATGCGGTCGCAGTGGGTGCAGTTGCGGCCAGCCGTCCTGGTCGATCCGGAGCACCGCGTTGAGCGTGCGAGGCGGCCGGCTTTCGACGAACGCGAGCACCTCGGCGACCGTCAACGCCGCCAGTGTCGAGGCCTGGACCGGATCCGGCGGGGGAGTGCCGATCGCGCCGACGGGGCTGCTGGCCAGCGCCGCGCGGAGGTACGGCCAGCGCGGATCGGTGTCGCCGTGGGCCAGGTCGGCGCACCGGTGGCAGGCGCTCCAGCCGGGTACGACCAGCGGCCCGACGACGGCGACCGGGTGGCGCAGCCCGGCGATCAGGTGCGGCCGGTCGTCCCGGCCGCAGCTCTCGAGCAACTCCAGGGGTGGCTCGTGGTCGTGCAGCAGCAGCTCCAGGTCGGCGTCGCCCTCGCGCTGGTGCGTGAATCGGGTCCCCGGTGCCTGCGGCGGTGTCATCCCGTCCGGCAGGTCGAGTCGGGCGACGCCCGCATCCGCAAGCAGTTCGATCACTCGGCGGGCGGTGTGGCCGGTGCCGTGGATCCGCAGCCGGGTGCGTCGGCGGGCCCGCCAGCGCAGGTCGGCGTCGGGATGGTTGAGCAGCGCGGCGACGCCCGCGGGTGGTCCGCCGGTTGGGGTGGCGCCGGGTGGGCTGCCGCCAGGTGGGGTGCCGCCAGGTGGGGTGCCGCCAGGTGGGTCGCTGACGCCTGGGTCGCCGTCGCGTGGATCGCCCACAACGGGGGCGGCCGCGGCTTGGCCCGGCGCCACCTGGGCGATCCGGCGCTCGTGGTCGGCCAGGTCGACCACCAGCCCGCGCCCGAACAGCCAGGCCAGGGCCGCGGCGTCCGGGTCACCCAGCGACTCGACATCGTGGAGGCCGTCCAACCGGCGGATGAGGGCGACGACTCGATCGGTCGCGGGAACCGCGGTGGTCGCATCCACCAGCAGCATGCCGAACGGGGTGTCGGCGAGGCGCAGCCCGGGCCGCAGCACCGGCCGTACCCCGATGATCGACCCGGTGATCGACCCAGCGATCGACCCAGTGATCGAACCGGTGATCGACCCAGGGCTCGATCCAGCCATCGACCTCAGCTCCCCCGTTCGGTGCTCCGCCGTTCGGGACGAGCCTGCCACCGGCGGCCGATCGGGGACGCCGGTCGTCCACAGCCGCAGGCGTCGAAACGGGGCCGCCCGGGGGCGGCCCCGCGTCGGAAAACTATGCGGAGAGGGTCAGGCCTTGCCGAGGATGCGGTTGAGGTTGGTGCCGCACACGGGGCACTGCGCCTTGGCCATGCGAGTTCCCTTGTCGTTCACCCGGACCTCGCCGGTCGCCTCGCGCTTCTCCTTGCACTTGACGCAGTAGAACTCGCCGCTCCACGATTCCGCCATAACGGTCTCCTTGCCTTGTGTTGGTCGGCTCGCGTACACCGAGCCGCGCGTCAGCCTACGGCGGGCGTAGGCGCAATCCGAACTTCCCACGCGTGCCCGGCGACCAAACCCCGAACATTTACCCAACTTTGACTGGATTTGCCCGAAATTCTCGGACGTTCATCCACCGCCTGTGGATAACTCTGTGGACCCGATGTGGACCGAAAGCGGGCGACCGGGGAGCGCCTGTGGACGCGGGGACCGGGGTCGCATCGGGTCGGTACGTTGAGAGATGTGACGGAGGCCGAGCAGCAGGCCCTCTTCGGCGGGACGCCGGTGGTGGAGGTGCGGCGGAGCGCCCGCAGGCGCCGGACGGTGTCGGCCTACCGCGAGGGGGACCGGGTGATCGTGCTGCTGCCGGCCCGGATGAGCCGTGCTGAAGAGCAGCGCTGGGTGGACACCATGCTGCGGCGGCTGGCCCGGCGGGACCAGCGCAGCCGCCCGACGGATGCGGCGCTGACCAGGCGGGCCGCCGACTTGTCCCGGCGCTATCTCGACGGTCGCGCCGTCCCGAACAGCGTGCGTTGGGTCGAGAACCAGAACTCCCGGTGGGGGTCATGCACGCCCGAGGACGGCACCATCCGGCTGTCGCATCGGCTGCGGGGGATGCCCGGGTACGTCGTCGACTACGTGCTGCTGCACGAGTTGGCGCACCTGATCGAACCCGGCCACGGCAAGCGGTTCTGGCAGCTGCTCGACGGCTACCCGAAGGTGGAGCGGGCCCGCGGGTATCTCGAGGGCGTAGCCGCAGCCGCCGGCCTGGACCTGACCGAGGGTTAGCCGCCCCTGTCGTACTCCCGGGCGGCCCGTCGGCCCCGGATCCGCGTCTTTCACGATCTGGTGAAAGACGTGCGGGTTCCGGCCCGTGTCCGGACACGT
>CAZNCE010000169.1:0-7656 GCA_964571285.1 uncultured Nocardioidaceae bacterium | reverse complement strand
GACCTCTGGGTTATGAGCCCAGCGAGCTACCGAACTGCTCCACCCCGCGTCGCTGACGACAAGCGTACGGGTCGGCTGACCACCAGGCAAATCGGCGTAGCAGGGCCCACAGCTGTCAGGCTGCGGCACGCGAAGACGGTCCGACGATCGGCTGACAGGTCACGGCCGGACGGCGCCCGCGGCCCGCCTGGCAGCACGGAGGCTCAGCCGCCCGACGGAGCCTCGGTCGAATCCCCGGACCCGTCGGACGGCGCCTCGGTGGACGTGCCCTCCGGCTCCAGACCCTTCGCGGCCAGCGCCCGGTCGAACAGTTGCCGACCCTCTTCGTACAGCTGGCTCCACCTGGTCAGGTCGCCCTGGCGCAGCGCCTGGTCCGCCTCGGTGAACTTCTCCTGCGCCTGGTCCAGCAGCTGGTCGACGCTGGAGGTGTTGCCACCCGAGCCGGCGGGCGGCGGTGCGGGCTCCTCGCCGCTGCCGACGCCGGACTCCTCCCCCAGCACCCGGTCCAGCGCCTGGCTGAGCGTGGTGCCGTAGCCGACCTTGTCGCCGAACGACGCCAGCACGTACGACAGCACGGGGTAGTTGCCCTCACCGGCGTCGCGCTTGGTGTAGACCGGCTGCACATACAGCAGCCCGTCGCCGACCGGCAGCGTCAGCAGGTTCCCGAACGACGCGGACGCTCCCTCGCGCTGCTTGAACGGCAGCAGGATCTCCGCGATCGCCTTGTCCGAGTTGAACGCGTTCGCGACCTGGCCGGGGCCCTGCACCTGGGTGTCGTTGGGCAGCTGCAGGATCCGGATCGTGCCGTAGTCCGGGCTCGACGCGTTCGCGTCCACCGCCATCAGCGCCGCCAGGATCTCCCGCTTCTGCGGCGTGAACACACTGGTCAGCGAGAAGTTCGGCTCCTTCTGATCCGGCATCCGCATGGACAGGTAGAACGGCGGCTGCAGCGACTGCCCGGGCTTCGTCGGGTCCTCGGGCACCTTCCACCGGTCGTTGGCCTGGTAGAACTCGCCCGGGTCGGTCACGTGGTACTTCTGCAGGATGTTGCGCTGCACCTTGAACAGGTCCTCGGGGTAGCGCAGGTGCTTCTCCAGGTCGGTGGGGATCTTGTCCTTCGGCGTCACCGTGCCGGGGAACACCTTCTCCCACGCCTTCAGCACCGGGTCGCTCTCGTCCCACGCGTACAAGGTCACAGAGCCGTCGTAGGCGTCCACGACGGCCTTCACCGAGTTGCGCATGTAGTTGATGTCGTCGTCGGGCTGGGCGGCGAACGGCTGGGTGTTGGTCAGGCTGTCGTCGGTCGCGTCCGACAGCGACACCCGGTTCGACAGGGGGTACGAGTTGGACGTGGTGTAGCCGTCGACGATCCACACGATCCGCTTGTCGACCACGGCGGGGTACGGGTTGCGGTCGGTCACCAGCCACGGCGCGACCTTCTCCACCCGCTGCCGCGGATGCCGGTCGTAGATGATCTTGGAGTCCGAGCCGACCCGACCGGACAGCACGATGTTGGGCTCCCGGAACTTCACCGCGTACAGGAACTTGGTGAAGATGTTGCCGACCGGCACCCCGCCCTTGCCCTCGTACGTGGACGTGGCCAGCGAGTCGTCGTCGGAGTCGCTGGACGGCAGGTCCAGCTCGACCGGCTGGCCGCCCTCGCGGGCACCGACGATCGAGTACGACGGCACCAGCTCGCCGAAGTACACCCGCGGCTCGTACTCACCGAGCTCCCCGCTCGGCGGCCGGCCCTCGTCGGCCCACTCCGGCTCGCCCTCGGGCGTGCGCCGGTTGCCGTAGGCGGCGATCAAGCCGTACCCGTGCGTGTAGACGGTGTGGTCGTTGTTCCAGTTCCGCTGGTCGTCGGGCAGCCCGTCCAGGTCCACCTCGCGCAGGCCGACCACCATGTCACGGGTCTCGCCGTCGATGTCGTAGCGGTCCACATCCAGCGTCTGCGGCACCCGGTAGAAGCCGCGGATCTGCTGCAGCTGCTCGAACGCCGGCGACACCAGCGTCGGGTCCAGCAGCCGGGTGCCGGGCAGCGCCTCCGCGTCGTCCTTCAGCTGCTCGGGGCTGAGCGTGGTCTTCGCGTCGTACAGCGACACCTTGGTGTCCGCCACGTCGTACGCGTCGCGCGTGGCGGTGATGTTGCGATCGATCCAGGGGGCCTCCTTGTCCGGCTCGGACGGCCGCACCTGGAACTGCTGCACGATCAGCGGCCACACCCCGCCGATCAGGATCGCCGACAGCACCAGCATCCCCAGCGACAGGCCCGGCAGCATCCAGGTCCGCCGCACCGTGTTCGCGAAGAACAGCAGCGCGCAGATGATCGCGATCACCATCAGGATGTTCTTCGCCGGGATCAGCGCGTTCGCGTCCGTATAGCTGATCCCGGTGAACAGCTTCCCGTCGCCGATCGCCAGCCCGTACCGGTCCAGCCAGTAGGCGAACGCCTTCAGCAGGATGAAGCAGCCGATCAGGATCGACAGCTGCACCTGCGCGGCGCCGGACACCTTCTCGACCTTGGACTGCAGCGAGATGCCGCCGTAGAGGTAGTTGGTGATCACCACCGCGATCAGCGTCACGATCACGATCGCGAACCCGAAGCTGGCCAGCCACCGCAGGAACGGGTAGTCGAACACGAAGAACCCGATGTCGACCCCGAAGTAGCCGTCGTTCTTGCCGAAGTCGCCGCCGTTGCGCCACAGCTGGTAGGTCGCCCAGTGGCCCGCCGCGCTCGCGCCGCCGAAGAAGAACAGCGCCGCGCCGAGCGCGATCAGGATCACCCGCCGCGCCGGCTCGATCAGGTCGCGGTAGCGGTCCAGGGGCCGCTGCTCCGGGGACAGCATCCGGTGCAGCGGGCGGGTCCGGTACGCGATGACCACGTTGCCCACGACCACGGCCGCGAGCAGCAGGCCGAACACGACGAACATGAGTGTCTTGCTCAACAGCACCGTGGTGAACACCTCGGTGTGGTCGATCGCGCCGAACCACAGGCGCTCGGTCCAGACGCTGGTGAAGCCGGTCAGCAGCAGCACCAGGACGACCAGCACGGCGAACGTGGGCAGCAGCGCCCGCGGTGCCCGCTGCTGACCGCGTGGCGGCCGGTTGCCGAACACCTTCCCCTCGTCGAACAGATCACTCACGCGACTAGTGTCCCCTAGTCGTTCAAGGTGTGGAGGAGCAGCCTGGTCACAGCCGGTACCAGATCCGGTCCCTGCACCAGTTCCTCGCGGCCGCGGACCCGGATCACGCAGTGCCGTTCGCCGTCTCGGGTGACCCCAGCCGCGATCCGGACCTCCTGCCGCAGCGGATGCTGCGCGGCGAACGCGTGCGCCTCCTCCGGGTCGTCGGGTACGTCCTGTTCGGCCTCCGGCGGCAGCGTGAGCCGCTCCACCACCGCCGCGCAGCCGACCACGTCGGCCGGCCAGATGATCGTGGTGAGCAGCCGCTCCAGCGACACGTCGGCGGCGATCCCCTCCTGCTCGACCGGCGTCAGCGTCCCGGCCGCCGAGATCTGGTCGACGCCGAGCTGGGCCGCCAGCTGCGGCTCCTTGCCGATCAGCTGGTCGGTGGGCACCAGCGCGAACAGCCGGGGCGGTGAGTCCCAACCCTCCTCGGCGACATGCGCCTCGACCTCGGCCACCGCGCTGACCAGCGCGTTCTCGTTCATCCCGCGGCCCCCGTCGAGCAGCTCGGCACCTTCGCGTCCGGATCGTCGGCCAGCTTCTCCACCGCCGTACGCGCCTGGTGCAGCGTGGAGATGCGGACCAACTGCACCTGGTCGGCCGCGCTCGCCCCTGCCGCCTCGGCGCAGTTCTGCGCGGGCACCAGGAAGAACTTCGCGCCGGCCCCGGCGGCGCCGGCGATCTTCTGCTGGATCCCGCCGATCGGGCCGACCGTCCCGTCGATGTCGATCTCGCCGGTCCCGGCGAAGTGCCGCCCGCCGGTGAGGTCGCCCGGCGTGAGCTTGTCGATCACCGCCAGCGAGAACATCGTCCCCGCACTCGGCCCACCGATCGCGTCGCCGACGCTGATGTTCACCTCGAACGGCAGCACCGGGTCGTTGCTCACGTGCACGCCGACCACGGTCCGTCCGTCCGGCGCCTTCTCGGTGGGGGTGTCGACCGTGCGCTCCGCGCCGTCGCGACGCACGGTCAGCCGCGCGGTGTCGCCCGGCTGCACGTCCTGCAGCAGCTTGCTGACCTGCTCGGCCTCAGCCACCTTCGTACCCCCGACCGCGAGGATCTGGTCGCCCGCCTTCAGGTGCCCCTTGGCCGGGGCGCCCGCGATCACGTCGGCCACCATGACCTGGAAGGTGATGTCGTAGCCGAGCTCGCGCAGCGCGGCCACCGCCGCCGCGTGCTGGGAGTGCACCATCTCGGCGGTGCTCTGCTCGGCCGCCTCCTCCGCGGACTCGTCCGGCGGGTAGACGACGTCTCGCGGCAGCACCGCGTCGTCGGAGTCGATCCAGGCGCGGACCGCCTGGGCCAGCGAGATCGACGCGTCGGGGCGGGTGACCTGGACGGTGGTCAGGTCCAGCGTCCCGTCGGCGGGATAGGTCTGCCGGCCGCTGATCTGCACGATCTGCTGGCCCTTGAACTCCCCCAGCGTGTTCTGCACCGGCCCCGGCCGGAAGGTGACGTACGGCACCGGGCGGGTCAGCGCCAGCACGATCAGCGCGACCAGCACCGCCCCGGCCAGGTAGGCGGTCAGCCAGCGGCCGCCCAGGCTGCGCAGACCGCTCACCGCACCGCGCCGTCGTCGCTCGTCCCGGCGTTCGCTCGCGAGCCGCGGCGCACGGCGACCCCGGTGGACGGCTGCACCGGCGCCGGGGGCACCCGCTTGCGCACCGCCGGGGTGTCCTTGGTCAGCGCCGCGACCAGCCGCTCGTAGGCCGCGTCGTCGGCGCGCCCGGACTGGGGCTGCTCACGACCGGCCCAGCCGGCCCAGGCCATCGCCACCAGGGCCACCAACGCGGGAAACGCCAGCCAGCCGAGAATCTCCACCCCGCAAGGCTAGCCGCGCGACCCAGCCCGTGACCGCAGCACACGCATCGTCACGGCGTACCCAGTCACGGCGTACCCACCCACTCGTCGCTGCCGTCGCTGAACTGCTGGTGCTTCCAGATCGGCACCGTGGCCTTGAGCTCGTCGATCAGCATCCGGCAGGCGTCGAACGCGGCGGCCCGGTGCGCGCAGGACACCGCCACCACGACGGCGAGGTCGCCGACCTGCAGCAGACCGGTGCGGTGCAGCGCAGCCAGGCCGATCACCGGGTGCTTGTCGCAGACCCGCTCGGCCAGCTGCTGCATCACGTCGGCGGCGGTCGGGTGGGCGCTGTAGTCCAACTGCCGCACGCTCTTGCCGCCGTCGTGGTCCCGCACGGCTCCGGTGAACGTGGCGATGCCCCCGGCCGCCGGGTCGGCGACCGCCCGTACCACCTCGTCGAGGCTCAGCGGCTCCGCGCGCAGGCCGAGCAACCGGATCGTGTCTGCCATGTCAGCACAGTACGTTAGAGCCATGGCTGAGCCTCCCAGCAAGCGTCCCGACGACGGCTCCGACGACGACCGCGACAGCGGCCAGAACCCCTTCGCGGGTACGCCGTTCGAGCAGCTGTTCTCGCAGCTGTCCGGCGGAGCTGGCGGCGGGCAGGGCGGCGTGCCCGACTTCGGCGCGCTGATCCAGCAGGTGCAACAGATGCTGACCCCCTACGAGGGCACGGTGAACTGGACCCTGGCCCGAGACACCGCCCGCCGGACCGTGGCCAAGGACAGCGACCCGACGCCGAGCGCGGCCGACCGGGAAGCGGTGGACGCGGCGCTTCGGCTGGCCGAGCTGTGGCTGGACACGACCTGCACGTTCGGCGGCACCGGCGCCCGGTCCGCGGCCTGGAGCCGCGCCGAGTGGGTCGAGGCGACCATGGACACCTGGCGGCAGGTGGTCGAGCCGATGGCCGGGCAGGCCACGGAGGCGATGCAGAAGGCGCTGCCGGACGAGGCCAAGACGATGGCTGGGCCGATGATGGGCATGCTGAGCCAGGCCGGCGGGTCGATGTTCGGCGCCCAGGTCGGGCAGGGCGTGGGCACGCTGGCCTCCGAGGTGCTGTCGGCCACCGACATCGGGATCCCGCTGACCTCCGGCCAGGAGCTGGCGCTGGTGGTCCAGAACGCCAGGGACTTCGGCGAGGGGCTCGGCGTCGAGCAGTCCGACGTGTTCTTGTACCTCGCGCTCCGCGAGGCCGCCCACCAGCGGCTGTTCCGGCACGTACCCTGGCTGCGCTCACACGTGCTCGGGCTGGTCGAGGACTACGGCCGCGGGGTGAGCATCGACTTCTCCGGGATCGAGGAGGCGCTGCGCTCGTTCGACCCGTCCAACCTCGAGGCCGCGCAGGAGGTGCTCAGCGGAGGGTTGTTCGAGCCCGCCGACACCCCGGCGCAGAAGGCGGCGCTGGCCCGGCTGGAGGCCGTGCTCGCGCTGATCGAGGGCTGGGTCGACGACGTCGTCGGCCAGGCCACGAACGGCCGGATGCCGAACGCGAGCCGGCTGCAGGAGGCGATCCGGCGCCGCCGGGCCGCCGGTGGGCCGGCCGAGCAGATGTTCGCGTCGCTGGTCGGGCTGGAGCTGCGCCCGCGCCGGCTGCGGGACGCAGCGACGCTGTGGGGGGCGCTGCGGTCCCGGGAGGGCATCGAGGGCCGCGACGCCGTCTGGGCCCACCCCGACCTGATGCCGGGGGTGGAGGACCTGGACGACCCACTCGGGTTCCGGGTCGGCGACTCCGGCGAAGAGGGAGCGTCCGGCGACTTCGACGCCGCCCTGGAGGCGCTGCTGTCCGGCTCGGACCGGCCGGCGGAGGAACCGAAGTCCGACGCCGGCACCCCTGACGCCGAGCAGGGCGGCGGCACCGCGAGTGGTGCGCAGGCCGACGGTGACGGCGCAGACAGCGACCGGACCGACGGCGAAGACTCCGACGGCGGCACAGCCGAAAGTGACCGGGCCGACGGCGACGAGGGCGGCGAGGGTTCGGCTCGACAGTGAGCCTGCACGCCGACGCGCGTCGGGTGCTGGCGGACTGGACCGTCCCGGACGCCACGCAGCGGCAGTTGCGCGACGCGTACCTGGACCATCTCGACGCCCATCCGGACGGGATGTGGCGGGACTGCCGCCCGGACCACCTGACCGCCAGCGTGCTGGTGCTGTCGGCCGGGTTGGATCGCGTGCTGCTCACCCTGCACGCGCGGATCGGCCGCTGGCTGCAGCTCGGCGGGCACTGCGAGCGCACCGACGCCACGCTGGTCGAGGCCGCGCTGCGGGAGGGTCGGGAGGAGTCCGGGATCCACGACCTGCGGATCGACCCGGTCCCGGTGCTGCTGTCCCACCACGAGGTGCCCTGCGGGCCGGTGCGTCCGGCGCACCATCTGGACGTGCAGTACGTGGCGACCGCGCCGATCGGTGCCGAGCACGGCGGGCACCGGATCAGCAGCGAGTCCGCGGACCTGGCCTGGTTCGGCCTGACCGAGCTGCCCGGCACCGACGACTCGGTGCGCGCCCTGGTGGCCGCGGCCTCCGCTCGGTTGCCGGCCGCCCGACGCTGAGCCCCTCAGTCAGGGCCCGGGCGGCGTGCCGTGTCGTCTTTCACCAGACCGTGAAACACGTG
>CAZNCE010000168.1:0-7667 GCA_964571285.1 uncultured Nocardioidaceae bacterium | reverse complement strand
CGAGCGGTCGAAACACAGCGCCGGATCAGTGCCCCAGTTCGCGCGCCGCCTCCGCACTGGACTCCCGCAGGAACACCGCACAGCGGGTCGCCTCGTCCCGGTCGCCGATCCGCTCCGAGGCGGTTGCGAGCGCCGCCAGCGCCCGCAGGAAGCCGCGGTTGGGCCGGTGCGACCAGGGGATCGGCCCATGCCCCTTCCAGCCGGACCGGCGCAACGCGTCCAGGCCGCGGTGATAGCCGGTGCGCGCGTACGCGTATGCCTCGACGTCCCGGTTGCCGTCCAGCGCGGATTCCGCCAACTCCGCCCAGGCCAGGCTGGACGCCGGATGGCGCCGCACCACCTGGTCGGGCGCCTGTCCCTCCGCCAGCAGCGGTGCCGCCGGGTCGTCGGGGAGCAGCGTCTCCGGCGGCTCGCCGAGCAGGTTGGATCGCTCGGTCACGCTTCCGTCCCGGGGTCAGGCCGAGACGCTGGTGCCGGCGGAGCTGAGGTGCTCACACGCCTCGGTCACCCGGGCCGCCATCGCCTGCTCGGCCACCTTGCCCCAGGAACGCGGGTCATAGGCCTTCTTCTGGCCGACGTCACCGTCCACCTTGAGCACCTTGTCGTACCCGGTGAACATCTCCCCCGCGATGGCACGGGTGAAGGCGTACTGGGTGTCGGTGTCGACGTTCATCTTCACCACGCCGTAGCTGACCGCGGCGGCGATCTCCTCCTCCGACGAGCCGGAGCCGCCGTGGAAGACCAGGTCGAACGGCTTCGCGCCCTCGTCCAGGCCGAGCTTGTTGGCCACCGCCTGCTGCGCTGCCTGCAGGATCTCCGGCCGCAACTTGACGTTGCCCGGCTTGTAGACGCCGTGCACGTTGCCGAAGGTGAGGGCGGTGAGGTAGCGACCCTTCTCACCGGTGCCGAGCGCCGCGGCCGTGGCCAGCGCGTCCTCCGGGGTGGAGTAGAGCTTCTCGTCGATCTTGCCGACGATCCCGTCCTCCTCGCCGCCGACCACGCCGACCTCGATCTCCAGCACGATCCGGGCGGCCACCGCCTTCTCCAGCAGTTCCTCGGCGATCCGCAGGTTCTCGTCGAGGGGTACGGCGCTGCCGTCCCACATGTGGGACTGGAACAGCGGCTCCTCGCCGCGGGCGACGCGCTCGGCGGAGATCTCCAGCAGCGGCCGGACGAACCCGTCGAGCTTGTCCTTGGGGCAGTGGTCGGTGTGCAGCGCGACGTTGACCGGGTACTTCTTGGCCACCTCACGGGCGAACGCGGCGAAGGCCACGGACCCGCTGACCATGTTCTTGATCGTGGGGCCGGACAGGTACTCGGCACCACCGGTGGAGACCTGCACGATGCCGTCGCTGCCCGCGTCGGCGAACCCGCGCAGCGCTGCGTGCAGGGTCTGGGACGACGTGACGTTGATAGCGGGGTAGGCGAACTGCTCGCGCTTCGCCTTGTCCAGCATCTCGGCGTAAACCTCGGGGCTTGCGACGGGCATCGGAGGCTCCTTCGACGGACCACTCAGGACTCATCCCAGACCCTAGCCGTTGCGCTCCCGGCGCCACCATGCACGGTCGGCTTGTCAGGTGGCCCCGCGCCATCACCAGGCGACGGTCGGCTGACAGGCCGGCACGGCAGGACGGGTGTTACAGCTGCGCGACGATCCGGCGCGCCGCCACCTGCAGCGGGTCCCACACCGAGGAGTACGGCGGCGCGTACCCGAGGTCGGCCATCATCAGGTCGGCCGCGGTCAGCTCCGACCACAGCGCAATCGCACAGGTGTCGATGCGGATCGCGGACCCCTCGCGGCCCACAATCTGCCCGCCGAGCAGTCGCCCGTCGGCGCCGTCGGCGACCAGCTTGACCGTCATCGGCTGCACCCCCGGCATGTAGCCGGCCCGGGTCGTGGTCTCGATGGTCGCCGTGAGCACCCGGTCGGCGACCGCGGCGGCCTGCTGCTCGCCGAGCCCGGTCCGGGCCACCTCGAGGTCGCACACCTTGGTCATCGCGGTCCGCACGATGCCCGGGAACTCGGCGGCCTGCCCGGCGATCGTCATCCCGGCGACCAGGCCCTGCTTGTTCGCATGCGTGCCGAGCGGCACGTGCAGCCACCGCCGGCCGATCCGGTCCCAGCTCTCCACGCAGTCGCCGGCCGCCCAGATCGAGTCACTGCCCTGCACCCGCATCGTGGAGTCCACCCTGATCCCGCCGCTGTCCCCGACCGGCAGCCCGGCCGCCAGGGCCAGTTCCGCGGACGGCCGTACCCCCAGGCCGAGCACCACGACATCGGCGCGGAACGAGGCGTCCGCGGTACGTACCCCGTTGGCGCGACCGTCGGCGCCGACCTCCACCTCCTCGACCGCGGCGCCGCACTCGACCCGGATGCCCATGCCCCGCATCGCGGCGGCGATCTGCTCGCCGAGGTCGGGGTCGACGGTGCTCATCGGCTGCTCCCGCCGCTCCAGCACGGTCACCCGGAAGCCGCGCCGGATCATCGCCTCGGCCATCTCGACGCCGATGTAGCCCGCTCCCACGACGACCGCGTGCGCGTCCTCCCCCTCGGCGCGGCGGATCGCGTCCAGCATCCGGGCCCCGTCCTCCAACGTCTGCACCCCGAGCACGTTCGGCGCGTCCAGCCCGGGCAGGTCGGGTCGCGTGGGCTGCGCCCCGGTGGCCAGCAGCAGCCGGTCGTACGGGATCGGGTCGCCTGGCTCGACGTGCACCAGCTTGCGCTCGGGATCGATCCGGGTGGCCCGGGTGCCGGTGCGCACGTCGAGGCCCCGGTCACGGTGTTGCTCCGGGGTGCGCACCACCAGGTCGTCGCGTTGCTCCACATCACCGGCGATCCAGTAGGGGATCCCGCAGGCGGAGTACGAGGTGAACCGGCCCTGCTCCACGACGATCACCTCGGCGGCGTCGCCGAGCCGCCGCTTGACCTGGCTCGCTGCCGACATCCCCGCAGCGTCACCGCCCACCACCACCAGCCTCATGCGATCGACCCTATGGGGTGTCTGGGTCGGGGGCGGGGCCGCTGCCGCCGCGCGGGCCATCCCGGTCGGCGGCGTGCTCGCGGACCCAGGCGTGCATCGCGATCGCGGCCGCCGCGGACGCGTTGATCGACCGGGTGGAGCCGAACTGGGCGATGGACAGCGTCGCCGCGCACGCCTCCCGGGCCGGGTCGCTCAGCCCCGGGCCCTCCTGCCCGAACAGCAGCAGGCAGCGGCGCGGCAGCGCGTACGTCTCCAGCGGCACCGAGCCGGGCAGGTTGTCCACGCCGAGGACGGGCAGGCCGGCGGAGGCTGCCCAGCCGGCCAGCTCGGCGACGGATCCGTGGTGGCGCACATGCTGGTACCGGTCGGTGACCATCGCGCCGCGGCGGTTCCAACGGCGCCGCCCGACGATGTGCACCTCCGCGGCCAGGAACGCGTTCGCGGTGCGCACGATGGAGCCGATGTTGAAGTCGTGCTGCCAGTTCTCGATCGCCACGTGGAACGGATGCCGTCGGGTGTCCAGGTCCGCGACGATCGCCTCCAGCCGCCAGTACCGGTAGCGGTCGACGACGTTGCGCCGGTCGCCCTCGGCCAGCAACTGCGGATCCAGCCGGTCGTCATCCGGCCAAGGCCGCGGGTGCGGCCCCACCCCCACCGTGCTGCCCGGCACGGCGTACCCCTCCGACGGCTCCACGGCGTCGAGGGTAGACGCGGGCCCGGCCAGCGATGCGGCAGGCTGGAGACGTGCTGCTGCGAGACGACCTGGGGCGGCCGGTCCACCTGGATCGGCCGCCGCGGCGGGTGGTGTCGCTGGTGCCGTCGCTCACCGAGTCGCTGGCCGGCACCGGGACGCTGGTCGGAGCGACCGACTGGTGCACCCACCCGGCCGGGCTGGATGTGCCCCGGGTCCGCGGCACCAAGAACCCCGACCTCGCGGCGGTACGGGCACTCGAGCCGGACCTGGTGGTGGCCAACAAGGAGGAGAACCGCGAGCTCGACGTGCGGCGGCTGCGTGACGCGGGGGTCGCGGTGTGGGTGACCGACATCGAGACCGTGCCGCGGGCCCTCGACTCGTTGGACCGGCTGCTGACGATCGTGCTGAAGCGGCCGGCACCGGGCTGGCTGGTCGCCGCGCGCCGCGCTTGGGGCGGGGAGCGGCCCGGGGCCCCACCCCCCCACCGGGGGGGGGGGTGGGTGGGGGACCCCCGGAGGGTGTGGTGGCGGCGGGGCGGGAAACCCGCCCCCGCGGTGGGGCGGGGGGCCGCCCCCCGCCCCCCCGGCCCGGGGGGGGGGTGCGGGGGCGCCGCGACCCGTGGATGGTGGTCGGCGGACGGACGTTCACCGGCGACCTGCTGGCCCGGTTGGGCTATGCGAACGCGTTCGACAATTGGGGAGGTCGCTACCCGCACACCGACGTGGCCGAGATCACAGCCGCGGACGTGGACCTGGTGGTGCTGCCCGACGAACCGTACCGATTCCATGCCGGTGACGGGCCGGAGGCGTTCCCGGGCCTGCGGTGTGCGCTGGTCAGCGGGCGGCTGCTGACCTGGTACGGACCGTCCCTGGTGGAGGCCGCCCGAGTGCTGCCCGGGCAATTGGCGGCCGCCCTCGTCCCGCTGGAATGAGGTGTGACGTGGTCTCGGCGCAGGCTACCCTCGTGCGGTGAGTCCCGCGCATCTGTTGACCCCGATGCTGTTCGGCATCGAGTGGCTGGACCCCGACTACCTGATCAATACGCTGGGTGACTATGCGTTGTGGGGGGTCGCGTTCATCATCTTCGCCGAGTGCGGCCTGCTGATCGGGTTCTTCCTGCCCGGCGACAGCCTGCTGTTCACCGCGGGGATGTTCATCGCCAAGGGATATCTGCCGCAACCGCTGTGGCTGGCGTGCCTGGTGCTGACCGTCGCCGCCGTGGTGGGCAACCTGTGCGGCTACTGGATCGGCCGCAAGGCGGGGCCGCCGATCTTCAATCGGCCGGACTCGCGGATCTTCCGCAAGGAGTACGTCGACAAGACCTACGAGTTCTTCGACAAGTACGGGAACCGGGCCATCGTGCTGGCGCGCTTCGTGCCGATCGTGCGCACCTTCATCACCGTGCTCGCCGGGGTCGGCAAGATGGACGCGCGCCGGTTCATGGTCTACACCGGTGTCGGCGGCGTGCTGTGGGCGACCGGGGTCACGCTGCTCGGCTACTACCTCGGCCAGATCGACTTCGTGCACGACAACATCGAGGTGATGTTGGTGCTGATCGTGGCGATCTCGGTGCTGCCGATCGGCGTCGAGGTGCTGCGCGCCCGGCTGGCGAGGTCTGCCGGGCTCGAGCAGGAGTCGCCGAAGGACTCCGGTTCCTCGCCGCTGAAGGACCGGGTCGAGGACTGACGGTCCCGCGGCCCGGCCGCCGCTCGGCGCAGCGTGGCGCGTTCGGCAGGCAACCGCGGCCACCGTGGCGCGTTCCGGCGCACTTTCGGCCCGACAACCCAGCGCGAACGCGCCACGCTGGACCGGACCCGCGCGCGAACGCGCCACGCTGACCGGGTGTGCGCGACGGGCGGCGCCACGTTGGCACGGACGCCCGAGGACCAGTCGGGAGCTACTGGCGTGCCAGGCCGAGGTCGGCCAGGCCGAAGGCTGCCCGGTACGGCACTCCGGCGGCCTCGATGCGCTCCCGCGCGCCGGTCTCACGATCGACCACGACGGCCACCGCGACCACCTCGGCACCAGCCGCACGGACCGCGTCGACCGCGGTCAGCGCGGATCCGCCGGTGGTGGAGGTGTCCTCCACGACCAGCACCCGCCGACCGGCGATGTCCGGGCCCTCGATCCGCCGCTGCAGGCCGTGGGCCTTCTCCGCCTTGCGCACGACGAACGCGTCCAGCCGGTCGCCGGCGGCCGCCGCGGCGTGCAGCATCGAGGTCGCGACTGGGTCGGCGCCCATGGTCAGGCCGCCGACCGCCTCGAGCGGCAGGTCGGCGGTCAGGTCGCGCATCACCCGGCCCACCAGCGGTGACGCCTCGCCGTGCAGCGTGACCCGTCGCAGGTCCACGTAGTAGTCGGCCTCCTGGCCGGACGACAGCGTCACCCGGCCGCGGACGACGGCCAGCCGGCCGATCAGGTCGATCAGCGCCGCCCGGTCGCCGGGCTCGACCGCGGCTCGCGATGCACCTTCGCGGTCCGGTCCGGGGCCTACCACGGCTGCTGGTTCCCAGGCCCGGGGTAGGTGTCGTCCAGCGCCTTGGCGGCATACCACGCCCGGGAGTCGGGCAGCCACATCAGCACCAGCGCGGCCACGACCCAGCCGATGGAGACGATCACCGCGGGGGCGCCGTCCAGCAGCGCGACCAGCTGCAGCGCGCAGTAGATCGCCCCGACCACCGTCAGCGCGATCCGGGCCCAGTTGGCGCGGCGGAACGCGAAGATCGACAGCACCAGCACGACCGCGCCGAAGCCGAGCAGGATCACCCCGATCACGTTCATCAGCGTGGTGACGTCCTGGTCGCTGACGTTCGCACCCAGGCCGCCTTCCCGCAGCCCGTCCAGGAAGTCCTGGTTCCCGGCGAACGCGACCATCACCAGGCCGAGCAGCAACAGCAGGGCCGAGCCGATCCAGGCCATCACCATCGCCGCGGTGACCGCACCCGGCCGCCGCCCCGACGGCCGGACCGGGGCGCCGCCGTATTGGCCGTACGGTCCGGGCTGGTACTGCCCGTACTGCGACGGTTGGCCGTACGGGTTCTGCTGCCCGTACTGCGGTGGTTGGCCGTACGGGTTCTGCTGTCCCGACGGCTGCTGGCCGTACTGTGGCTGTCCGTACTGTGGCTGCCCGTATGGCGGCTGCCCCGACTGGGGCTGGCCGTGCGGTGGTTGCCCGTACTGCTGGCCCTGGCCGCCCGGTTGGCCGTACGAGCCGGGCTGGCCGTACTTGCCCTGCTCGTACGGCGGCGGCTGGCTCGGGCCGTACTGGCCGTACCGGGGCTGGTCCGGCCGGCCCTCCGCCGGCGTTCCGCGATCCGGCTGCTGCCCGCCGGGCGGGTCGGCGTACTGGCCGTACCGCGGCTCCGGGCGACCCTCGTTCGGCGTGGGCGGCTCGGTCGGCCGGCCCTGCTGGGAGTCGCCGCCTTCGGGGGTCTCCGGTGTGTCACCGGACATGGGTGTTCTCCTTCGCTGCTGGCTCACTCACCGGGTTGCTCACGGCCGTGCCCACGTGGTTATTTCCATCCCATCATGCCGGGAGGGTCTGCAGCCCCCCGCCGTCGGCAGCGACCTCGACCTTGACCGTGCTGCCGTCCATGATCTCGCCGGACAGCAGGGCCTTCGCGAGCTGGTCGCCGATCGCGCTCTGCACCAGCCGGCGCAGCGGCCGCGCCCCGTAGACCGGGTCGAAACCGTGCTCGGCCAACCAGTGACGCGCGCCCTCGGTGACCTCCAGCGTGATCCGCCGGTCCTGCAGCCGGCGCGACAGCGCCGCCACCTGCAGGTCGACGATCCGCTCCAACTCGTCCATGCCGAGCGCGTCGAACATCACGATCTCGTCCAGCCGGTTGAGGAACTCCGGCTTGAACGACGATCGCACCACCGCCAGCACCGACTCCCGCGTCGCCTCCGGGTCCAGCGTCTGGTCGGCCAGTAAATGCGATCCCATGTTGGAGGTCAGGATCTAGATCGTGTTGCGGAAGTCGACCGTGCGAC
>CAZNCE010000167.1:0-7865 GCA_964571285.1 uncultured Nocardioidaceae bacterium | reverse complement strand
ACACCCCGCACATCACCAAGGGGCAGCTCTTCGAGATCTCCGGCCACCTGGACTGGTACGCCGAGGGGATGTACCCGCCGATGCGCATCGACGAGGAACGCGACGCCGAGGGCGTGCTGCGCCGGGCCGGGCAGGACTACTACCCCAAGCCGATGAACTGTCCCGGCCACATCATGATCTACCGGTCGCGCGGCCGCTCGTACCGCGAGCTGCCGATGCGGCTGTTCGAGTTCGGCACCGTCTACCGCTACGAGAAGTCCGGGGTGGTGCACGGTCTCACCCGGGCCCGGGGGTTCACCCAGGACGACTCGCACATCTTCTGCACGCCGGAGCAGCTGGCCGGTGAGCTCGCCGACCTGCTGGCGTTCGTGATCGGGCTGCTGCGGGACTACGGCTTGACCGAGTTCACCGCCGACCTGTCCACCCGGCCGGACAAGTTCGTCGGCGACCCGGCGGACTGGGACCGGGCCGAGCGCGCGCTGGAGTCGGCCCTGCAGGCGGCCGGGCTGGACTACCGGATCGCCCAGGGCGAGGGCGCGTTCTACGCTCCCAAGATCGACGTGCACGTCACCGACGCGATCGGCCGGCCGTGGCAACTGTCCACCCTGCAGGTGGACCTGCAGGAGCCGGAGCGGTTCGGGCTCGAGTACCAGTCCGCCGACGGCACTCGGCAGCGTCCGTACATGATC
Source organism: uncultured Nocardioidaceae bacterium (assembly GCA_964571285.1). Taxonomy (GTDB): domain Bacteria; phylum Actinomycetota; class Actinomycetes; order Propionibacteriales; family Nocardioidaceae; genus CAZNCE01. Next base: position 7,176 of record CAZNCE010000167.1, on the reverse strand, counting down.
CACCGGGCGCTGTTCGGCTCCATCGAGCGGTTCCTCGGCATCCTCACCGAGCACTACGCAGGTGCGTTCCCGCCCTGGTTGGCGCCGGTGCAGGCGGTCGGGATCCCGGTCGCCGAGCGACACGTCCCGTACCTGCAGCAGGTGGCCGAGCGGTTGCGCGCCCGAGGGGTACGCATCGAGGTGGACGCCGGGGACGACCGGATGCAGAAGAAGATCCGTACCGCTCAGACCCAGAAGGTGCCGTTCATGCTGATCGCGGGGGACCGCGACGTGGAGGGCAACGCGGTGTCGTTCCGCTACCGCAGCGGTGAGCAGGACAACGGCGTGCCGGTGGACGAGGCGGTGCGGCGGATCGTGGAGGCGATCGAGCAGCGGGTGCAGGTATGACCGTGGGCGCCGACCCGCCCGCACGCGGTGCCGAGGACGCCCCTGAGGCGCTGCTGGAGCGGTTGTGGGCGCCGCACCGGATGGAGTACATCGTCGGCGCGGGACGGCAGCGCAGCAGCGAGCAGCCCGGCTGCCCGTTCTGCCGCATCCCGGAGGGCGATGACCGGGAGGGTCTGGTGGTGGCCCGCGGCGACCTGACCTACGCCATCCTCAACCTGCATCCGTACAACGCCGGGCACCTGATGGTGCTGCCGTACCGGCACCTGGCCAACCTCGAGGACCTGACCCACGACGAGACGCTGGCGATGGGGCTGATGACCCGCGACGCCGTGCGCACGCTGAAGCGGGTGTCCGCGCCGCACGGGTTCAACGTCGGGTTCAACCTCGGCCCGGTCGCCGGCGGGTCGCTGTCGCAGCACCTGCACCAGCACGTGGTGCCGCGCTGGGGCGGGGACGCCAACTTCATGACCGTGATCGGCCACTCGAAGGTCATCCCGCAGTTGCTCGAAGACACCCGGGACCTGATCGCCGACGCCTGGCTCTCCTGATTCGTCTGCGGTCGCGCGGGCGTGTCGCGGAGGGCGACCGCAGACGAATCAGTGGGGGGCGGGCTCGTAGCCGACGAAGCGGCGGCTGAACGTGCCCGAGCCGTGGCTCATCGAGCGCAGGTCGACGGCGTAGCGGACGATCTCGGTCTGCGGCACCTCGGCCTTGATCAGCACCCGGCCCTGGCCCACCGAGTCGGTGCCGAGGACGCGGCCGCGGCGGCTGGACAGATCGCCCATCACCGCGCCCATGTGCTCCTCGTCGATCAGCACCTGCACCTCGTCGATCGGCTCCAGCTGGGTGATCCGCCCGTTCTCGGCGGCGTCCTTGAGCGCCAGCGCTCCGGCCATCTGGAACGCCATGTCGGACGAGTCCACGCTGTGTGCCTTGCCGTCCACCAGGGTGACGGTGATGTCGACCAGCGGGTAGCCGGTCGCCACCCCCTTCTCCAACTGGGCGCGGATGCCCTTCTCGACGCTGGGGATGAACTGCCGCGGCACCGCGCCGCCGACCACCTTGTCCACGAACGAGAAGCCCTCCCCCGGGGCGGCCGGCGCCACCTCGATGTCGCAGATCGCGTATTGACCGTGCCCGCCGGACTGCTTGACGTGCCGGCCGCGGCCCGTCGACGGCCGACTGAACGTCTCCCGCAGCGGCACCCGCAACTCGATCGGGTCGACCGCAACGCCGTAGCGGTGCTCGAGCCGGTCCAGCACCACGTCGGCGTGGGCCTCGCCCATGCACCACAGCACGATCTGGTGGGTCTCGGTGTTGTGCTCGATGCGCAGCGTCGGGTCCTCGGCGGCCAGCCGGGTCAGGCCCTGCGACAGCTTGTCCTCGTCGGACTTGGCCCGGGCCTGCACTGCGAGCGGGAGCAGCGGCTCCGGCATGTTCCACGGCTCCACCAGCAGCGGCTGGTCCTTGCCGGACAGCGTGTCGCCGGTCTCTGCCTGGCTCAGCTTGGCCACCGCGCAGATATCTCCCGCCACGCACTTGTCCACCGGGCGCAGCGCGGAGCCCAGCGGTGACGAGAGTCCGCCGATGCGCTCGTCCTCGTCGTGGTCCTCGTGCCCGCGGTCGGCGTCGGCGAACTGAGACAGGTGCCCGGACACGTGGATCGTGGTGTCGGGCAGCAGCGTGCCGGAGAACACCCGCAGCAGGCTGATCCGCCCGACGTACGGGTCGGACGTGGTCTTGACGATCTCGGCGAGCAGGGGGCCGTCGGGATCGCAGGACAGGCCGTCCACCGTCTTGCCCTGGGACGTGTAGACGGCGGGGAAGCCGTGGTCGTACGGCGACGGGAACGCGGTCGTCATCAGGTCCAGCAGCTCGAACGTGCCCAGTCCGGTTGCCGGGCAGGCCGGGATCACGGGGAAGAACGACGCCCGGCCGACCGCGGTCTTCGTGTCGTCGATCAGCAGCTGGACGTCGACGGACTCCCCGCTCATGTAGCGGTCCATCAGCGTCTCGTCCTCGGACTCCTCGATGACGCCCTCGATCAGCGGCCCGCGGGCGTCGGCGATCGCGGCCGCCTCGTCGTCGCCGGCGGTACGCACGGTCGGTGCGGATGCCGGCTGGTCCGGGTCGTACTGCGACACCCGCTCGGACAGCATCCCGGCCAGCGCGTCGCCGCCCAACGGCAGGTAGACCGGCAGCACCCGGTCGCCGAAGGCCTGCTGCGCGCCCGCGAGCACACCGTCGTAGTCGGCGCGATGGTGGTCCAGCTTGGTGATCACCACCGCGCGCGGCATGTTCACCGAGGCGCACTCCTGCCACAGCAGCCGGGTGGCCGCGTCGACGCCCTCGTTGGCCGCGATCACGAACAGCGCGCAGTCGGCGGCCCGCAGACCCGCTCGCAGCTCGCCGACGTAGTCGGCGTACCCCGGGGTGTCGATCAGGTTGACCTTGATCCCCTGGTACGTGAGCGGCAGCATCGCGAGGCTGACCGAGCGCTGCTGGCGGTGCTCGACGTCCTCGTAGTCGCTGACCGTGGTGCCTTCCTCGACCCGGCCGGCCCGGTTGATGGTGCCGGTGGCCACCAGCAGCTGCTCGGCCAGCGTGGTCTTGCCCGAACCGGTGGGGCCGACCAGCACGATGTTGCGGATCTCGTCGGGCCGGTCGGCCCCCGTCGCATTGCCCGCGGCCCCGGGGCCGGTGTGTTGCTTGTCCGCCATGTCCATGGCTCCTTCGACTCAAGGTTCGCCGGCGGCCCGGTGCCCCTTTGTCCCGCATCCGTGTCCGATCGCGGTGGGCTCCCGTGACGCGCCGCCCGTGCGACCACCCTTCACCCGCGAGCGCCGCCCTGACAAGGGGTCGGGACGACCGCCGGGGATCCGGGTCGGCGGGCGCTGTCCCGGCGGCCTGCAACCCTCCGGATAGCATCGGCGTACCTTCGTCCCCGACGACCACTGGAGCCGGTCCCCGCTCATGCTGGAACGCTTCCGCCAGTTCTTCACGACGCTGACCGCTCCGATCGCGCACCTGCTGATGCGGCTGGGTGTGAGCCCGGACGTGGTGACTCTGGTGGGCACGCTCGGCGTCAGCGCCGGCGCGCTGATCTTCTTCCCGCGCGGCGAGTTCCTGATCGGGGTCCTGGTCGCCACCGCGTTCGTGTTCTCCGACCTGATCGACGGCTACATGGCCCGCACGCTCGGTCGCAGCTCGGCCTGGGGCGCCTTTCTCGACTCGTCCCTGGACCGGATCGGCGACGCGGCCGTGTTCGGCGGGCTGGTGCTGTGGTTCGCGGGCGAGGGGGACAACATCTGGCTGGCCGGGCTGGCCCTGTACGACCTGGTGATGGGCAGCGTCACGTCGTACGTGCGGGCACGGGCCGAGAGCCTCGGGATGCACGCCAAGGGCGGCATCGCCGAGCGGGCGGACCGACTGGTGCTGATCCTGGTGCTCACCGGGTTCGCGGGGATCTTCGACTTCGAGCCGCTGATCGTGATCGCGCTCGCGCTGCTCGCGGTCGCCAGCACGTACACCGTCGGCTGGCGGATGCTGACGGTGCGGCGGCAGGCCCTCGCGGCCGAGCCGCCGGCCCGGGGCTAGTCCGTGGGCGCCGGCCGCCGGAGCGCGGCGGAGACCGTCACCGACGCGCTGTTCGGGCTCGGCTGGGCCGCCGGCCACGCCGTGCCCGAGCCGGTGGCGCGGGCAGCCTTCGGAGGGGTCGCGGAGACGCTGTGGCGGCGGCGCGGCGCGGGCGTGCGCCAACTGGAGGCCAACCTGGCCCGGGTGTGTCCCGGCGCCGGCGAGCGGGAGCTGCGCGAGCTGTCCCGGCAGGGCATGCACTCCTATATGCGCTACTGGCTGGAGGCGTTCCGGCTGCCCAACTGGTCGCCCGACCAGGTGAGCCAGCGGGTGCGCGTGGAGAACCTGGCCCTCGTGCAGGAGCCGCACGACCGGGGGCAGGGCGTCGTGGGGGCGCTGCCGCACCTGGGGAACTGGGACCTGGCCGGCGCCTGGGCGTGCCTGCACGGACTGAAGGTGACCACGGTCGCGGAGCGGCTGCGGCCCGAGCGGCTGTTCCAGCGGTTCGTCTCCTACCGCGAGCAGCTGGGCATGGAGGTGCTGCCGGTCGGCGAACGCGCCACCACCGCGACCCTGCTGCGCCGGCTGCGCGAAGGCGCGTTCGTCTGCCTGGTCGCCGACCGCGACCTGACCTCGAGCGGGGTGGAGGTCGAACTGCTCGGCGAGCGGGCGCGGATGCCCGGCGGTCCCGCCGCGCTGGCCCGCAGCACCGGATCCGTGCTGCTGCCGATCACCCCCACCTACGAAGGCGACCGGATGCGGCTCACCCTGCACGACCCGGTGCCGCACCGGCCGGGACCCGGCGGGGTACGCGAGATGACCCAGCAGGTGGCGGACGTGTTCAGCGACGTGATCCGCCGCCACCCACAGGACTGGCACATGCTGCAGCGCGTGTTCGTCGCCGACCTGGCGGCCGGCTCGCCCGGCGAGGGACCCGGCAGGGGACCCGGCGAGGACCCGCGGTGAGCACGCTCCGGGTCGGGCTGGTCTGTCCGTACTCGCTGGACGTGCCCGGTGGTGTGCAGAACCACGTGCACGACCTCGCGGAGGCGCTGATCGCGGCCGGGCACGAGGTGTCGGTGCTCGCCCCGGCCACCGACGACGAGGAGCTGCCCCGCTACGTCGTGCCCGCTGGTCGCGCGGTGTCGGTGCCGTACAACGGCTCGGTGAGCCGGCTGGCGTTCGGGCCGATCACCGGCGCCCGCGTGCGCCGGTGGCTGCGCGACGGACGGTTCGACGTACTGCACATCCACGAGCCGTCGGTGCCATCCGTGTCGGTGCTCGCCCTGCGGGCTGCGCATGGGCCGATCGTGGCCACCTTCCACACTGCGATCCTGCGCAGCCGGGCCATGCTGTCCGCCGCCGGGATCCTGCGGCCGCTGATGGAGAAGCTGGGCGGTCGGATCGCGGTGTCGGAGCTGGCCCGGCGCACCCTGGTGCAGCACTTCGGCGGCGAGCCGGTGATCATCCCGAACGGGCTGTACGTCGACCGCTTCCAGATGCCGCCCAGCCCGCGGTGGCGGGGGGAAGGCCCGACGGTGAGCTTCCTGGGCCGGATCGACGAACCCCGCAAGGGGCTGCGGCTGCTGCTCGCCGCGATGCCGGAGCTCACCCGCCGGCGACCCGGGGTGCGCCTGGTCGTGGCCGGGCGCGGTGACGTGGCGGCCGCCCGGCGACAGATCGAGCCGTCGGTGCGGGAGTCGGTGACGTTCCTGGGTCCGGTCGACGACGCGACCCGGGGGGAGCTGCTGGCCTCCAGCGACCTGTTCGTCGCGCCGAACACGGGTGGGGAGAGCTTCGGCATCATCCTGGCCGAGGCCATGGCCGCCGGGGCTCCGGTGCTGGCCAGCGACCTGGCGGCGTTCCTCGAGGTGCTGGACGGCGGCCGGCTGGGCACGACGTTCCCCGTCGGCGACGCAGCCGCGCTCGCCGCGGCGGCTGCCGACCTGCTGGCCGACGAGGAGCAGCGGATGACCAAGCGGCGGGCCGCGCAGGCCGCCGTGCGTCGCTACGACTGGTCGGTGGTCGCCCGAGACGTCGAGCTCGTGTACCGCACGGTTCGGGCGGCCTCCCCGGGCGGGGTCGGGGTGACATGACCGAGCTCGTGACGTACGCCCTGCTCGTCCTGGTCGTGCTGGTGCTGTCCGCGATGCTGCTGTCGTGGACGGCCGGCCGGCTGGACCGGCTGCACCACCGGGTCGAGAAGGCCGGGGCGGTGCTCGACTCCGCCCTGTTGCGCCGGTCCGCGGCCGCCGCCGAGCTGGCCGCGGCAGAGGTCTTGGATCCGGCGGAGTCGCTGCTCCTGCTGGAGGCGGCGCACGCGGCACGCACCGCGCCCGGCGACGAACGCGAGCCGCACGAGTCACGGCTCAGCCAGTCTCTCGTGGCGGTGCTGTCCGATCCGGACGAGGTGGCCGAACTGCGCCGGAGCACCCAGGTGGCCGAGCTACTCGACGAGCTCGGGCTGGCCTGTCGCAGCGTGGAGCTGTCCAGACGGTTCCACAACGACCTGGTCGCCTCGGCCCGGGGGCTGCGGCAGCGGCGGCTGGTGCGCTGGTTCCGGCTGGCCGGCCGGTCCCGCCCGCCGCGGACCGTTGACCTCGACGATTCCTGGCCGCCGACGCTGCGCTGAGCCCGTACCCCGGCTGCCGACGCTGCGCTGAGCCCGTACCTGGCCGCGCGGTAGGATGTGGGGGAGTTGACCGGCGGGCGCGGCGCGTCCACCGCAGCCGGCGTCGCGACCGGCCAACGAAGATGCCCAACAACACCGAGTCTGTCGAGGTCCCGCCTTGTCCACGTCGAACGCCGAGCACAACACCAGCGCGCCGAACGGTCGGCCCGCCACCGACACCGCCGGCGAGTCCGGTGCCACGCCGCAGACCGGCACCGCGCGGGTGAAGCGCGGCATGGCCGAGATGCTCAAGGGCGGCGTGATCATGGACGTGGTGACGCCGGAGCAGGCCAAGATCGCCGAGGACGCCGGCGCCGTCGCGGTGATGGCGCTGGAGCGCGTGCCGGCCGACATCCGGGCCCAGGGCGGCGTGTCGCGGATGAGCGACCCGGACATGATCGACAAGATCATCGCCGCGGTGTCGATCCCGGTGATGGCCAAGGCGCGGATCGGTCACTTCGTCGAGGCGCAGGTGCTGCAGTCGCTGGGCGTCGACTACGTCGACGAGTCCGAGGTGCTGACCCCGGCCGACTACGCCAACC
>CAZNCE010000166.1:0-7953 GCA_964571285.1 uncultured Nocardioidaceae bacterium | reverse complement strand
GGCAGCGTCAGCCGGTGCCGGCGTAGGAGTGCAGCCCGGAGGCGAACAGGTTGATCCCCACATAGTTGAAGATGAACGTCGCGAACGCGAACAGCGCCAGGTAGGCCGCGCGGCGGCCCTGCCACCCAGCGGTCGCCCGCGCGTGCAGGTAGGCCGCGTAGGCCACCCAGGTGATGAATGCCCAGATCTCCTTCGGGTCCCAGCCCCAGTAGCGGCCCCACGCCGCCTCGGCCCAGATCGGCCCCGCGATCAGCACCGCGAACGTCCAGACCGGGAACGCGAACGCATGCAGCCGGAACGCCACCCGGTCCAGATAGCCCGACGCGGGCACGTGCGCCACCCAGCCGCGCACCCGCCCGTTCCGCTCGGCCCGGTCCCGGGCCAAGAACAGCACCGACACCGCGCCACCGACCGCGAATCCCCCGCTGGCAATGGCTGCGGCGACGACGTGGATCACCAGCCAGTACGACCGAAGGGCCGGCACCAGCGGGCCGGGCGCGACGTACAGGCTCGGCACCACCATCGAGATGGCCAGCACCACCGTGACGAACACGGTGACCAGCAGCCCCACCGACCGGATCCGGAAGAACCGCAGCGCGATCAGGAAGGCGCCGACGATCATCAGCGTGCCGGTGGTGTTGAACTCGAACATGTTGCCCCACGGCACCCGCTGCGCGGCGATGCCCCGGGCGAGCGTCCCGGCCAGGTGGATGGCGAAGCCCAGCCCGGTCAGGAGTACGGCCGTCCGGGCGAACGCCTCCTGCCGCCGGGCGTCGCGGCGGTCACCGGTGGCCGGCGTACCGGCCGTCGATGCGTCGGCGGTCGATGCGTCGGCCGCGGACTCGTCAGCCGGTCCGTCCGCGGTACGGCCCAGCGGGGCCGGCGGGTCGGCGGGCAGGTCGGCGCCGGCGTGCCCACCGGTGCGCTCGGCCGCGCCCACCAGGTCCCGGCGGCCGGCGTGCGCCGGTAGAGCGGTCGCGGTGCTCACCGTCCGGGTGCCGGCGGTCTCGGCGCCGCCGGCTCCGGCCGTGGACCGCTCGGCGCTCGACTCCTCCGCCGGCCGCACCTGCCGGGCCATCGCCCACTCGGCGACGAAGGCCAGCATCGCCAGCGCGTAGACCACGGTGGCCGTGGCGAACGCCAGATTGGAGAAGTTGCCCCAGTCCGTGAGCGTCATCGCACATCCTTCGGGTCGTCGCGGAACTGCGAAACCAGGCGGTCCATCCCGGCCGCCAGGTCACCGCCGGACACCCGGTCCAGACCGGCGGCCTCGACCACGGTACCCCCGGCGTCGTCCCCGGTTGCCCCGGCGTCGTCCCCGGTTGCCCCGTCCTCACCGGTTGGCCCGTCCGCACCGGCACTGCCCGCACCGCCGTCCGCGCCGGCAGCGCCGTCCCCGACCCGCACCCACACCCGGCGCGGCCGCACGTACAGCGACGCGATCAGCCCCAGCAGCGCGAGGACCACACCGGCCAGCGCGATCCCCTTGCCCGGCGTGGAGCTGATCTGCATCTGCACGGCCCGGTCCACCCCGTCGAAGGTGATCGACCCGGCGCCGCCGGGCAGCTGCTGGGTCTGCCCGGGTCGCAGCAGCAGCCGGTACTTCTCGCCGTCGCGGGTCATCTGGGTCAGCCGGTCCTTGTCCAGCACGTACACCGACTGTGCCGGGCCGTCGTCCATGCCCAGGTTCCCGGTGTAGCCGGTGAGCACCAGCGCCGGATCCAGGGCGTCGGGGAACACCGAGTGGGGCCCCAGCTCCGGCGTGATCGAGTACGTGGGCAGGAAGTACCCCTCGAACCCCAGCTGGGTGGGCCGGGCGTCCGGCACCTTGATCACGCCGAACGAGGTGTTGGAGCTGTCCTGCGGCAGGAACGGCACCGGGCCGGAGAAGGCCACGTCGCCGTTCCCGTCCCGCACCGTCACCGACGGCGCGTAGCCGTTGCCGACCAGGAACACCGAGGTGTTGCCGATATGCAGCGGATCGTTGACCTCGATGTCCCGGGTACGTTCGGGCGCGCCCGGCCGCCCGGTGTAGGTCACCGTGGCGTCGAACGAGCGCGGCGCCCCGCGCTGCTCGCCGGTGAGCTGGTACGACACCCGGAACGAGTCCAGCGTGAACGAGAACGGCACCAGACCGTCGGCGTCGAACAGCGCGCCGGGCCGGAACTCGTCGTACTGGGTGAGGCTGTTGGAGAAGCCCTGGCCCTCCACGATGTACGAGGCGCCCTTGAACCCGAACAGCGAACCGACCGCCACCCCGAGCAGCACCACCAGCACACTCAGGTGGAACACCAGGTTGCCGGCCTCGCGCAGCCGGCCGCGTTCCGCGGCGACCACGTGCCGGCCCTGAGCGTCGAGGTACGAGCGGGTGCGGAACCGGTTGCGCCGCAGCACCACGGCGGCCCGCTCGGCGACCTGCTCGGGCGAGCCGCCATCGACCCACTCGCGGTGTTCGGGCAACCGGGACAGCCGGCGCGGCGCGGCGGGCGGCTGGGCCCGCAGGCCGCGCAGGTACAGCCGGGTGCGGGGCACGATGCAGCCCACCAGCGACACCATCAGCAGCACGTAGACCGCGCCGAACCACACCGACGTGTAGACGTTGAACAGCCCCAGCCGGTCGTACCAGACGGCCAGCTCCGGGTTCGCCTCGCGGAACGCGAACACCTCGCTGGGGGCGATAGCGGACTGCGGGATGACCGAGCCCGGGATCGCGGCCACCGCGAGCAGGAACAACAGGATCAGCGCGGTGCGCATCGAGGTGAGCTGCCGCCACGCCCAGCGGAACAGCTCGACCGGCGACAGCACCGACGGGGGCGGTGTGGTGGGCGCCTGCCGGGAGGGCGACGGAATGCCCGGCCCGACCGAAGCACTGTCCGGCCGCGCGTCGGCATCCGCCCGCGGCCCGGCCGCTGTCTCGGTTCGCGCGTGGTCCGCCATCAGATCACCGTTCCGAACGTAGACGCCCAGCCGCGCAGGTCCGCCACCAGGTAGTCCCACCAGCCGGTGACCAGCAGCAGCCCCACCACCACCAGGAGCACCCCGCCGATCCGGGTCACCCACTGCTGGTGCCGCCGGATCGGGCCCACCGCGCCGAGCACCCAGCGGAACGCGACCGCGGCCACGATGAACGGCACACCCAGCCCCAGGCAGTACACGAACGTGAGCAGCGCCCCGCGCGGCGCCGACGCCTCGTTCAGGCCGAGACTGAGCACGGCGCCCAGGGTGGGACCGATGCACGGCGTCCAGCCCAGCCCGAACAGCACACCCAGCAGCGGCGCGGCGCCGACCCCGACGGCGGGCACTCGGTGGATGCGCAGGTCCCGCTGCAGCCACGGCACCAGCCCGATGAACGCCAACCCGAGGGCGATCACCACCACGCCGAGCACCCGGCTGATCGTGCGCTGGTGCTCGATCAGCGCGTCCCCCACCGCGCCGAACAGCGCGCCGTACGAGACGAACACGAACGAGAAGCCCAGCACGAACAACAGCCCGCCGAGGAACATCCGCCCCCGGGCGCCGAGCCGGCGGTCCTGCAGGTCGGCGCCGGACAGCCCGGTCATGTACGACACGTAGCCGGGCAGCAGCGGCAGCACGCACGGGGACGCGAACGAGACCACCCCGGCGGCCAGCGCCAGCGGCGCCGCCAGCAACAGCGAGCCGTCGGTGACGGTGTCTTGCAGCCACTCAACCACGCGCGGACCCCTGCCCGCCGCCGGTGGTGTCCTCGACCAGCCCGACCAGCGTGGATTTGCGGACCTCGCCGAGTACGACCGCGGCGACCCGGCCCTGCTGGTCCAGCACCACGGTGCTCGGGATCGCCCGCGCCTTCGGCTGCAGCCCGAGCAGCGTGGAACCGTCCGGGTCGTAGATGCTGGGGTAGGGCACGTCGAAGTTGCGGACGAAGGCCAGCGCACGCTCCTGCTGGCCGTCGTCGCGGACGTTGATGCCGAGGAAGGCCACGTCCTGCTTCGCCAGTTCCCGGGCGGCGGCGGCCAGCTGCGGAGCCTCGGAGCGGCAGGGGCCGCACCACGACCCCCACACGTTCAGCACGACCACCTGGCCCGCGTGGTCGGCGACCGAGAGGGGCTTGCCGGTGAGCGAGGTGCCGGAGATGTCCGGCGCCTCGGCACGCTCGTCCGCGGGGACGGTGACGATGGTGCCGCTGCCGGACACGAACCCCGCCTCGGCTCCCTGGGTCTGGCTGCAGCCGGACAGCACGAGCAGCGCGGCCAGGGCGGTGAGGGCCGCGGCGGCGGTGCTGAGCCGGCCCCGCGCCGCTCGACCGATACGTCCGCTCACCGCACTCCTCCCTGTCGTCCGGCCGGCCCGCAGGCTGGCACCGTCTGCCGCTCGCCCCGTCAGGCGCCGGCGCTGAACGCCTTCGGCCCGGCCGGCAGCAGGTCGGCGGCCGGCTCCGAGTAGGCCACGGACACGATCCGGTCCCCGGTGAACCTGAACGAGGTCAGGCTGGCCAGCGTGCACTGCCGCTTGCGCGGGTCGTGCAGGAAGCGGCGACCCTCCACCGACGACCGCAGGATCCAGATCGGCAGCTGGTGGGACACGATCAGCGCCTCGTGACCCACCGCCTGTCGCCGCGCGTCCTCCATCGCCTGCCGCATCCGGGCCACCACGAGCCGGTACGGCTCGCCCCACGACGGCTGCCACGGGTTGCGCAGCCGCCACCATGCGGACGGCCGCCACAGCGCGCCGGTGCCCACGCCGAACGCCTTGCCCTCGAACAGGTTTCCGGCCTCGACCACCCGGGGGTCGGTGATGATCTCCAGGCCGAGGGCCTCGGCCGCCGGGGCAGCGGTCTCCTGCGCCCGCTCCAGCGGCGACGAGACCAGGTGCACGATGTCCCGGTCCTTGATCGTGGTGGCGACCCGCTCGGCCATCTCCCGGCCGAGGTCGGACAGGTGGAACCCGGGCATCCGGCCGTACAGGATGCCGGTCGGGTTGTGCACCTCGCCGTGCCGCATCAGGTGGACGACGGTGGCCGGGTCCCCCGCGGGCTGCTCCGCGGCGAGCTGTTCGCCGGTGCTCTGCCGGCCACTCTGCTCGGCGGCGCCGACGGTCGTGGTGCTGGTCCCGGTCGTGCTCATGACTCCCCTTGCTCGGCTGCGGCCGCCGCTGCCGCGGCGTGCGGCAGGGCTGCCGCGATGGTCTCCAGGGCGTGGTCGTCCAGGGCCGTGCTGACGAACCACGACTCGAAGGCGCTCGGCGGCAGATGCACCCCGTGCGCCAGCATGGCGTGGAAGAACGCGCCGAACCGGTGCAGGGCCTGGGCCTGAGCGCCCGCGAAGTCGGTGACCGCGGTGGTCTCGTCGTCGTTGACGAAGAACACGCTGAACAGGTTCCCGGCCGACTGCACCACGTGCGGCACGCCGGCCGCCGTCAGCGCGTCCGTGGTGAGCCGCTGCACGGTCCGCGAGACCTCGTCCAGCCGGGCGTACACCTCGTCGGTGGCCAGCCGCAGCGTGGTCAGGCCGGCGCTGGCCGCGACCGGGTTCCCGGACAAGGTGCCGGCCTGGTAGACCTCGCCGTCCGGCGCCAGGTGGGCCAGGATCTCCGCCCGGCCGCCGAACGCCGCCGCCGGGAACCCGCCGCCCATCACCTTGCCGAACGTCATCAGGTCGGGCGTCCAGCCGTCCCCGTCCCGGCCGTACTGCCCGGAGCGGCTCACCCGGAAGCCGGTCATCACCTCGTCGGACACGAACAGCGCGCCGTGGTCCCGGCAGGTCCGCGACAGGAACCGGTTGAAACCGTCGCCCGGCGGGATCGTGCCCATGTTGCCCGGCGCCGCCTCGGTGATCAGGCAGGCGATCCGGTCGCCGTACGCGGCGAAGGCCTGCTCGACCGCGGTCCGGTCGTTGTAGGGCAGCACCAGCGTCTGCGCGGTGGCGGCGTCCGGGACACCCGGGGAGCCGGTCAGGCCGAGGGTCGCCGCGCCGGAGCCGGCGGACACCAGCAGCGCGTCGACGTGGCCGTGGTAGCAGCCGGCGAACTTCACCACGAGGTCGCGGCCGGTGTAGCCGCGCGCCAGCCGGATCGCCGACATAGTGGCCTCGGTGCCCGAGGACACCAGCCGTACCCGCTCCACCGGGGTACGGTCGACGATCTCCTTGGCCAACTCGAGCTCCGGCATGGACGGCGCCCCGAACGAGGTGCCGCGCGCCGCCGCGTCCCGGACCGCGGCCACCACCTCGGGATGGGCGTGCCCGAGCAGCATCGGTCCCCACGAGCCCACCAGGTCCACGTAGTGCCGGCCGTCCGCGTCGGTCAGCCAGGCGCCGTGCGCGGACTCGATGAACCGGGGCGTGCCGCCGACGGCGCCGAACGCGCGGACCGGCGAGCTGACCCCTCCGGGGACCAGCGAGCGAGCGTGCTCGAACAACGCCTCGGAGACCTTCGCCTCGTCCGGGTACGCGTCGGCGGGCACGGACGGGCGGGTGATGGGGGAGGTCACCGCCCCATTGTCACCGAGGCACCACAGCGAACCAATCCGGCCTCACCGCAGCAGCCGGGCGGCCTCGGTCGCCCAGTAGGTCAGCACGAACGACGCCCCCGCCCGGCGGATCGACGTGAGCGACTCCAAGATCGCGGCCTCGCGGCTGATCCAACCGTTCGCCGCGGCGGCCTCCACCATGGCGTACTCGCCGGACACGTTGTAGGCGGCCACCGGCACCTCGGACTCGGCGGCCACCGCGGACAGCACGTCGAGGTAGCCCAGGGCCGGCTTCACCACCAGCGCATCGGCACCCTCCGCGACGTCCAGCCGTGCCTCCCGCAGCGCCTCGACCGCGTTCGGCGGATCCTGCTGGTAGGTCCGCCGGTCCCCGCGCAGCGAGGAGGAGACCGCCTCGCGGAACGGCCCGTAGAACGCCGAGGCGTACTTGGCGGCGTAGGCCAGCAGGCCGACCCCGGTCTCGCCGGCGGTGTCCAGGGCGTGCCGCACCGCGCCGACCTGGCCGTCCATCATGCCGCTGAGCCCGAGCAGGTCGGCGCCGGCCGCGGCCTGGGCGAGCGCCAACTGGCCGTACAGGGCCAGCGTGGCGTCGTTGTCGACCGAGCCGTCGTCGGCGAGCACGCCGCAGTGCCCGTGGTCGGTGAACTCGTCCAGGCACAGGTCGGCCATCACCACGGTCTGGTCACCGACCTCGGCGACCACGTCGCGGATCGCGGTGTTCAGCACGCCCTCGGGGTCGAGGGCGGCGGAGCCGGTGGCGTCCTTGTGGGACGGGACGCCGAACAGCATCAGCCCACCGACCCCGGCGGACACCGCCTCGGCGGCGGCCTTGCGCAGGCTCTCGCGGCTGTGCTGCACCACGCCGGGCATGCTGGTGACCGGCACCGGCTCGCCGGCGCCCTCCCGCACGAACATCGGCAGCACCAGGTGCCGGGGCGACACCTCGGTCTCGGCGACCAGCCGCCGGATCGCGGGCGTGCTCCGGAGCCGGCGCGGCCGCACCTCCGGGAATCCCATCGCGCCCCTCCTCAGGTGGCCCGGCGGCGGGACCCGCTCCGGCGCTCGGACGGGCGGGTGACCGGGTCACCGGCCTCGATCAGCGCGGACCGGCGGGCGGCGCCGAAGTCGGCCAGCGCTTCGGCCAGCTCCACCACGCTGGGCTGCGGCGCCAGCACGTCGACTCGCAGGCCGTGCTCCTCGGCGGTCTTGGCGGTGGCCGGGCCGATGCAGGCGATCACGGTCGTGGGGTGCGGCTTGCCGGCGATGCCGACCAGGTTGCGCACCGTGGACGACGAGGTGAACACGACCGCGTCGAACCGGCCGGTCTTGATCGCCTCGCGGGTCGGCGCCGGCGGCGGCGCGGCCCGCACCGTGCGGTAGGCGGTGACGTCGTCGACCTCCCAGCCGAGCTCGACCAGCCCGGCGGCCAGGGTCTCGGTGGCGATGTCGGCGCGGGGCAGGAAGACCCGGTTGATCGGGTCCAGCAC
>CAZNCE010000165.1:0-8108 GCA_964571285.1 uncultured Nocardioidaceae bacterium | reverse complement strand
GAACCAACAGCGACCATGGTGGACAAGCCGCGGGGTCGTTCCCAGCAGGCTCGTTCTCCGTGCAGATCCCCTAGCAGCCGAGCGGCCACAGACGTGCCGGATCGCTACGAGTCCTCACCCAGGCCCGCCGTCCGACGCCGCCCGGAGCGTTCGGACGTCAGCCGGACCAGCTCGGCATGGGCGTCGGGCCCCGGCGTAACGCGCGGCAGCCGCACGATCAGGACCGCCCCGACCAGGATCCAAGCACCGAGGATCACCCATTCATACGGCCAGATCAGCGCAGCCGGCATGCCGGGCAGGAACAGGATCCCCAGCCCGGCGGCCAGCACCACGGCGGTCACGCCGGTCGCGACGCCGCCAGGGGTGACGAACGGCCGCACCATCTGCGGCTCCCGGCGCCGCAGCACCACAAAGCTGGCCGCCACCATGCCGTAAGAGACGATCAGGCTGACACCGCCGGCGTCCACCAACCACACCAGCATCTTCTGGCCGAACAGCGGGGCCAGCACCGAGAGCACGCCGATGAACAGCACCGCGTTGCTGGGGGTCCGGAAGCGTGGATGCACCTTGCCGAACCAGCCGGGCAGCATGCCCGACGAGGCCATCGCGTAGATCAGCCGGCTGGCGCCGATCAAGAAGCCGTTCCAGGAGGTGAGGATGCCGGCGATGCCACCGAGTACGAGCACGGTGCCCATCGCGTCGCTGTTCCACAGTGCGGCCATCCCGTCGGCCGCTGCCAGGTCGGACCCGGCCAGTTCGGCCGCCGGCATCGACGAGCCCACCGTCACCATGATCATCGCGTACCAGAACACCGCCAGCGCGACCGAGACCAGCAGCAGCTGACCGGTCTTGCGGAGCGGCAGGTCGATCTCCTCCGCGGACTGCGGGATCACGTCGAAGCCCACGAACAGGAACGGCGCCGCCACCAGCACGCCGATCAACCCCGCCGCCCCGCCGGTGAACAGCGGCTGCATGTCGCTGACCGAGCCGCCAACGAACGACCCGGTGAGCAGCAGCACACCCACCGCGGCGAGGAACAGCACCGCGACCGACTGGAACCAGGCCGCCGGCTTCACCCCGAAGTAGTTCAGCGCGGTCATCAAGACCGCGGCGCCGATCCCGACCGCGGCCCAGGACAGGTAGACGTCGTACCCGGCCACCGTCCACAGCTTCCCGGCGAGCATGTCGGGGAACAGGTACAGCATCGTCTCCGGCAACGCGACGGCCTCGAACGCCACCACCGAGATGTAGCCCAGCACCAGCGCCCACGAGGTGATGAACGCGGCGCGGGAGCCGATCGCCCGCAGGGTGTAGCTGTGCTCACCACCGGCGTGCGGCATGGCCGTCACGAGTTCGGCGTACGTGAGCCCGATGAACCCGATGATCACGCCGCCGATGATGAACGCCAGCGCGGCGCCGAGGGTGCCCGCCTCCTCGATGAAGCCGCCGGTCAACACAATCCAGCCGAAGCCGATCATCGCGCCGAAGGCCAGGGCCAGCACATCGCGGGACCCCAGGATCTTGGTGAAGTTCGAGTTATCGCTCATCTGCCGTCCTCTCGCCCGTGCTAGGTATGCCGACTACGGAGCGCCTCGAACCGCTGACGCACTGCCGGGACTCCGGGGGCGAACATTCTGGCCGCAATCACCGCTCTGGCGCTACCAGAACGACCCGGCGTGCCCCGATTAGAGGGGAGATGTGCGCTTGGTCCGCGACCGGTCGGCGGCGTGGACCGACCCTTGCCAAGCACCTCGGGCAGCGGCAGTGTAAGGACCACATCACCGTCCGTGCCCTGTGCGTACCGGTGGGTGGGCGCGCACCGGGCTCAGAAGAGGAGAGCTCGCATGCGCCGAGGACGCCTCCGCCGATGGTTGCGGACATCGTCTTTAGTGCTGGCCCCCGTCGCACTCGCCGTCGGGTTGACCAGCGTCCCAGCCCAGGGGGACCCGGATCCCAGTCCGGCAGTCCCACATCAGGACGGCACCGCGTTGATCAGCATCGTGGTACCCGACCAGGCCGCCGTGGAGAAACTGGTCGAGATGAACCTGGACCTGGCCGAATACACCAAACCGGTCCGCGGCGGGATCGAGGTACATGCCGTCCTGACCCCCGCCGAGTCCAAGGAGCTGGCGGCGCAGGGATACCACCTGCGGGACGTCATCGCCGACCAGTCCGATGTGCGGGAGGTACGTGCGGAGCGGCAGGCGGTCGTGCGCGCGGACCGGCGGTTCGCCGCCCAGGCCACCGACACGCTGACCCTGCTGCGGGCCGACTGGTTCACCAGCCTGGACGACCGCACATACGTGTCGTTCGAGGTGAAGACCAGCGACCCGTCCCCGGAGAACATCCTCACTGCCGAATGGGACAGCGGTCCGGGCACCGCGCCGGGCTCCGGCGGCAGCGCCACCATGTCGCGGTTCACCGACGCCGGTGAGTACATGTACCACCGGTTCAACAGCCCGGTGCCCAGCAACGCCGTACCCACCGAGGTCACCATCACCAGCAGCCAGGGCGGCACCCTGACCGCGCCGGTGACCAAGTGGCTGGGCGAGGAGCGCAAGCCTCCAAGCCCGCACTACCTGTCCGACTTCGTCGACCACTACATGGACCCGACCGAGGTCAAGCAGCGGTTCAACGACCTGGCCGACGAGTTCCCGGAGCTGACCGAGGTCATCGACCTGCCGCACCTGACCAACGGCTACCGCCGCAAGGCGCAGGCGCTGTTCGGTTCGACCGACGCGAGCCGGTTCTACGTCACGACGAACGCGTACGGCTCTGAGGGCGGAAACGACGTGAGCGTCGAGGTCACCGCCCCCGCATCCCCGGACGTGCCGCTGAGCGTCACCGTCGATGGCGACGCCATCACGGTGGAGCTGGGCACCGACGCTTCGGGCGCGGTCGTGAGCACCGCCTCCGACGTGGTCGCGGCCATCAACGGCGACACCGACGCATCTACTCTGGTGTCGGCGGCGACGTATCGCGGCAACGACGGGAACGGGATCGTCGAGACGGAGACGACGACGCAGCTCACCGACAACCTGAACGCGCCGGCCTCGGTGGAGCGTGGACCGTTCCAGATGCAGGCGCTGCGGATCGGCAAGCACCACGACGGCTCTCGGACCGGCGTGTTCTTGTACTGCCAGGAGCACGCCCGCGAGTGGGTCACCCCGCTGGTCTGCGTCGAGACGGCCGAGCGGCTGTTGCGCAACTACCAGCACGACCCGGGGACTCGCAAGCTGGTGGACGATCTCGACATCTTCATCGTGCCGACGATCAACCCTGACGGAGCGCACTACAGCTTCTACGACTACAACTTCCAGCGCAAGAACATGACGAACTACTGCGACGACATGTACTCCGACCCGCTGGCGCGGGACGCCTGGGGTGTGGACGTGAACCGGAACTTCAGTGTCGGTTCGGCGTTCGACGGGTATGTCGGCGCATCGACGGACAATTGCACATCCGGGGTGTTCGCCGGTCCGGCGGAACTGTCCGAACCGGAGGCGATGAACGAGGTCTGGCTGACCGAGGAGTATCCGAACATCAGGTTCGCGATGAACACCCACAGCTACGGCGGCTACTTCATGTGGCCGCCCGGGGCGTACAAGATGCCCGACCGCGTCACGCTGCCGCGGCCGAGCCTGGGGGTTGAGGAGTACTTCTGGTCGGCGTCGTCGCACATCCTGTCCGCCGTGCAGGACTGGCGGGGCACCGCTATCTGGCCCGGCCGCACCGGCCCGGTGATCGACGTGCTGTACTCCGCAGCCGGCAACTCCGCCGATGAGCACTGGTACAACCGCGGCATCATCGGCTGGGACTTCGAGGTCGGAGCGGACCTGTGGGATGCGGAGCGCGGCCGCTGGGTCGGCGTGGGCTTCCAGCCCCCGTTCTCCGAGGGTCACGAGGAGGCGATGGAGTTCGCCTCCGGCCAGATCGGCATCCTCGAGGTCGCCCGTGCGTACGAGAAGGACCGCCTCGGGCCCCGGTCGAAGCTGACCGTGGTGAATGTGGAGCCGGGCAGCAAGTCGTTCACGCTCACCGCGAACGAGCCCGCCGACATCTACTACACGCTGGACGGCAGCCGGCCCACGTTCGACTCGCCGATGGTCCAGCAGGCGGGCATGCGGGAAGGGGTGGCGCCGATCGAGATCAACGAGACCACGACCGTCAAGTGGTTCGCCGTTGACATCGCCGGCAACACCGAGCGGCACTACGACCCGGACCGTCGGGGACGCACCTACCGGCAGCAGCTGGTGCGCGTCCGCTGACCCGTCGGGTCTGCTGATCTGCGGGCCCGGCGCGAGGGATACCCACGTCCCTCGCGCCGGGCCCGCCCTTGTGTGCAACGGCTTGTGTGAAAGGAGGACGGACATCAGCCGAAGCAGCGGGTCAACCAGCCCTGCAGTCCGGCGTCGACCCGGCCGGACCGGTATCCGGCGTACCCGTCCGGCCGCACCGCCAGCACACCCGACCCGGGCCAGCTCGTGATCCGGTGCACGGCCAGCAGCTCCTTGCCGTCCGCCGCTACGACCGGGGCATCGCGCTGCAGCAGCAGGTGGATACCGGGTGCGCTCAGCAGGTCGTGCAACCTGTGACGCCGCCCCTCGCACTCCACCTCCTGGTCGGGGACGCGTCTGCCGGGCGCCGGCAGCCCGCGGCTCGGCTGCCCGTCCTGGCTGATCGGGCTGCCCCGGTAGCGCACCTGCAACCCGGAGATCCGGCGGACCACCTGCGCGACCAAGGCGCGCCGCCGCAACAACGGAGGCAGGACCGGCGCGGCATATGGCAGCAGCGTGCGGCGCAGCAGCGACGCGACCGGATCGGTGCCGGCCTCCGCCCAGAACATCGCATGGGTCAGCGCGATAACCCGCCGGGTGGCCGCTCGTCGTTCGGCGTCGTAGGAGTCGAGCAGCTCCGCCGAGCCGTCGAGCCCGATCTTCCAACCCAGGTTGACCGCATCTTGCAGGCCGAGGTTCATGCCCTGCGCAGCGGCGGGGGAGTGAGCGTGAGCGGCATCGCCCGCCAGAAACACCCGCCCGGCGCGGAACCGGCTCGCCGTCGCATGCTGGATCCGCACCCGCGCCGACCACGCCACCCGATCGGCTTGCAGCCCCGTGTCGGCCATCAGCTCCTGGATCTGCGTGGTCGGCACTGTCTCGTCCAGCTGGCCGATCGCCGGCCCGTCAGGGTCCGTGGGCCGAGTGGCGAGCATTCGCCACGGAGCATGCTCACCGCCGCGGAAGAGGAACACCAGGCCTGCTGGCAAGGCGAAGACATGCACCTGGTCGCCGGGTGGGTCGCGGTGCAGTTCCAGATCGGCCAGCACGATCTCGTGGGAGTACGGCGTGGCGCGCCATCGCAAGCCGGTCAGCGTGCGGACCCGGCTGCTCATCCCGTCGCACCCGGCGACATAGTGCGAACGCACGGCCTGCTGGGTGCCCGCGCCGTCGAGCATCGCCGCGCACCCCGGGGCGCCGCGCTCCGCGCCGTACCCGAGTGCCTCGAACCGGACGCCCCACTCGACCCGCACGCCCGCGTCACGCAATGCCTCAGCCAGGATCGCTTCGACGTCGGACTGACGGATCAGCAGTAGATAGGGGAAGGCGGTGTCGGGCAGGTCGAAGTCGCCGAGCCGTACGGGCACCTGACGTTTGCCCACATGCAGACGGCCGGCCGGCGCCGGCTCGCCGCGGCTCAGCAGTTCATCGGTCACACCGAGCGGCCGCAGGGACTCGAGCGTGCGCGGATGCAGGATCATCGCCCGCGACGGGCGAAACAGAGCCGGTCGCTGTTCGACCAGCCGCACCCCCGCGCCGTGCCGGGCCGCCTGCAGCGCCAACGCGAGCCCGGTCGGGCCGGCGCCCACGACCAGCAGGTCGACTTCGGTGTCGTTCACTGCGCTGCCACCTCGACGGGTCGCCACCACGGATCGGGGTCGTCCGCTGTGCCGAGCAACTGCGGATGGGTGAGGACGTCGTCTCGACGGAGTCCAGGCAGCACCCGATAGCTGATCGACCGGGTGGGGCACACCAGCGCCAGCACCCACCACAGCGCGCGTGCGTAGTCGGCGGCGGCTTGGGCGCCGTCCCATTGGTAGAGGCCGCGATAGCGGTCTCGCTCGTCGTGGGCCATCCACAGTTTCGAGCAGAATCCCGGGAAGCCGACGAACAGCGGCGTGTTCAACAGGCTCTCGGCCCGGAACAGCCGATGCCCGCGGCCGTGGACCCCGCGCAGCCGAAACTCGACGGCCAGCACCGCGGGTTCCCTGGCGGGCGGCCGGTCCACGACGGTCTCGCGATACACCCGGGCCGTGGTGCCGTCGGCGAACCGTACCCACGCGCCCACGTGCCGATGCGGCAGGTGCACCTGGCGGCCCAGCAGCAGGCGGACGGTCCGCCGGGCACACCGCGCCTCGGCCCGGGCCGCGGACCGCAGTGGGAGCGGTCGTGCCTGCATCCGCACCTCCCTGATCTGCCTGTCAGTCTCGTCGGCTGCGCCTGCATCGCGGTACGGCCGAAGGGCCCGAGCAACCGAGTCGCAGGCAACCGTCAGGACGTACCCCCAAAACCCCGAGCAGATAAAAGAACGGTCGTGCTAATCTGTCGCTCATGCGGAAGGGCGATGCGACCAGGGCGGCGATCCTCGACCTGGCGCTCGACACGGCCTCGGAGGTGGGGTTCGAGGCGCTGACTATCGGCCGGCTCGCGCAGCACGCGCAGCTGAGCAAGAGCGGGTTGTTCGCGCACTTCCGCTCCAAGGAGCAACTGCAGCTGGAGACGCTGGAGTGGGCCCGGCAGCGGTTCGTGGACGTGG
Organism: uncultured Nocardioidaceae bacterium; assembly: GCA_964571285.1. GTDB lineage: Bacteria > Actinomycetota > Actinomycetes > Propionibacteriales > Nocardioidaceae > CAZNCE01. The sequence continues at coordinate 1,295 of CAZNCE010000165.1, read as the reverse complement.
TGGTGCGCCCGGCGCTGGCCGCCCCACGAGGGGTCACCCGGCTGCGCGCGGCCTACGACGCCTGGCATACCTGGGAGCGCACTGCGCTGCCCGGCGGTTGTGTCTTCGTCACGGCGGCGGCGGAGTACGACGACCGCCCCGGCCCGGTCCGAGACGCGTTGGTGCGAGCGCAGCGCGACTGGCTGGAGTTCTTGTCCACGGTCGCCACGACGGCCGTGGCCGAGGGCGAGTTCCGCGAGGATCTCGACCCGGAGCAGTTCGCGTTCGAACTGCACGGGGTGCTGCTCGCCTACCACCAGGCCAGCCGGTTGATCCACGACAGTGCGGCGGACCGGCATGCCCACGCCGCCTTCGAGGGGCTGCTCCGAGCCGCGGCTCGGTGAGCCCGCAGGGGGAACCATGACCTACACTCCGTTCAAAAAGAGCACGCTCGTTCGGGGGCGGCTGGCGGTCACGCGGCTGGGTTTCATGACCGCCGAGCGATTGAGCCCCGCGCTAGGCGCCCGGGCGGCGGAGCGGCTCTGGTTCCGAGTGCCTGCGACCGCGCGGCGCAACCCACCCGACGGCGGTCAGGGGTTCGAGGCCCGGAGCCACGGACACATCGTGCGCGGACGCAGCTGGGGCGACGGTCCTGTCGTCTATCTGGTGCACGGCTGGGGCGGGCAGCTGGCCCACCTGGGGGCGTTGGTGGAGCCGTTGGTCGAGCGGGGCTTCCGGGTCGTGGGCTTCGACGCGCCGAGTCACGGCGAGTCCGATCCGGGGGCGGCCGGCGCCGGCTCCACCGACGCCGCCGAATTCGGCCGCGCTTTCGACGCCGTGGCCGCCGTGCACGGGCCGGCGCGGGCCGTCGTCGCCCACTCGATGGGGTCGGTGGTCACGCTGCTGACCCTCAAGCACGGTTGGCTGTCCACCGACCGGCTGGTGCTGGTGGCGCCGATGCTCGACATCGGCAGTCTCTTCGACGGGTACGAGCAGGCGGTGGGGTTCGGACCGCGTACCCGCCGCGCCCTGGAACGGAGAACGGAGCGGCGCGTGGGGCTACCGGTGTCCGAGTTCGACGTGCTGAAGCTGGCCACCGAGATCGAGCGACCTGAGCTACTGGTGGTTCACGACCGAGACGACGCCGAGACCTCGTATCAGGACAGCGTCCGCATCGTGGATGCGTGGCCCGGTGCGCGGCTGTTGGGCACAACCGGCCTGGGGCATCGGCGGCTGTTGCGGCACCGCGCGACGGTGCGCGAGGTGGTTGACTTCGTCGCCGCCCCGGACTCCTCGGCCCGCTCCGCCTGACCCTG
>CAZNCE010000164.1:0-8117 GCA_964571285.1 uncultured Nocardioidaceae bacterium | reverse complement strand
TGGGTCGGGAACATCGCCGGGAACGTCGCCGAGATGGTGCCCAGCTGCAGGATGTAGATCAGGCCGAGCACGGTGAACCCGATCACCGCCATCGCGAAGCCCTGCGCCATCATCATGAACATCGGGATCGCCAGCACGAACAAACCGCCCAGCGAGATCCACCAACAGGGCTTGCGGCCGATCCGGTCCGACAGCGAGCCGGCGAACGGCAGCATCACCATCATCGACAGCTGCCCGATCAGCACCATGATCTCGGCGTTGCCCTTGTCCATCCCGATCGTCGTCGGCAGGTAGGTCGGCATGTACGCCAGCAGCGTGTAGTTGGCCACGTTCAGCGCGATGACAAGCGCGAACAGCTGCGCCAGCGGCCGCCAGAACTCGCCGAACAGGTTCTTGAACTGCGTCGACGTCTCCTGGGTGACCTCGCCGGCCTCCTCCAGGTCCTTGAAGACGGGGGTGTCCTCCATCTTCATCCGCAGGTAGAGCCCGATCGCGCCCAGCGGACCGGCGACCAGGAACGGGATCCGCCAGCCCCAGGCCTCCATCCCGGAGTCGCCGATGAAGTGCCGCAGCACCGCGACCAGGATCAGCGCGGCGGAGAAGCCGGCCAGGGTGCCGAACTCCAAGAAGCTGCCCCAGAACCCGCGTTTCTTGTCCGGCGCATATTCGGCCATGAACGTGGCCGCGCCGCCGTACTCGCCACCGGTGGAGAAGCCCTGGATGATGCGCAGCAGGATCAGCAGGATCGGCGCCCAGATGCCGATCGTGTGGTACGTGGGCAGCAGGCCGACCAGGAACGTGGCCGAGCACATCAGCAGGATCGTGGTGGCCAGGATCGTGGTGCGGCCGAGCCGGTCGCCCAGCGGCCCCCAGACCAGCCCGCCGAGTGGTCGCAGCACGAACGAGACCGCGAACCCGAGCAGGGCGCCGAGCGTCTCGTGCTCACCGGGGAAGAAGTTGGCGCCGATCTCGGTGGCGACGTAGGCGTAGACGCCGTAGTCGAACCACTCGGTCGCGTTGCCCATCGCCGACGCCGCGACCGCGCGCCGGAGCAGTGCGGGTGAGACCTCGTCGCTGGAACTGGCGCTGTTGGCAGTGGAATCTGTCATCTCATCCTCGATCCCGGGGAGAAGGGTGAACGCATGGGCGCCACGTCGTAGGTCGTAGGTTTGTTGACAATCAGCCCACAGGCTACCGATGGGCACCACGCTTGGCTAGAGGCTGAGACAGATAACCGTACGTCACCATATGGGGACGTACGGCGTGCCGCTCCGCCGCACGGCAGTCCGAGCCAGCCGTCGAGTCATGACCTCGAACGGCCGGATCTGTCAGCCGACGACGTGCGCGACGCCGAGCTCGGCGAGTTTGGCCGCGCCCCCGTCCAGCGCCGTCAGCACCCAGATGCCGTCGTCGGTGATCGTGAAGGTGTGCTCGAAGTGCGCCGCCCAGGAGCCGTCGGTGGTGATCACGGTCCAGTCGTCCTCCAGGATGGAGGTCTCCTTGCTGCCCATGGTCACCATCGGCTCGACCGCGAGCGCCATGCCGCGGACCAGCCGCGGTCCCTTCCGGGCCCGGCCGTAGTTCGGCACGTTCGGCGGCTGGTGCATCTGCGAGCCGATGCCGTGGCCGACGTACTCCTCCACGATGCCGTACGGCCCCTGGCTGCGCACGTAGCCCTCGATGGCTGCCGAGATGTCGCCGACCCGGCCGCCCAGCCGGCCGGCCGCGATCCCCCGCCACATCGACTCCTCGCAGACCCGCATCAGCTCGCGGACGTCGTCGCGCACATCGCCGACCGCGACGCTGGTGGCGGCGTCCCCGTGCCAGCCCTCGACGATAGCGCCGCAGTCGATGGACACCAGGTCGCCCTCGTGCAGGGTCAGGGAGCCGGGGATGCCGTGCACCACCTGGTCGTTGACCGAGGTACAGATGGTGCCGGGGAAGCCGTGGTAGCCCTTGAACGACGGCTCCGCGCCCTTCCCGGTGATGTAGTCGTAGGCGATCGCGTCGAGATCCGCGGTGGTGACGCCCGCCGCCACGCTGTCGCGCAGCAGCTGCAGGGTCTCTCCCACGATCAGCCCCGCCTGCCGCATCAACGCCAGCTGGTCGGGGCTCTTCAGCTCGATCCCGCGGTCGCCGAACACGGTCAGCCGGCGCCCGCGCCGACCGCGGCCAGCATCCGCTCGGTCACGTCCTCGACGTCGCCGTGCCCCGAGACGCGGGTCACCAGGTCCCGGGAGTCGTACAGCGCGATCAACGGTGCCGTCTCCTCGGCGTACACCTCCTGGCGGCGCCGGATCACGTCCTCGGTGTCATCGGTGCGGCCGTCGGTCTGCGCGCGCTTCAGCAGCCGCCGCACCAGTTCCTCGCGCTGCACCTCGAGCACCAAGACACCGTCCAGCCGCTGGTCCCGGTCGGACAGCATCGCGTCCAGCTCGTCCACCTGGTCCACGGTGCGCGGGTAGCCGTCCAGCAGGAAGCCCTCGGCGGCGTCCGGCTCGGCCAGCCGGCCGCGCACCATCTGGTTGGTGACCTCGTCCGGGACGTACTCGCCCGCGTCCATGTACCGCGAGGCGGTCCGGCCCAGCTCGGTCTGAGCCGAGACATTGGCCCGGAAGATGTCGCCGGTGGAGATCGCCGGAATGCCCAGCCGCTCGGCGATGAACTTGGCCTGGGTGCCCTTCCCCGCACCGGGCGGGCCCATGATCAGCAATCGGTTCATCGCAGGAATCCCTCGTAGTTGCGCTGCTGCAGCTGGCTCTCGATCTGCTTGACCGTCTCCAGGCCGACACCGACGATGATCAGCACCGACACGCCGCCGAACGGGAAGTTCTGGTTCGCGTTCACCGCCACCAGCGCGATCGAGGGGATCAGCGCGATCGCGCCGAGGTACATCGCGCCGGGGAAGGTGATCCGCGACAGCACGTACGCGAGGTACTCCTCGGTGGGCCGCCCGGCCCGGATACCCGGGATGAAGCCGCCGTACTTCTTCATGTTGTCCGCGACCTCGACCGGGTTGAACGTGATGCTCACGTAGAAGTAGACGAAGAACACGTTCAGCAGGAAGAACGTGATCATGTACAACGGCGTGTCCATGGTCACGAAGTGCGCCTGCAGGAACCGGGACCAGCCGGCGGTCTGGTTGAACGAGACCGCCATGATCGGCAGGTACATCAGGCTGGCCGCGAAGATCACCGGGATCACGCCCGCCTGGTTCACCTTGAGCGGGATGTACGTGGACGACCCGCCGAACATCTTCCGGCCGACCATCCGTTTGGCGTACTGCACCGGGATCCGGCGCTGAGCCTGCTCCATGAAGGTGATGCCGGCGATCACGGCGAGGCCGATCAGGATCACGATGAAGAACGTCGCCCAGCCGTTGCCCTGCTGGATCGCGGCCAGGCCCGACGGGAAGGTGGCGATCACCTGGGTGAAGATCAGGATCGACATGCCGTTGCCGATGCCACGCTCGGTGATCAGCTCGCCCAGCCACATGATCATGCCGGTGCCGGCGGTCATCACGATCACCATGACCACGGCGGTGAAGATCCGGTCGTCGACCAGCAGCGCGTCACGGCGGTCGCAGTTCTGGAACAGGATCCCGCTCTTGGCCATTGCCACGAAGCTGGTGGACTGCAGCACCGCCAGCCCCAGCGTGAGGTAGCGGGTGTACTGGGTGATCGTTGCCTGACCGGTCTGGCCCTCCTTCTTGAGGGCCTCGAGTCTGGGGATCACCACGGTGAGCAGCTGCAAGATGATGCTCGCGGTGATGTAGGGCATGATGCCGAGCGCGAACACCGCCAGCTGCAGCAGCGCCCCGCCGGAGAAAAGGTTCAGCAGCCCGAGCGGGCCCTGGCTCTCCGCCGCGGCCACGCAGTAGCGGACGTTCTCCACGTTCACGCCGGGCGCCGGCACGATCGAACCGAGCCGGAACAACGCGATGATGCCCAAGACGAACAGCAGTTTGCGCCGCAGGTCCGGAGTCCGGAACGCGTTGACGAAGGCGCTTAGCACCGACTTCCTCCCACACTTGCCCGGCTCGGACAGTACACCGTGGTGCGGATGTGCCCCCGAGTCATGCCCACCGAGTCCTCCGCCGTCGTGCCACCCAGGCGGCAAGCGCTGGACCTAGGGACCATAACAGGCGGAGGCCGGTCGTCACAGGACGGTTGCAGAACCGCCTGCGGCTTCGATCTTGCTTCGGGCCGAGGCCGAGAACGCGTGCGCGGTCACCCGGAACGCGGCCGCCGCCTCGCCGGACCCGAGCACCTTCACCGGCTTACCGGCGCGGACCGCGCCCTTCGCCGCGAGGTCGTCGACGGTGACGTCCCCGCCCTCGGGGTAGAGCTGGGAGAGCCGGTCGAGGTTGACCACCTGGTAGTCCACCTTGAACGGGCTCTGGAAGCCCTTGAGCTTGGGCAGCCGCATGTGCAGCGGCAGCTGCCCGCCCTCGAAGTTCGCCGGCACGTTGTGCCGGGCCCGGGTGCCCTTGGTGCCCCGGCCGGCGGTCTTGCCCTTGCCGGCCTCACCGCGACCCACCCTGGTCTTCGGGGTACGGGCCCCCGGAGCCGGACGCAGGTGGTGCAGCTTGAGCGTCATGTCAGTCGACCTCCTCGACGTCGACCAGATGGCTGACCGCGCGGATCATGCCGCGGACCTCCGGCCGGTCGTCCTTCACGACCTGGTCGCCGATCCGCTTCAGACCCAACGAGCGCAGCGTGGCCTGCTGGTCCTTCTGGCATCCGATCGTGGACCTGGTCTGGCGTACGCGCAGCTGGGCCATCACGAACTCACCTCTGCGCGGGCCCGCAGCATCGCCGACGGGGCCACCTCGTCGACCGGCAGCCCGCGGCGGGCGGCGACGGCCTCCGGCGACTCCAGGCTGCGCAGGGCCTCCGCGGTCGCGTGCACGATGTTGATCGCGTTCGCCGAGCCGAGCGACTTGCTCAGCACGTCGTGGATGCCGGCCGCCTCCAGGACCGCGCGCACCGGGCCTCCGGCGATCACACCGGTACCGGGGGACGCGGGGCGCAGGAACACCACGCCGGCCGCCTTCTCGCCCTGCACGGGGTGCGGGATGGTGCCCTGGACGCGCGGGACCCGGAAGAAGGCCTTCTTGGCCTCCTCCACGCCCTTGGCGATCGCAGCCGGCACCTCCTTGGCCTTGCCGTAGCCCACTCCGACCATGCCGTCGCCGTCACCGACGACGACCAGCGCGGTGAAGCTGAACCGGCGGCCGCCCTTCACGACCTTGGCGACGCGGTTGATCGCGACGACGCGCTCGACGTAGGCGGTCTTGTCCGCCGCTCCGCCGCGACGGTCGTCGCGACCACGGCGCTCACCACCGGCACCGCCGCTGCGGCGCTGGGGTCCGCTCATCCGTACTACCTCTTTCTCTCTCGCGTCGTGCTTGTCAGAACTGCAGGCCGCCCGACCGGGCGCCGTCGGCCAGCGCGGCGATCCGGCCCTGGTAGCGGTTGCCGGCCCGGTCGAAGACCACGGCCTCGACCCCGGCCTGCCGAGCCCGCTCGGCCACCAGCTCGCCGACCCGCTTGGCCTTGGCGGACTTGTCGCCGTCCAGGGCGCGGATGTCGGACTCCATGCTGCTGGCCGACACCAGGGTACGGCCCTGGGTGTCGTCCACCACCTGCGCGACCATGTGCCGACTCGACCGGGAGACCACCAGACGCGGCCGGGAGGCCGTACCGCTGACCTTCTTGCGGCCCCGGAGCTGCCGGCGGGCCCGGGCCGCCGAGCGACCGGAACCGTACTTGTTGGTGCTGACTGAGATGGCCATCGTCACTTACCAGCCTTCCCGACCTTGCGGCGGATCTGCTCGCCCGCGTAGCGGATGCCCTTGCCCTTGTACGGCTCGGGCTTGCGCAGCTTGCGGATCTTCGCGGCGACCTCGCCGACCTGCTGCTTGTCGATCCCCTGGACCGAGAGCTTGGTCGGCCCCTCGACGGTGAACGTCACCCCGTCCGGGGCGTTGAACGTGATCGGGTGGGAGTAGCCCAGCGCCAGCTCCAGCACCTGCGGGCCCTTGGCCTGCACGCGGTAGCCGACGCCCACGATCTCGAGCTTCTTCTCGTAGCCCTCGGTGACCCCGTGCACCATGTTGGCCAGCAGCGTGCGCGACAGCCCGTGCAGCGAGCGGCTGCGCCGCTCGTCGTCCGGGCGGCGCACCTCGAGCTGGCCGTCGTCGCCCCGCTGGACCTCGATAGGCGCGGCGACCGTGTGGGTGAGCTCGCCCTTGGGCCCCTTCACGGTGACCGTGCGCCCGTCGATGGCGACGTCCACGCCGGACGGGACCGGGATGGGGAGCTTGCCGATGCGCGACATGCGATCTAGTCCTTCCAGTCCTTCGTCACCAGACGTAGGCGAGGACTTCCCCGCCTACGCCCTTGTTCTTGGCCTGCCGGTCGGTCAGCAGCCCCTGGCTGGTCGAGATGATCGCCACGCCCAGGCCGCCGAGCACGTTCGGCAGCGCGGTGGCCTTCGCGTACACCCGCAGCCCGGGCTTGCTGATCCGGCGCAGCCCGGCGATCGAGCGCTCCCGGTTGGGGCCGAACTTCAGCGCCATCACCAGGGACTTGCCGACGGCGCCCTCGGCCGGCTCCTCCACCTTCCAGGAGGTGATGTAGCCCTCCTGCCGGAGGATCTCGGCGACGCCGGCCTTCAGGTTGGAGTACGGCATCGACACGTCGTCGTGGTACGCCTGGTTGGCGTTGCGCAGACGGGTGAGCATGTCTGCGATGGGGTCAGTCATCGTCATGGCCTGTGGCCTCTTTCCCGCAGGGGTTTCGCCCGCTCGTGCGCGCGACCTACCGCGACCAGTTGTGGATTACCAGCTGCTCTTGGTGACGCCCGGCAGTTCTCCGCGGTGCGCCATCTCGCGCAGGCAGATGCGGCAGAGCCCGAACTTGCGGTAGACCGCGCGGGGACGTCCGCACCGCTGGCAGCGGGTGTAGCCGCGCACCTTGAACTTGGGCCTGCGGGCCGCCTTGGCGACCAGTGCACTCTTCGCCATCTGCCTCAGAGCTCCTTGAAGGGGAAGCCGAGCTGCCGGAGCAGCGCCCGCCCCTCCTCGTCGTTGGTGGCCGTGGTGACGACCGTGATGTCCATGCCCCGCTGCCGGTCGACGGCGTCCGGGTTGATCTCGTGGAACATGACCTGCTCGGTCAGCCCGAACGTGTAGTTGCCGCGGCCGTCGAACTGCGCCGGAGACAACCCGCGAAAGTCGCGGATTCGGGGCAGCGCGAGCGTGATCAGCCGGTCCAGGAACTCCCACATCCGGTCGCCGCGCAGCGTCGTGTGCGCCCCGATCGGCATCCCCTCGCGCAGCTTGAACTGGGCGATGGACTTGCGGGCCCGGGTGATCGACGGCTTCTGACCGGTGATCGTGGCCAGGTCACGGACCGCGCCCTCGATCAGCTTGGAGTCGCGAGCGGCCTCGCCGACGCCCATGTTCACCACGACCTTGGTCAGGCCGGGCACCTGCATGACGTTGCCGTAGCCGAACTCCGAGCGCAGCGTCGCCACGATCTCGTCGCGATAACGCTGCTTGAGTCGCGGCACCGGCCGCGCCTCGGCGGTGTCCTGGCCGGTGTCCTCGGCCTGCTGGGTCTGTGTCGTCTCAGTCATGCTCAGATCTCCTCGCCGGTGCGCCTGGCGATGCGGACGCTCCGGTACGCGGAATAGGTCGAACCATCGGGGCGGCGCTTGGTCACCTCGTCGCGGCGGAAGCCGATCCGGGAGGTGACCTTCTTGCCGTCCACCTCCACGACCAGCATCACGTTGGACGCATCGACCGGGGCCTCCTGGGTCACGATGCCGCCGGTGGTGCCACCGCGGCCGTCCTGCTGCACCACCTTGGTGTGCCGCTTGACCCGGTTCACGCCTTCGACGATCACCCGGTTCTGCTCCGGGACGACCGCGATCACCTTGCCCTCGGCGCCCTTGTCCTTGCCGGCCACGACCCGGACCACGTCGCCCTTGCGAATGTTCAGCGTGTTGCTACGACGGTTGCTACGGGCGGCCATCACAGCACCTCCGGGGCCAGCGAGATGATCTTCATGAACTTCTTCTCGCGCAGCTCGCGGCCCACCGGGCCGAAG
>CAZNCE010000163.1:0-8206 GCA_964571285.1 uncultured Nocardioidaceae bacterium | reverse complement strand
CAACCAGATCGGCGTGGCTCCCGGAGCCACGTGGATCGCCGCCAACGGCTGCTGCCCGAGCGACCAGGCGCTGATCGACTCCGGTCAGTGGATGCTGGAGCCGACCGACCTGAACGGTGAGAACCCCGACGCCAGCAAGCGGCCGAACATCATCAACAACTCCTGGGGCTCGGAGTTCCCCTCCAACGACCCGTTCATGGAGGACATCGAGCTCGCCTGGGCCGCCTCGGGCATCTTCGGCATGTGGTCCAACGGAAACAGCGGACCGGGCTGCCAGACCAGTGGCTCGCCGGGCAGCCGGATCATCAACTACTCCTCCGGCGCTTACGACATCAACAACAACATCGCCGGGTTCTCCGGCCGTGGTCCGGGACAGGACGGCGAGATCAAGCCGAACATCTCCGCCCCCGGGGTGAACATCCGCTCCAGCGTTCCCGGCAGCGCGTACGCCAACTACAGCGGGACCTCGATGGCTTCCCCGCACGTGGCGGGCACCATCGCCCTGCTCTGGTCGGCGGCACCGAGCCTGATCGGTGACCCCGACGCCACCAAGGAGCTGCTGGACCAGACCGCGATCGACACCGAGGATCTGCAGTGCGGTGGCACCGCCGACGACAACAACGTCTTCGGTGAGGGCCGGCTGGACGCGCTGGCGCTGCTGAACGCGGCCCCGATCGGCGACACCGGCACCCTGGCCGGCACCGTCACCGACGCCTCGACCGGCGACCCGGTCGGCGACGCCACCGTAAGCGTCACCGGCACCATGGACCGGGAGACCACGACCGACACCGACGGCGGCTACAGCCTGATCCTGCCCGTCGGCACGTACGACATCACGGTCTCCAAGTTCGGGTACGAGACCGCGACGGTCACCGGCGTGGAAGTGACCACGGACGCCACGACCACCGAGGACGTTGCGCTGGAGCCGGCCGCGGCGGGTTCGGTCAGCGGGACCGTCACCGACGGCTCCGGGCATGGCTGGCCGCTGTACGCACAGGTGAAGGTCACCGGGCACCCGGTGTCGACCTACACCAACCCGGAGACCGGCGAGTACTCGCTGGACCTGCCCGCGGGCGCGTCGTACGAGCTCACCTTCACCGCTCAGTACCCGGGCTACGAGACGCTCACCCAGACCGTGGACGTGTCCGGTGACGTCACGCTGGACGTGCAGCTCACGGTCGACGCCGAGAGCTGCGACGCTCCCGGCTACCACATCACCTACGAGGGCCTGCTGGAGAACTTCGACTCCGGGACCACGCCGGAAGGCTGGACCGTGGTGGACAACGCGGAGACCGGTGGCGTGTGGACGTTCGACGACCCGGGCGGTCGGGGCAACCTGACCGGCGGCGAGGACGGATTCGCCATCGTGGACAGCGACTTCTACGGATTGAACGCGGTCCAGGACACCTCGCTGGTCTCACCGGTGTTCGACCTGACCAACGTCCCCGAGCCGACGTTGGAGTTCGCTACCGATTACAACTACTTCAGTGGCGACCAGGCCGACGTCGACCTGTCCATCGACGGTGGTTCGACCTGGACCAACATCTGGTCGCAGACCACGGACTACCGCGGACCGGCCACCGTGCAGATCCCGATCCCGGACGCTGCCGGCCAGTCGCAGGTCCAGGTGCGCTACCACTACGTCGGTGAGTTCGACTGGTGGTGGGAGGTTGACGACGTGTTCGTCGGCCTGAAGGACTGCGTCCCGACCGATGGCGGACTGGTGCTCGGCAACGTGTACGAGTCCAACGAGAACACGCCGGTCAACGGCGCCAAGGTCACCAGCGACGACAAGCCGGAGGAGTCGGCACTGACCGGCAAGACCGACGACGACCCGGCGCTGGACGACGGCTTCTACTGGATGTTCTCGTCGCTCACCGGCGACCACCCCTTCACCGCCTCCAAGACGGGCTACCAGTCCGACACGCAGACGGTGAGTGTGGCGGCCGACGACGCGGTGCGGCAGGACTTCAGTCTGGGCGCCGGTCACCTGGTGGTGGAGCCGACCGAGCTGAACTCGGTGGTGACACTGGGCGGCAAGCGCACGAAGTCGTTCAGGATCACCAACGACGGCACCGCTGCCGCCGAGGTGGAGCTGTCCGAGAGTGGTGGTGACTTCACCCTGCTGAAGGCCGACGGCACCAAGGTGACGTCGAAGCAGATCGCCAAGGCCAAGGGCACCAAGGTGAACCGGGTCAAGGCGGACGTCACGCCGCTGCGGGCGCCCAAGTCCACGATGAAGAAGCAGCAGGTCGCGGCCAAGTCGGTCCCGAGCGCCGACCCGTGGATCGACATCACGGACTACCCGACCAACATCATGGACAATGTGTCCGGCTTCTACGACGGCAAGGTGTACTCGTTCGGCGGCACGGAGGCAGGTGCCGGAGCCACCGACGCCTCCTACGTGTACGACCCGGCCAGCATGGGCTGGACGCCGATCGCGTCGATGCCGGAAGGACGGCAGAAGCCTGCCGCGGCCTTCGTTGACGGCAAGTACTACATGGTCGGCGGCTGGGACGAGAACGGCAACGGAGCGTCCAGCGCGCTGATCTACGACCCGGCGACCGACAGCTGGTCTGAGGGGGCGGACACCAACCCCGCCCCGAAGGCGGCCGCCGGAACTGCGGTGCTCGACGGCGTGATCTACTCCGTCGGCGGCTGCGAAGCGACCTGCGGCGCATCCGACGTGACGGCGTACGACACGGCCAGCGACACCTACACCACGCTCGCCGACTACCCCGAGCCGACCTCCTGGCTGGCCTGTGGTGGCATCGACGGCCTGGTGTACTGCGCAGGCGGCAACTCCGGGTCGGCGAGCTCGACGGCGGCGTACTCCTACGACCCGGGGTCGGACTCGTGGAGCCCGGTCGCGAGCCTGCCGAGCAGCTATGACGCGTGGGGCGCCAGCTACTGGGCGGCCAACGGTCAGCTGCTGATCTCCGGTGGTGCGGTGGCGAGCAGCACGTTCATCACCAACGAGGGCTACGCCTACGACCCGGCCGCCGACTCGTGGACGCAGCTGCCGAACTCCAACAACTCGCTGTACCGGGGCTCGGCCACCTGCGGCTTCTACAAGATCGGTGGATCGCTGGGCAACTTCGCGGCCACCCCGTCCAACGAGCTGCTGCCCGGCTACGACGACTGTGTCGCCGCCGAGGACGTCCCGTGGTTGAGCGAGAGCCCGACCACGGCGACGCTCCAGCCGGGTGACAGCGTCAAGGTGAAGGTCGTGATGGACTCGGCCCAGGTCAGCCAGCCAGGCACCTACACCGCGTCCATCAAGATCAGCGAGGACACCCCGTACAGCGCACCCGACGTCGACGTGACCATGCAGGTCGCGCCGCCGAAGGCGTGGGGCAAGCTGATGGGCACCGTCGAGGGTACGACCGACGAGGGCACGACCCCGCTGGGTGGGGCCGTCGTGCAGGTCAACGGCCAACTGAACTCCTACACGCTGCTCACCGAGGCGGACGGCACGTACGCCCGCTGGTTCAGCGCGAAGGAGCGCCGGTTCGAGATGATCGTGGCCAAGGACGGCTACATCCCGAAGACCCGCAAGTCCCGGGTCAAGCGGGGTGAGACCACGGTCGAGAACTTCACCCTGAAGCAGATCCCGAGGAGGTAACGACACCCACCGGATGAGGTGGTAGCGGCTGTGCCCGGCACCGAGCGGTGCCGGGCACAGCCACGTCCGGGCCGCTGCAGGCATCCGATCTGGCCGGTGACCCGCTCCGTAGGATCGGGTCGGCCCCCGTAGACCAATCGGCAGAGTCAGCGCTCTTAAACAGCGCTCAGTGTGGGTTCGAGTCCCACCGGGGGCACCGGTCCGGCCCGGGCGCGGGGTGCCGGGACCAGGTCGCCCACAGGGTGGCGTAGCGGCCGCCGCTGCGTACGAGCTCGTCGTGGCTCCCGGACTCGGCCACCCGGCCCTCCGCGAGCACCACGATCCGGTCGGCGGCGGCCGCCTGGGTCAGCCGGTGCGCGACGACGATCGAGGTGCGGCCGGCCAGCGCCACCTGGGCGGCCCGGTCCAGCACCGTGGAGGCGCTCGATCCGGCCTCGGCGGTGGCCTCGTCCAGCACCGCGACGGCCGGGTCCGCCAGCAGCAGCCGCGCCAGCGCGAGCTGCTGGGCCCGCTCGCCGGACAGCGCCGTCCCGCCGGTGCCGATCACCGTGTCCAGGCCCTCCGGCAGGTCCGTCGCCCACCACGCGCCGACCGCGGCCAGCGCGTCGAGCAGGTCGGCGTCGCCGGCGTTCGGGCGGGCGAGGCGCAGGTCGTCGGCGAGCGTGCCACTGAACACGTGGATCTCCTGGCTGACCAGCGCCACCTTCCGGCGCAGCTGCTCGCTCGGCACGTCCGCGACATCGACGCCGTCGACCAGGACCCGACCCCGGTCGGGACGGTGGATCCCGGCGACCAGGCTGGCCAGGGTCGTCTTGCCGGCTCCGGACGGGCCGACCAGGGCCACGTGCTCGCCGCGTGCCACGCGCAGGTCGACGTCGTCCAGGGCCACGTGCTCGCCGCCGTACGTGTGCCGGACCTGCTGCACCTGCACGGTCGCGGCGGAGCCGGTCCCGCCGGGGGTCGGGCCGCCCGCGGCCACCGGGGACGTGCTGATCCGGCCCGTCGCACCCGGGATCGGTGCCGCGGGCCGGCGCAGGTGGGTCACGCCGATCAGCCGGCTCAGCCCGGCCCCGGCCTGCTGGAGGTCGTCGAACCTGGTCAACAACACGAAGACCGGGTCGAACAGACGGTGGAAGTACAGCGCCGCAGCGGTAGCCGCGCCGACGGAGGCCGCTCCGGCATCCACCAGCCAGAACCCCGTCACCAGCACCGCTGACAGGCCGACCAGCTCGGCGGCGTTCAGCCGGTTGAAGAAGTGCGTCAACAACTCGATGCCGCGCACCCGCAGGTCGATGGCCCGCAGCGAGGCGGTCTCCACCCGGCCCAGGTGCCAGCCGGCGGTCCCGGTTGCCTGGACCGTCGGCGCGCTGGCCACCGGCTCCAGCACGGTGCGGGCGCGCTCCGCCTCGGCCACCCGCTCCGCCCGGTAGACCGGGCCGGACCGGCGCAGGAACCAGCGCAGCGCCATTGCCTGGATCGGCACCGCCAACAACGCCGCGGCAGCGAAGCGTGGATCGAGCAGACCCATGCCCACCACGGCCACGCCGATCGTGAACAGCGCGGAGGTGAAGGCGGGCAGCACGCTGGAGATCGCCGTCCGGATGGTGTCCACGTCGCCCGACACCCGCCCGACCACGTCGCCGATGCCGACCCGCTCGATCTCGGCCAGCGGGCGGTCCATCACGACCTCGAAGACGTCCTCCCGCAGCTCCGCCAGCGTGTGCTCGCACAGTGTCGCCATCAGCACCTGGCCGGCCCCGGTGAGCGCCGCGCCGATCACCCCCGAGACCACCAGCGCACCGATCAGCCACCACAGCCGCGAGGCCGGCCCGCCGTCGGCGACCACGTCCACGACGGCACCCAGCAGCGCGGGCTGAGCCAGCGTGGCCACGGTTCCGGTGAGCAGCACCAGCACGGTCCCCGCGGTCAGCAGCCGTCGCCGGCCGAAGCGGCGCAGCGTCTCCCGCCGGGTCCGGGGCAGGTCCGCGACCGGCAACGTCGCCGCGGTGCCGCTCATCGGCGCGCCCCGGCCGGGCTCGTGCGCCGCTCGTCGGGGTCGTCGGGGTCGTCGGGAGGTCTTGCGGGTACGGTCTCGAGCCGAAGCACGCGATCGCAGTGGGCCAGCACGATCGGGCTGTGGGTGATCAGCAGGATGCTGGCCCCGGACACCTGCCGGAGGCCGGCGGCGATGGCGGCCTCGGTGGCCGCGTCGACGGCGGAGGTCGGCTCGTGCAGGACCAGCACCGGCTGACCGCCGTGCAGGGTGCGGGCGAGGGTGACCCGCTGCCGCTGGCCTCCGGACAGGGTGCTGCCCTGGTCGGGCAGCACGCTGTCCAGGCCGTCCGGCAGATGGGACAGCACGTCGTCCACCGCGGTGGCGGCCAGCACGTCGGCCCGGACCGCGTCGGGTTCCGCTGGTGGGGGTGCGATGTTCTCGGCGAGCGTGCCCGAGAACAGGGCGGCGTTGTGCGGTGGGCTGCTGATCAGCCGCCGGCCGGCCGCGAGGTCCAGCTCGGTGAGGTCGATCCCGTGCACCTGCACGTCGCCGGGGAGGCAGGGGACCCGCAGCCCCAGGACGTCGACCAGCTGCGTTGCCGGCCCGGGGTTCAGCACCAGGCCCAGGACCTCGCCCTGCTCCAGTCGGAAGCCGGGCAGCGTCCCGGTCCCGGTGCGCGGGCCGCGCACCATCAGCGCGGCCACCCCTGCCGCGGGCCGGCTCAGCGCCAGCCGTTCGCCGGACCTCACCGTCCCCGGCTCATTCAGCAGGTCGACCAGCCGGACCGACGACGCCCGGCGGCGGGTGAGCTCGACCGCCAGGTGCCCGAGGTATCCCATCGGCGTCTGCACGAACTGGGCCAGGCCCACCACCGCGACGAAGGCGCCGACGGTGAGGCCACCGTCCAGCGCCAGCAGCCCGGCGGCCGCCACCACGCCGGCCACCACCAGGCTCGACAGCACGTCACCGAAGGACCGGTACCAGGCGTTCGTGCGCGCCGCCCGGAGCGCGGCGGTCAGCGAGCTACGGCTGACTCCGCAGTAGCGGTCGGTCGCGGCGGGTTCGCCGCCAATGCCCTTGAGCACGCGCAGGCCCCGCGTCACGTCGGCGGCCAGCGCGCTGGCCCGGGCGGCCTCGGACTGCTCGGCATGGCTGCGGGACTCCAGCGGCCTCGACACGACGTGCATCACCACCAGCAACAGCGGCGACACGACCAGGATGGCCATCCCGAGGGGGACCGAGATCACCAGCAGGGCCACGGCCGCGGTCACCAGCGAGGCGATCGACGACGCCTGATTGGCGAGCACCCAGCTGAGCTCGGCCACCCGCTCGGCATCGGAGGTGGCGATCGACAGCAGCTCACCCGGCTTCCGTTGCGTCCGCATCCCACGGTCCGCCAGCACCCGGCGTACCCCGAGCAGCCGCAGCTCGTGCTCGGCCCGGCTGCTGTTGCGCACCAGGATCCGCGCGCCGATCCGCCACGACAGGCTCAACGCCACGAACAGCACGGCGAGCACCCCGAGCCACACCAGCAGCGCCGACAGGTCGCCGGGGATGACCGCGCGGTCGATGATCACGCCGATCAGCACCGGCACCAGCGCCTCGGACACGTCGTGCACCACGAACGCGGCGGCCGCTGCCGCCAGTCTCCGCCCGCGACCCCCGCCGACCAGGGAGAGCCGGAGTAGCCGCCGGGTGTGCCAGCGTTGCCCCGGCCCAGGGGGAGTCGCTGGATCGGTGGTCACTTAGGTGAGCCTAACCAACCCTTGCATGGGGTGGTCCGGCACCCCGAGGTGACCCGCTCGGCCGGCGAGATCGCGCGGCGATCAGCCGACCAGCTCGGTGGCCGCGGCGACGATGTCCTCCTCGCTGACCAGCACCAGGTTCGCGGCGGGCCCGAGGGGGACGAAGCTGTCCCGCGCACACACCCGCGCCATCGGCCCGGCGAAGCCTTCGGCGACCAGGGCGGCCAGGACACCCTCGCCCATGCCGCCGGAGCACCGTGTCTCGTCGACCACCAGTACCCGCCCGGTCGCCGACACCTCACGGATCAGGTCCTCGGTCGGCAACGGAGCCAGCCAGCGCAGGTCCAGGACCCGGGCCGCGATGCCCTGCACCCCAAGCTGTCGCGCCGCGCGCAGCGACATCCGGACCCCATTGCCGAACGTCACCAGCGTGATGTCGGTCCCGTCGCCGTACGTGCGGGCCGAGCCGATCGGCACCTCGTACGACGAGTCCGGGTAGTCCGCCAGCCAGCCGTCGTCGCCGTCGGTGTGCAGGTCGCGGGTGTGGTAGAGCGCGATCGGCTCCAGGAACGCCGACACCGTCCCGTCGACGTCCGCGGCGGCCAGGCAGGTTCGCAGCATCGCGGCCGCGTCGTCGGGCCGCGACGGGGAGGCGATCACGAGTCCCGGGATGTCCCGCAGCACCGCGATCGCGTTGTCGTTGTGGAAGTGGCCACCGAACCCGCGCTGGTAGGCATACGACGCGATCCGCACGACCATCGGGTTGCGGTACTGCCCGTTGGAGAAGAACTGCAGGCTGGCCGCCTCGCCGCGCAGCTGGTCCTCGGCGTTGTGCAGGTA
>CAZNCE010000162.1:5722-8321 GCA_964571285.1 uncultured Nocardioidaceae bacterium | reverse complement strand
TCGACCTGGTCGGCGAACGCCACGTGTGCCCGCCGGGCGTACTCCCGGCAGGGCAGGCAGGTGACGCTCTCCGGACGCGGCGACGTCATCGCGTAGGGCATCTGCTGCCCGCAACCGGTGGTGACCACGGCGGGGGCGTCGCTCACCAGGCCCAGGGTCGCGGCGATGACGTTGCGAGATCGGCGCTGGCCTCGATGACGTGCCGATCCACATGGATGTGCGGATTGTCGTTCATCCGGATCCGACCTCCGGTCAGGCGGCGGCCAGCCGCTCCGGCTCCAGGTCCACGCGCCGCAGCAACTGTGCGTTCAACGCCACGATGATCGTGGACAGCGACATCAGCACGGCGCCCAGGGCGGGCGAAATCACGACGCCCGCCCAGGCAAGGGCGCCTGCAGCCAGCGGCACCGAGACCACGTTGTACCCGGTTGCCCAGGCCAGGTTCTGCCACATCTTTCGGTAGCCGCTGCGGGACAGCTCCACGATCGACAGCACAGCTCGGGGGTCGTTGCCGGCCAGCACCACACCGGCCGACTCGATCGCCACGTCCGTGCCGGCGCCGATCGCGACGCCGACGTCGGCTCGGGCCAGCGCCGGCGCGTCGTTGACGCCGTCGCCCACCATCGCCACCCGCATGCCCCGCTGCTGCAGCTCGGCCACCTTCGCGGACTTGTCCTGCGGCAGCACCTCCGCGAACACCTCGTCGATGTCCAGCTCGTGCGCGACCGCGTCCGCCACCTGCTGTCCGTCGCCGGTGATCATCGCGACCTTGATCCCGTTCCGGTGCAGCGCGGCCACGGCGGCCCGCGACTCGTCGCGTACCCCATCCTCGAGCGCCAGCGCACCGAGCACGTCGCCGTCCCGGATTACGTGCAGCACTGACGAGCCGCGCTCGACCCATTGCCGGGTTTCGTGCGCGACCACGTCTGGGACCTGCACGCCTAGTCCGCGGAGCATGGCCGGGCCGCCGACCGACACCTCGGCGCCGTCCACGATGGCTCGTACGCCACGACCGGCGATCGAGGTGAAGTCGGTAGCGGTGGGCCTTGGGGTTCCGTCCCCGACAGCGGGTACGCGCTCGCGCGCCGCGGCCACGATCGCCCGGGCCAGCGGGTGCTCGCTGTCGGACTCGGCCGCCGCGGCGATCTGGAGCAACTCGTCCGCCGACCCGATCGCGGCCGGGTCAACGGCCGTACCCGTGACCACGTGCTCGCCGCGGGTCAGCGTGCCGGTCTTGTCGAACAGCACCACGTCGACGTTGCGCATCCGCTCCAGCGCCAGCCGGTTCTTCACCAGCACGCCGGCCCGGGCGGCCCGCTCGGTCGCGATCGCGATGACCAGCGGGATGGCCAGTCCGAGGGCGTGCGGGCAGGCGATCACCAGCACGGTGACCGTACGGGCGATCGCGTCGCCGGTGTCACCGAGCAGCAACCAGACCACCAACGTGATCAGCGCTGCGATCGTGGCGAAGTAGAACAGGAAGGCGGCGGCCCGGTCGGCCAGCGCCTGCGCGCGTGAGGAGGAGGCCTGCGCCTCGGCGACCAGGCGCTGTATGCCGGCCAGAGCCGTGTCCTCGCCGACCGCGTTCACGCTGACCCGGATGGTGTTGTCGGTCGCCACGGTGCCGGCGACCACCTGCTCGCCCCGTTCGCGAGTGACCGGGCGGGACTCGCCGGTGATCATCGATTCGTCCATCTCGGCGCGCCCGGACGCGATGGTGCCGTCCGCGGGCACGCGACCACCGGGCCGTACCAGCACCAGGTCGCCGGCGGCGAGTTCGGCGACCGGCACCTCCTGCACTCCGTCGGCGGTGACGCGTTCGGCCACGTCGGGAAGCAGCGCCGCCAAGGCGTCGAGCGCGCCGGACGCGGCGCCCAGGGCTCGCATCTCGAGCCAATGCCCGAGCAGCATGATCACGACCAGCAGCGCCAGCTCCCACCAGAAGTCCAGGCTGAAGCCGCCGATGTCGAGCGTGGTGGCCCACGAGGCGACGAACGCCACCGTGATCGCCATTGCGATCAGCAGCATCATCCCCGGCCGGCGCTGCTTGAGCTCGTCCCAACCACCGGTCAGGAACGGTTGGCCGCCGTACGCGAAGATCACGGTGCCGAGGATCGGGGCGACCCAGCCGGCGCCGGGGAAGTCCGGCAGCGAATAGCCGAACCACATCGCCACCATCTCGCTGAAGAACACCACCGGGATCGACAGCACCAGGCTGAGCCAGAACCGATCGCGGAACTGAGCGGCGTGATCCCCATGTCCGCCGTGGCTCCCGTGGTCGCCGTGCCCCCCGTGAGTGCCGTGGTCGCCGTGCTCTCCGGGTGCGGAATCAGGGGACTGTCCGGCGCCCCCGCCGTCGTGCTCGGCCTGCGAGTGGGGGGTGGTGCGGCTGACGTGTGCCGCCGTGTCGGCTGCGTGGTGGCCGCGAGCGGGCTCGTTCATGACTCCGACTATATACCCCTAGGGGGTATATGCAAGACCGTTGGGGCCGCGCCCGGCCACCCCCGTCCCGCCTCCGCGCCTTCCCGCCTCCCCGCCGACCCCGCGCTCGGGTACACGACCTCCGCTCGCCCTTCGCGCCGACCCTGCGCTTGGGTAC
>CAZNCE010000162.1:0-5622 GCA_964571285.1 uncultured Nocardioidaceae bacterium | reverse complement strand
GCGCTTGGGTACACGACCTCCGCTCGCCCTTCGCGCCGACCCTGCGCTTGGGTACATGCCGCCGGGTGGCCTGGGTGTACCGGAGAGCAGGGTCGACCCGAAGGTGGGCCTGCGGAGCCAGCGTGGCGCGTTGGTGAGGCCTGGCGATACAGCGTGGCGCGTTGAGGAGCAGTCCTGCCCGATTTGTCCAGCACCAACGCGCCACGCTGCATGGGCCGCGTACCGGACAGCAGGGTCGATGCGGGATGGCATCTCGTCCCTCGCGCCGAGACTGCGCTTAGGCACAAGGCCCCCGCTGCGCGGGATAGACGGCCATCTGGAGCCGTGGGCTTGTCGCTGACCCTGCGCTGGGGCACGCCGCCCATGGCGTGGGGCGCAGCGAGCACGCATCTGGGCGCCGGGCGCCGCGAAGACCTGGCGTCTCACGGAGAAGTTTTGACTGCTCGCGGGGAAGTTCTGGCGTCTCACCAGGAAGTTTTGGCTGCTCACCGGGAAGTTTTGGCGTCTCAGCGATTGGGGGGTTACTCGCCTGGGGGGAGGGGGCCGGGTTCGTCGGCTGCCACGTCCCGGTCGTCGGGATACACCGCGTCCCGGTCGTCGGGATACGCCACGTCCCGGTCGTCGCGATACACCACGTCGCGGATCTCGGCGATAATGCCGTCGGTCTCTCGGACCACCTCGTGGACGGGCCCACTCACCTGGGGATAGCGGCTGGCGATCGACTCCAGTTGCAGGCCGACACCAAACACCCGGTGGATCGTGGATGCGTGCAGGTCGCGCGCGATCCGGTCCTGCTCCTCGCGGGCGGACAGCTCCCGCTCCACCTGGGACAGCCGCCGGCCACTGTCCAGCAGCTGGTTGCGCATCCGGTCCACTCCCTGAGCGACCGACGCGATCTCGGCCGGACCATCGGCGTCGATCCGCGCGTCGAAGTCGCCGCCGGAGACCTCGCCGACCTGGTGCACCAGCCGGTCCAACGGCCGGAGCACCCGGGCGCGCAGATGCCACCAGGCCAGGACCGCGCCCAGCACCGCGACAGCGAGGGCGGCCAGGCTGATCCGGTGCGCCCAGGCCTGGGTGCCGGTGACGGACTCGATCTGGCGTTCGGCGAGCCGGTCCACCTGGCGGTCCAGCTGGATCAACTGATCCCGCAGCTCGGCGAACTGCTGCTCGCCCTCGACCACCGCGCTCCGGGCGGCGGCCTGGGGGAGGGGACCGTCGCGCCGCTCGGCGATCACGTCCGAGGTCGACGTCCGCCAGGCCGTTCCCGCCTGCTGCGTGGCGTCCAGCAGCCGAATCGCCTCCGGGTGCCCGACCAGCAGCGTCTCCAGCTCCGATCGGGTCCGGTCGCTGGTGCGCTGCCCCTGCTGGTACGGCCGGAGGAACGAGTCCTCGCCGGTGAGCAGGTAGCCGCGGAACCCGGACAGCTGGTCGACGAAGCCCTGCCGGTAGTCCGAGACCGCGAGCTGGCTGGGCCGGATCACCTCGCGCAGCTCCTCGCCGGCGCGATCGGCCTGCTGGCTGACCAAGATGCTGACGCCCGCGAGAAGCCCGAACAGGGCCACCGTTCCCACGACCAGGGTCTGCACCTGGCTCTTGAGGGATGCCGCGAGCGGCGTACGCACGGTGCCTCCTCCCGGCGGCAGGGTGGTCACTCGAAGAATAGGGGACGCGGCGCCGACACCGCCCACGGTCGCCGGGACCTCGGGCCCGCGACTCGGGACCTTGAGCCCAGCCGCCGACCGTGCTCCCCGGGGGAGTCTGGAGACAGCACATCTTGAGGAGGGTGGCAACGATGGGAACAAGCAGGGAGCTCTCCCCACAGCAGTGCCTGGACCTGATCTCCGAGGGTGGAGTGGGCCGGATCGCGGTGTGCGGACCGGTCGGTCCGCAGATCTGGCCGGTCAACTTCGTGGTGCACGACGGATACATCGTGTTCCGCACCGCGCCGTACACCGAGCTGGGCGCCCGCGGCTGGGACACCGATGTCGCCTTCGAGATCGACGAGATCGACGCCGAACACCGGCGTGGGTGGAGCGTCGTGGTCGTCGGCCGTTCGGAGGTCCTCGACGACGTGGAGGAGCTGGGTCGGCTGCGCGCCAGCGGACGGATCCCCGGGCCGTGGGCCGGCGGGCGGCGGTACCTCTACGTGCGGATCCCGGTCGACCGGATCAGCGGCCGGCGGGTGTCCCAGGATTCGGTGCTCGTCTGAGCGAGGGTGTCCGGGTCGCGCTCAGCTGTCCCTGAGCAGCTTCGCGGCGAGTACGGCCGCCTGGGTGCGCCGCTCCAGGCCGAGCTTGGCGAGGATGCTGGAGACGTAGTTCTTCACGGTCTTCTCGGCCAGGTAGATCTCCTCGCCGATCTGCCGGTTGGTCAGCCCTTCGGCGATCAGCGCCAGGATCTTGCGCTCCTGCTCGGTCAGGTTGGCCAGCTCCGGCTGCTGTTCCGGTCCCTTGCGGACCCGGTCCAGCACCCGCTGGGTGAGCGCCGGGTCGAGCAGCGACTGCCCGGCCGCCACGACGCGCACACCGTCCACCAGGTCCTGGCCGGTGATCTGCTTGAGCAGGTAGCCGGAGGCGCCGGCCATGATCGCCGCGAACAGCGCCTCGTCGTCGTCATACGAGGTGAGGATGAGCGCACGAATGTCCGGGTCGACCGAGCGGATCTCCCGGCACACTTCGATGCCCGAGCCGTCCGGCAGCCGGGCGTCGAGGATCGCCACCCGTGGCCGCAGGGCGGGTATCCGACGGGCTGCTTCGAGTGCGGAGCCGGACTCGCCGACGACCTCGATGTCGCCGTCGGCCTCGAGCAGGTCGCGGAGCCCGCGCCGCACCACCTCGTGGTCGTCGAGCAGGAAGACCGGGATCCGGTCGCTGTCAGAGGTCGCCATAGCGACCCGTTCTACCCCACCGGGCACGCGAGCAGCTGGGCCGGGCCCGTCGCCGGCCGTCCCGGAGCGTGCTCATCCGACGGCCGCCGACCGTCGCGTGGTCTCGGGGGTGCTCCGGTGCAGCGGGATCACCATCACCGGGCAGTCCGCGTGCCGGACGCACTGTTCGCTGACCGAACCCAGGATGGCCCGCTTGAGTACGCCCTTGTGCGCGCTGCCGACCACCAGGTACGCCGCGCCGCGGGCCGCCTCGATCAACACCTGCGCGGGATCACCGCGAACGACCTGCCGCGACACCACCGGGGTCACGCCTGCCGCCGACAGCGCCTCCGTCACGGCCTCGTCCTGCAACCGTTGGGCCTGGTCGCGGGCGTCGGCCGAGCTCTCCAGCGTGGCGACCGGCTCGTACACGCTGGACCAGGTCCACGCGGTGACCACCTCCACCGGGCTGCCGCGCAGGCAGGCCTCACGGATCGCGAAGACCAGCGCCTGCTGGCTGGCCGCCGTTCCGTCCACTCCGACCACGATCGGTGCCCTGTCCTGCATCCCGACTCCCCGTGTCTCAGTCCGCTGTCCGACGGATCCATGATCTGCGCGGACAGCCGGCCGCCCGTAGTGCTGCAAGGCACGGGCGGTCGGGACTTCCGTCCCGAGCGGGCGCACAGGTGAGGGCGGGGCCGGCTGCCCGGCCCCGCCCTCAACGTCGTGCTCAGCAGGTGGACTCGGCCGTCTGGGCCGGGTCCTGGGGACTCAGGAGGTCACGGCGACCTGGCCGCGGTCCTGGAACTGCGGCCCGTCGCCACCGGGCCGGATGTCGACATCGAAGATCTCCGTCGGCACGAAGACCGAGCAGCACGCGTTCGGCAGGTCCACGACACCGCCGATCCGGCCCTCGATCGGGGACGTGCCGAGGATCAGGTACGCCTGCTCACCGGTGTAGCCCCACTTCTTCAGGTACGCGATCGCGTTGAGGCAGGCGTTCCGGTACGCCAGCGTCGCGTCCATGTAGTGGTTGGTGTCGTCGCGGTGGTCGACCGAGATCCCGATGAAGGTCAGCCACTCGGAGTACCGCGGCTCCACCCGGCCCGGCATGAAGACCGGGTTGGTGCTGATGCCGTAGGTCTCCATGCCGCCCTTGATCAGGTCGACGTGGAAGTCGATGAAGCCGCCCATCTCGATCGCGCCGCAGAAGTTGATCTCGCCGTCGCCCTGGCTGAAGTGCAGGTCGCCGCCGGACAGGAGTCCGCCGTTGACGTACACGGGATAGAACACGCGGCTGCCACGGGTGAAGTTCTTGATGTCGTGGTTGCCGCCGTTCTCGCGGGGTGGCACCGTACGGGCACCTTCCCGGGCGATCTTGGCCAGCAGGTCGCCGTCGGCGGTGCCGCCGAGTACGCCGTCGGTCAGCGGCGGCAGCGCCAGCGGAGGCACTCGGTCCGGGTCGGTGTCGATCAGGGCCTGCTCGCGGACGTTCCATCGGGCCAGCAGGTCCGGCGACGGGGCGGTGCCGAAGAGCCCGGGGTGCGTGATGCCGGTGTACTTGACGCCGGGCACGTGCCGGGACGTGCACTCCTGACCGCGGAAGTCCCACACCGCCTTGTAGGCGTCGGGGAAGTAGTCGGTGAGGAACCCGCCGCCGTTCACCTTGGCGAAGATGCCGGAGTAGCCCCAACCTTCGCCGCAGTTCGGGCCTTGCGTCTGCGGCACCGGACCGAGGTCGACGATGTCGACCACGAGCAGATCGCCGGGTTCGGCGCCCTCCACCGCGATCGGGCCGGACAGCATGTGCGCGGGAGAGAGGTCGACGTCGCGGACATCGTTGGCCGAGTCGTTGTTGCCGATCTGGCCGTCGGTCCACTCCTTGCACTCGACGCGGATGTCGGATCCGGGTTTGACGGTGACGGCTGGCGGAATGTCTGGGTGCCACCGGTTATGGCCTGGTACGGCTTGGTCTCGCATCGACTTGTTGTGGTCAACGCTGAATACGACTTCCGGCATGGGCTCGCCTTTCTACGTGGTCACCGGGTCGGATCCCGGCGTCGAGGGTTGAGAGGTGGCCTCGAGGGGGCAGGGGGAAGGCGCCATGCCTTAAAGCCTCGGCAGAGACGGGTAGGGGCCGGCGGGCCTTCGGGAAGCGTTGATTGGCTTCGCGCCGGTGAAGGGGCTCCATCGCGGTTGGTGCGGTCTCGGGGAACCCTTCGGAATCGCCTGCACAACCTGTGGTTCGTCGGCGCTGGCGGCTGCCGCGTCGGCGACTCGGTGGAGGCCGCGTGGCATGGTCGCGAGCCCCGGCGCGGAGTACACTCGCTTGGCCTCAACACCGCAGTCTGGGCAAACGTGCGTAGGGCGCACGGATGACATCGGTTGCACGATGTCGAAGCAGTCGCACTGTGCGCACCTGTAGGTGTACGTCGCCATCGACTCCTCCTCTTGTTTTCATCTGGAACCTATTCAAACGCAAATATTAAGTCAAGGGAGCCGTCCCGCCGTTACGGCCATTGTCCGTGGCTCATCGCTTGGGCTCGGTGGACGCGGCGGAGGTTGCAAGCGGTGACCGAGCCCCGTTCGGGCGGGCAACAGTGATGGTGTAACCGGTTGGAAGCTTTAGGCGATGCGACACCAGCGATCCCTCGGAGATGTGCGTGGCGAGCCGCCGGTTTGCCCGCGATTAGAATCCCGCTCCATGGAGCCGCCCGAGAACCGGCCCGGTGCGCCGGGTGGGGGTGCGGACG
>CAZNCE010000161.1:0-8465 GCA_964571285.1 uncultured Nocardioidaceae bacterium | reverse complement strand
TGTACTTCCAGTGCGCGGCGACGCCGTACTCCGCCCGGCGGTGCATCTCGCGGGTGCGGATCTGGATCTCCACGGGCTTGCCCGTGGGGCCGATCACCGTGGTGTGCAGGGACTGGTACATGTTGAACTTCGGCATCGCGATGAAGTCCTTGAACCGCCCCGGCAGCGGGTTCCACCGGGCGTGCATGACGCCCAGCGCGCCGTAGCAGTCGCGCACCGACTCGACCAGGATCCGGATGCCCACCAGGTCGTAGATGTCGCTGAACTCCCGGCCCCGGACGATCATCTTCTGATAGATCGAGTAGTAATGCTTGGGCCGGCCGGTCACGGTGGCCTTGATCTTGGCCTGCCGCAGCCCCTCCTGCACCTGCTCGATCACCGTGGCGAGGAACTGGTCGCGCGACGGCGCCCGCTCGGCAACCAGCCGCACGATCTCGTCGTACACCTTGGGGTGCAAGGTGGCGAACGCCAGGTCCTCCAACTCCCACTTCAGCGTGTTCATGCCCAGCCGGTGGGCCAGCGGCGCGTAGATCTCCAGCGTCTCGCGCGCCACCCGCTCCTGCTTCTCCTGCTTGAGGTAGCGCAGCGTGCGCATGTTGTGCAGCCGGTCGGCGAGCTTGATGACCAGGACCCGGATGTCCTTGCTCATCGCGATGACCATCTTGCGGATGGTCTCGGACTGCGCGGAGTCGCCGTATTTGACCTTGTCCAGCTTGGTCACACCGTCGACCAGCAGCGCCACCTCGTCTCCGAAGTCGTGGCGCAACTGCTCCAGGGTGTACGGGGTGTCCTCGACCGTGTCGTGCAGCAGCGCGGCGCACAGCGTCGGCGGGGTCATGCCCAGCTCGGCGAGGATGGTGGTGACGGCCAGCGGGTGCGTGATGTAGGGGTCGCCGCTGCGCCGCGACTGCGTCCGGTGGTGGTGCTCCGCGGTTTCGTAGGCCCGCTGCACGACCGCCAGGTCCGCCTTCGGGTGGGTGCCGCGCAGGGTACGGAACAGCGGTTCGAGCACCGGGTCGACGTCCGGCGAGCGCCCGCCGAACCGGGCCAGCCGGGCCTTGGTGCGCAGCCGCGTGCCGCCGGGCTCGCTCGGCTGCTGAGCCCGAGTCATCTGATCGTCGGCCACGCGCACTCCACTGGACGGGACACTCAAGTCTACGCAGATGTCACAGGTCCGCCGGGCGGACGATTCCGGGGCGCCGGCCGGTGGCGGCGGGCCGCGGATCGGTGCCGGTCAGGCCACGGTCAGCGCGGTGAGCGGCAGGC
The DNA here is from genome assembly GCA_964571285.1 of uncultured Nocardioidaceae bacterium. Taxonomy (GTDB): domain Bacteria; phylum Actinomycetota; class Actinomycetes; order Propionibacteriales; family Nocardioidaceae; genus CAZNCE01. Next base: position 7,199 of record CAZNCE010000161.1, on the reverse strand, counting down.
CGCCGACCGCCCGGCGGCCGTTCAGGAAGGCCAGTTCCATCAGCACCGCCGCGCCCACGACCCGGGCGCCGGCGTGCTCGACCAGCTGTGCGGTGGCGGCCATGGTGCCGCCGGTGGCCAGCACGTCGTCGACGATGAGCACCCGGGCGCCCGGCTGGAACGCGTCCCGGTGCACCTCCACCTCGGCGTCGCCGTACTCCAACGTGTAGGACTGCACGAAGGTGTCGGCGGGGAGCTTGCCGCGCTTGCGCACCGGCACGAACCCGGCCCCCAGCTGCAGCGCGACCGGGGCCGCCAGGATGAAACCGCGGGCCTCGATGCCCACCACCGCGTCGACGGCCGGAGCGCCGCCCGGGCCCCGGCCACACGCCGCGATCGCGTCCACGACCCGGCTGAACGCGGCTGCATCGGCGAGCAGCGGGGTGATGTCCTTGAACACCACGCCCGGCTCCGGGAAGTCTGGGACGTCGCGGATCAGCGCGTTGAGGTCCTGCTCGAGCGCCTCGGTCATCGACGCCCTCGGCCCTTGCCGGACCCCCGACCGGACCGCTTCGACCGGGACTGGCGCTGCGGCTGCGACCGCTGCTTGGCCGAGCCGCCGCTCATCTGCCGCTGCCGTCTCGCCTCGGCCGGCTCGTGGCGGCGCGGGCCGGGTGCCGCGGTGGCCGGCTCCCGGCCGGGCTCGGCGTCGGCCTCGGTCATCGGCTCGGCGGCGGGTTCGGCGGCCGGTTCGGTGGCTGGCTCGGTGTCTGTGCGCGCCGGCGGTTCGGCGTCCGGACTCGGCCGGCGGCCGGATCCACGGCGACGCTGCCCCGCCGAGCCGCGGGCGGACCCGGCGGCGGCCACACCGGCGAGCGGCGCCTGGGCACCACCCCGGCGGGACAGCACCCGCTTCTCCTGGGCCCGGACCGGCGCCTCGGTGTACTTGAGCTGCACCAGCAGTGGGGTCGCGATGAAGATGGACGAGTACGTGCCGGCCGCCATGCCGACCAGCAGTGCCAGCGCCAGGTCCTCCAGCGGGCCGGCGCCGAGACGGGTCACCGAGATATAGAGGATCGCCGCGACCGGCAACAGCGCCGCCACCGAGGTGTTGATCGACCGGACCAGGGTCTGGTTGACGGCGAGGTTCGCGCTCTCGGCGTACGTGCGCCGCGAGCTGGCGGCCGAGCCGCGGGTATTCTCCCGCACCTTGTCGAACACCACGACCGTGTCGTAGAGCGAGTACCCGAGGATGGTGAGCACCCCGGTGACCGTGGCCGGCGTCACCTCGAAGCCGGCCAGCGCGTACACGCCGACGGTGATCACCACGTCGTGGATCAGCGCCACGATCGCCGCGATCGACATCTTCCATTCGCGGAAGTAGAACCCGATGAACAAGATCACCAGGCCGAGGAACACCAGCAGGCCGATCAGCGCCCGCTCCGCGACCGCGTGCCCCCAGGACGGACCGACGAAGTCGGTGCTCACCGCGGTGGCGCCGTTGGACTGCAGGGCGTCCTTGACGGTGGCGATCTGGTCCGGGTTCAGCGACTGCGTCTCGATCCGCACCGTGTCCGAACCCGACGTGGTGACGGTCGGGTTGTCCTCCAGCCCGGTGCCGACCACGGCCTCCCGCATCGGGGCGATCGCCTGGCTCGGGGCGGTGGTCACCTCGGCACGGAACTCCACGCCGCCCTCGAACTCGATGCCGAAGTTCAGCGGGCGCAGGAACAGCCCGAGGATCGCGGTCACCACGATCGCCGCCGAGATCGCGTACCAGAGCTTGCGCCGTCCGACGAAGTCGAGCGACATCTCCCCGCTGTAGAGGCGGTTGCCCAGCCGGCCCAGCCTCGACATCAGGCCACTCCCCCCGAGGTGCGGCGCCGAGTGATCCCGGGCAGGTGGTCAACGCCCAGATGCTTGGGGTCGAGGCCGGACAGCGGGTGCCCGTTGCCGAAGAAGCGGGTACGGGCCAGCAGCGCCACCACCGGGTGGGTGAAGCTGAACACCACCAGCACGTCGATCAGCGTGGTGAGGCCGAGCGCGAACGCGAACCCCTTCACCACACCGATCGCGAAGATGTACAGCACCAGCGCGGCCAGGAAGGTCACCCCGTCGGCGGCCAGGATGGTCATCCGGGCGCGACGCCAGCCGGTCTCCACCGCCGTCCGCAGGCTCTTGCCCTCACGTACCTCGTCCCGCAGCCGTTCGAAGTAGACGATGAAGGAGTCGGCGGTGATGCCGATCGCCACGATCAGGCCGGCGATGCCCGGCAGCGTGAGCGTGAAGCCCATTCCCTTGCTGAGCAGCAGCACGGCCGCGTAGACGGTGAGCCCGACCACGCCGAACGATGCGATCACCACCAGGCCCAGCGCCCGGTAGTAGAACAGGCAGTACGCCACCACCAGCAGCAGCCCCACGACGCCGGCCAGTAGGCCGGCCGTCAGCGCGTTGTCGGCCAGCTCGGGTCCCTCGACGCTGATCCCCTGGGTCTCGAAGGTGAGCGGCAGCGCGCCGTACTTCAGCGAGTTGGCCAGCGCGCGGGCGCTCTCGGCGGTGAAGTTGCCGCTGATCTGCGCCTCGCCGGTGCGGATCGCGCCGTTGCTGACGGTCGGCGCGGTGAGCACCCGGCCGTCCAGGGTGATGGCGAACTGCCGTCCGGTGCCGTTGATCGCCGCGGTCACGTCGCCGAAGACGTTGGTGGCCGACCCGTCGAACTTCAGGTCCACCACGTAGCCCGAGCCGTCCGGGTCCAGCCCGGAACTGGCGTCGCTGAGCTGGGTGCCCTCGATGATCGCCGGCGTCAGCAGGTACTTGTAGCCGTTGTCGTCGCAGGTGACCAGCGGCTTGCCCGGCGCGTCCACCAGGCTGTCGTCGGTCTTGCCGGGCGCCGGGCAGGTGTAGGACTGGAACTTCTGCGTCACCTGGGGGGACGGCGTCCAGTTCACCATCTCGGCGCCCTGCAGTTGTTTGCCACCGCTGTTGGTTCCCGCGGTCGGAGACGGTGCGGGCGAGGCCGGCTCGCCGGTGGCAGCTCCGGCGGGCTGGCCGGTCGGCGACGGGGACGCGGCCCCCGCCCATCCGGGCACGGCGCGGTTCTTCGACCCGCCCTGGTCTTGCGACTGCCGCTGCTCGCCGCCCGGGGCGCTGCTCTTCGGCGCAGTGCTCTTCGGGGCACTGCCCTGTTCATCCGACTTGGCGCCCGACTCTGACCCTGAGGTCGAGGGTGATGGCTTGCCGGTGGGCGACCCGGAAGGTGCGGTCGACGGTGACGGTTTGCCGGTCGACGGGGCAGCGGCACCCGGCTGCGGCTGGCCGTACACCAGCCGGAACCGCAGCTGGGCGGTCTGGCCCACCTGCTCGGCAAGCCTCCCCTTCTGCGCCCCGGGGATCTCCACCACGATCTGGTCGCTGCCCTGAGTGGACACCGAGGCCTCGGCGACGCCGGTGCCGTTCACCCGCTGCCGGATGATGCCGACCGCCTCGTCCATCTTGTCCGAGGTGATGGCTCCGGACCCGGCGGCGGGCTTGGCCTGCATGGTGAGCCGGGTGCCACCCTGCAGATCCAGCCCCAGGTTGGGCGTCCACACGCCGATGGCCAGCACGCCGCCGTACATCGCGGCCAGCAGGGCGAAGAAGATCACCATCGTCCGAAGCGGACGACCGGTGCGACGCGGGGCCTTCGCCACGAGTCAGTTCTCTTCTTTGCGCTGCTCTTCGTATCCGGAGGGCTCCTCGGTCAACGGGTCCCGCGGCTGCTCCACCATCGCGACCGCGTCCTTGTGGGCACGGACCACGACGCCGGGCGCGAGCTCTACCTGCAGCCCGGACTCGCCGACGTCGGTGATGGTGCCGTAGATGCCGCTGTTCAGCAGCACCTGGTCGCCGGTCTTCAGGCTGGAGCGCAGTTGGCTGATCGCCTGCTGCTTCTTGCGCGCCGGCCGGATGATCAGGAACCAGAACACCAGCGCGATCAGGATCAGCGGCAGGATGTTAGCCAGTGCATTCGCATCCAAAACGGACTTCTCCCCAAGCGTTCACGGTATGGCCGCCGATACCGGTGACCAATCGCGGAGTCTAGCCCGTCGCTGGTCATGTCTCGTCGTCCACGTCGAACAGTCCCGGCTCCGGGGTTCGGCATCCGGACTGGCCGGCCGCTCCCGGCGCCGAGCCCGGGGGTACGGCCAAGCCGAGGTGCCGCCAGGCAGCGGGGGTCGCGACCCGGCCTCGAGGGGTGCGGGCCAGCAGCCCCGACCGCACCAGGAACGGCTCGGCGACCTCCTCCACGGTCTCCCGTTCTTCGCCGACCGCGACCGCGAGCGTGCCCAACCCGACCGGCCCACCGCCGAATCCCCGGCACAGGGCCTCCACCACGGACCGGTCCAACCGGTCCAGCCCGGACTCGTCCACCTCGTACAGGGTCAGGGCCGCCCGGGCGGCGGCCAGATCCACGACGCCGTCGGCGCGTACCTGCGCGTAGTCACGCACCCGCCGCAGCAGCCGGTTCGCGATCCGGGGCGTACCCCGGGAACGGCCGGCGATCTCCGCCGCGCCGTCCGGGGTCACCTGCACCTCCAGCAGCCCGGCGGACCGGTCCACGATCCGGCGCAGCTCCTCCGCCGCGTAGAACTCCAGCCGAGCGGTGAACCCGAACCGGTCGCGCAGCGGTCCGGGCAGCAGGCCGGCCCGGGTGGTGGCGCCGACCAGGGTGAACGGTGGGATCTCCAGCGGGATGGCGGTGGCCCCGGGTCCCTTGCCCACGACCACATCGACCCGCAGGTCCTCCATGGCCATGTAGAGCATCTCCTCCGCCGGACGCGACATGCGGTGGATCTCGTCCAGGAACAGCACGTCGCCCTCGTTCAGCCCGGACAGGATCGCCGCCAGGTCCCCGGCGTGCTGGATCGCGGGGCCGCTGGTGACCCGCAGCGGCGCGGCCAGCTCGGCGGCGATGATCATCGCCAGCGTCGTCTTGCCCAGCCCCGGTGGTCCGCTCAGCAGCACGTGGTCGGGGGTCGCCGCACGGCCGCGGGCCGCCTCCAGCACCAGCGCCAACTGCTCGCGCACCCGCTCCTGGCCGATCAGCTCGGCCAGCGTCCGCGGCCGCAGGACCGCCTCCACGGCTCGTTCCTCGCCGCTGGCCGCCGCGTCCACCAGCCCACGCCCGGCGGACCCGTCGGTCAGGGCATCGGGCTCGTCGAATTCCACGGCGCGGCCGCTCGGCAGGTCCTCGGTCATCTGTGGCGCCGCTCAGGCCTTGGAGAGGGTACGAAGGGCGGCGCGCAGCAGCTTCGGCACGTCCGGGCCGGCGCCGTCGGGACCCGGCCCGGCCTCGTCGGCGACCGCCTCCACCGCCGCGGAGGCCTCCCGAACCGACCAGCCGAGGCCGAGCAGGCCGTCGCGTACCTGGTCACGCCACTGCTCCGCTCCGGTGCCGGCGCGCGCGGCGGTGGCGGGCGACGGAGCCCCCACTCGATCCTTGAGCTCGAGCACGATCCGTTGGGCGCCCTTGCGGCCGATGCCCGGCACCCGGGTGAGTGCGGCCAGATCCTCGGTGCCGATCGCGCGGCGTAGGTCGTCCGGCCCGTGCACGGCGAGCATCGCCTGGGCCAGCTTGGGGCCGACACCGCTGGCGGTCTGCAGCAGTTCGAACAGCGCCCGTTCCTCGGCGTCGGCGAAGCCGAACAGCGACAGCGAGTCCTCGCGGACGACCATCGAGGTGGCGAGCTCGGCCTCACGCCCCGGCCGCAGGCCGGCCAGGGTGCCCGGGGTGCACAGCAGTTGGAAGCCGACCCCGCCGACCTCCACCACGGCCGAGTCCACCCCGACCGAGTCGACGCGACCGCGCACGAACGCGATCATCGGCTGCTCCTCCCGGTCGTACCCGCGGCCACGGCCGGCCGGCCGCCGGCTGCGGCGACCCGGTCCCGGGCCTGCTCCAGCCGACGCTGGGCAGCCCCCCGCCACAGGTGGCAGATGGCCAGCGCCAGCGCGTCCGCGGCGTCGGGTGGGCTGGGCCGCTGGTCGAGCCGGAGCAGGCGGGTCACCATGGTGGTGACCTGGGCCTTGTCGGCGCGCCCGCTGCCGGTGATCGCCGCCTTCACCTCGCTCGGGGTGTGCAGCGCAACCGGCAGCCCGCGCCGGGCCGCCGCCACCATCGCCACTCCGCTCACCTGGGCGGTGCCCATCACCGTGCGTACGTTGTGCTGGCTGAACACCCGCTCGACCGCGACCGCGTCGGGGTGCCAGGTCGCGATCTGCTCCTCCAGCGCCTGCTCGATCCGCAGCAGCCGAAGCGCAATATCCTGCCCCGCCGGGGTCTGCGCGACGTCGACCGACACCAGGGACAGGGGTCGCCCGGGCTCGCCCTCGACCACGCCCAGCCCGCAACGGGTCAGGCCGGGGTCGACCCCGAGCACGCGCATCCATGCCTCCCGCGGTTGCGAACGCCTGTTCGACCAGGCTAGTCGGCGGCTCTTCCGGGCCGGCGCAGACACGCCGACCGGGCGGCGTCACCGGCGGCGCAAGGTCGCGCGGCGACGCAAAGGGGGGGCGCTGGGCGGGCGCGGGTCAGGCGTCCATCCCGGCGAGCACCTCGTCGGAGACGTCGAAGTTCGCGTAGACGTTCTGCACGTCGTCGAGGTCCTCCAGCGCCTCCACCAGCCGGAGCACCTTGGGCGCGGCGTCGGAGTCGAGCTCCACGCTCATGGTCGGCAGGAAGGACGCCTCGGCGGAGTCGTAGTCCAGGCCGGCCTGCTGCAGCGCGGAGCGCACCGACACCAGGTCGGTCGCCTCGCTGACCACCTCGTAGGACTCACCGAGGTCGCTCACGTCCTCGGCCCCGGCGTCCAGGGTCGCCTCCAGCACGTCGTCCTCGGACACCTGGCGGTCCTGCTCCTGGGGCACGATCACGACGCCCTTGCGGTTGAACAGGTACGACACCGAGCCGGGGTCGGCGAGCGAGCCGCCGTTGCGGTTCATCGCGGTCCGGACCTCCATCGCGGCCCGGTTGCGGTTGTCGGTGAGGCATTCGATCAGCATCGCGACGCCGTTCGGCCCGTACCCCTCGTACATGATCGTCTCGTACTCGGCGCCGCCGGCCTCCGCGCCGGACCCGCGCTTGACCGCGCGCTCGATGTTGTCGTTGGGGACCGAGGTCTTCTTCGCCTTCTGGATGGCGTCGTAGAGGGTTGGGTTGGCCGCAGGGTCCCCGCCGCCGG
>CAZNCE010000160.1:0-8491 GCA_964571285.1 uncultured Nocardioidaceae bacterium | reverse complement strand
GCAGCACGTCGGACGTAGGCGTCGGATCTTGGCGCGGAGGACGGATCCAGCCGTCGGATCGTGGGGCGGCGCGGCACGGTCCCTCAGGAGGCGTCCTCGGGCACCAGGAAACGCTTGGCGTGAGCGGCTACGACGCTCCATGTCACCTCGTCGACCTGGACGCCGGTACGGGCAGCGCCACGCCGGCGCTCGGCACGCTGGCCAGGGGTGCTCCACGTCAGATGGGCGCGAGTTGTGTCGTCCACTGCACCGGCAAGGAGCACCAAGGTCCAGGCAGAACCGAAAGTTTCCATGCCACTGACGCTCGGCGCCTGCACGGTCCGCCCCTCGCCGAGTTCACCCTGCGGTGTGGCCTGGCGGACGAGGAAGTGCCCGCGTGGGGTCTGCTGGAACGCGGTCAGGGTGGTGTCGGCCGCCGCGGCCGCCGCGATCATGGGATCGTCCACCAGCGCGCTCAGGCGGATCTCGGCCGAAGTGAGGGCCGCCGCCGGCCCAACCTCGCCGGCGACAAGATCGACGATCGGTCCACCGATGCGAAGCGCCCCGGATCGTGATCCGCAGTCCACCTCGAGGATCGAGACCTCACCCCGCCGGCGGGTGCACGAGAGCCCTTCCCGCGGCCACGAGCCGCGGGATAGGTCTGCAGCCAGACCGGAGAGCCCCTCACCATGGTGAAGCTCCGCGTGGAGCACTTGGCCGGCCGCACTGGCCGCCTCGCCCGGTGACGCACCAGACGCGATCAGCGCGCGGTAGGCGTACTCGCGGATCTCGCGGATGGTGACGCGGAGCGCTGCCCCGTGTCGCTGGGGCGCGGCGGTCTCCTCCGCGTCGGTCGCAACGGGCTCCATCACCGTCATCATGGTCAGGCCGCCCTTCCGGGAACGAAGACATCGTCGAACAGCCGAAGCCAGTTCTCCCCAAGGACTCCCCGGACAGCTTGCTCGTCAAGGCCGGACGCGAGCAGGCCGTCGGTCAGTCGGGGGAAGTCAGCGGGGCCGCGGAACCAATCGGGCCATTCCGGCCAGGTCGCCGGTACGTCACCGGGTGGTCGCCAGTGACCGCTGCGCAGCCACTCCACATAGCCCGAGTCCCAGTTGCGAGTGCAATCGCTGCCCAGCGCCACGTGATCGGGCCCGATCTCGTCGACGAGCCGGCGCACCATGGCACAGAAGTCCTCAAGCTGCGCAGAGGCGCCGCCGAGCACTAGCGGATACAGGCAGCACCCTACGACTCCGCCGGCATCGGCGACCGTCCTGAGCACCTCGTCGGGCTTGTTGCGCGGGTTGTCGACGAACCAGGTGGGGTTCGAATGGGTGATGGCGACCGGAGCGGAGGAAGCGCGAACCGCATCGAGGGAGGTGCGGTTGCCGACGTGCGAGAGGTCGATCAACATGCCGACCCTGTTCATCTCGGCCACGATGTTGCGGCCGAACCGCGTGAGGCCACTGTCATGCGGCTCGTAGCACGACCCGCCCACGGCGTTCTGGATGTTGTAGGTCAGCTGGGCGATCCGGACACCGAGCCGCGAGAACACCTCGACGAGCCGGTAGTCGTCACCGAATGGGCTGGTGTTCTGGAAGCCGAGGACGACAGCGACTCGGCCTTCGTCCTTGGCCTTCCGGACATCGTCGGCGGTTTCAGCGAGTACGACGAGGTCATCGTGACGCCGAGTGAGTTGATACCACTCCGCGACGGTTCGAAGCGTCTGGTCCGTCCCTTCCCAGACGGCCGCGGTGGCGTTGACACCGGTAATGCCGCCGGCGCGGAGCTCCTCGAACACCTGACGGCTCCAGTTGTTGATCTGGAGGCCGTCCACGACCAGAGCGTCGGAGTGCAGTCGGGCCGGTTCCGGGTTGTCGTGCGTTTTCATGCCGGTGTCCTCTCATCCAGAGCTGCCGGACGGGGGGTGAAGCACCAGTCGTCGTCGGCGGTTCCATCGGTCAGGTCTGAGATCCGTGGGGCGCCCGAGAAGAGGGTCACTCGGAGCCAATCGGTCGACTGTGGGTTGAAGTTGTCCATGCCGTAAACGGCGAGCTGCAGCCGCTGCACGTGCAGGGGAACGAAGTCCCCGGCCAGCAGGTTCGCGTGCAGCTCGGCGTACTCGAGGTCACCAACCGACTGAACCCGGACAATGGCGGCACGATGCCACGGATGTGTCAGCAAGAACTCGCCGACGCTGTCCGCAGGATCATTGGCTTCGAGATCCGCCTTCAGCGCGTGTACGTCGCGGGCAGTACCGACCGCGTGCTGTGTCGCTTCACCCGGATCGACGCCGGCGAAGGCTCGTCGGGGCTCCTCGTTGTTGGCTGAGGAGTACCAGAAACGTTCGGTCTGGAACGGGTCGGTGAAGTCGAACGCGCCCAGCCAGGCGTAGCGGTTGGCGACGAGCTGGAGGAGTTCACCACACCGCATCCTGGAACGTAGCCTCCGGCGTTCATGGCATCGAAGACCACCCTCCACCGCGTCGTCGAGTTCCTCGGTCAGTTCGGTGAGCACGGACGCGACGACACCACGGACCTCTGGGCCCGCTGCCGCCGCCGCGTCGTGCAGGCGGCGCCACGGCAGTTCCTCGGCCTTGCCATCCATCGTTCCGCGCTGGGCGTACTCGGCCACCAGCTCGCCGAGTGGAGCCAGCCGACCGGCCAGATCCACCCCGGAGGTATAAGGCGTCGGCTCGCGGTCCCCTTGCTCGGCAAGGTAGCGAATGGCGCGATCGATCAGCAGCCGCACTCGGGCGACGTCCGGGCTAGCAGGCTCGACCGAGCGAGCCATGACCGTTGCCAAGGGAATCTCACGTAGCCGGATCCAGGCGTCCAGGATCTCAGGGTGGTTCACGATGTAGGGCACCAGGCCGAGACCGGTCGCGTTGCCCAGGCCGAAGTAGCGGCGCCAGTCCCCGGAGAGCTGGACGGCACGGTCGCTCCGTGCTGCAGCACAGGACTCGGCGAGCAGGTAGCCGAGCTCGCGCAGCAGCCAGGCCGCCAGCATGTGTGCCCGGTAGGGCACCGCGAACGGGTGATCTTCCTCGAAGCGTTCGAAATCGGCGAGACCGAACTTTCCGTTGCTGTAGAAGGCGGTACTGCGCAACAGATACGGCGAGAGCCCGAAGACGCTCGGCTCGGGCTGCCGGCCGTTGGCGAGCCGGTCCACGACGTAGTCGAAGAACCGTCCGCTGCGGTTGGCGCGTGTCCAGATCAGTGTTCGCGCGTCAGCACGCCCTTCCTCCTGTCGGGTGACCTCCGGGCGGAGACGGAGGACGGCCTCGTCATCGACTTCGCCCTCGACCAACGCCGCCGTGACATCCCAGGAGGAGGCGATCACGCGGTCCTGACGCTCGGAGTCCGCGATGGTCTGCGAGAAGGCAACGAAGCTCCACCGTTGCTCCGCGACCCGGCACTCGAAGACCACGACCCCTCGACCATCCGGGTCGAGATCGGTCCGTCGGAGTTGCACGTTCCAGCCGTCGGACACGGCTCGACGTACGAGCGCTCGCGCGAAGCTGTGTCTTGTGGCCCTGGCTCCACCGATGTCAGCCAGGCTCAGCACCGTGTCAGCCGGTCGCAGCTGCTCGACGTGGGAGTGCCCGTTCACGACTCACCCGCGGGCGCCAAGCGCAGGTAGGCGGTCTTGTTGATCGTAAAGAAGTCGGCCGCCGCATCGCTGGCCTGCTCCCGGGGCGCAGGGAACGACGAGTCGCGCAGGCCGCCGAACGGAGCGTGAAGCTCGGAGCCGGTGGATGGTGCGTTGACCTTGACCAGGCCGGCGACGAGCTCATCCACACAACGCCGCGCAACGCGTTCGTCCCGAGTGAACACCGAGGCTGTGAGCCCGAACTCGGTCGCGTTCGCCAGCTCAATCGCGCTGTCGAGGTCAGTTGCCCGGAGCACGGTGGTGATCGGCCCGAACACTTCCTCGCGGCAGATGGTCAGCTCGGGATCACCGGCCAGCAAGGTCGGTGCGACCCAGTGACCGTCCGTGTCGGGCACTGGGGCGCCGGCCAGTACGGTCGCACCCTCGTCGAGGGCCTGCTGCACCGACGCTCCAATCTGGTCGCGAGCCTTCGCCGACACGACCGGCCCGAGCGTCACGGCCTCGTCGCTTCCGTCTCCGACGACCAGCGCTTCGACGCGGTCGGTCAACTCGGCGACCAGCCGGTCGTAACAATCGCCCACGGCGATGATCCGGCGGGTCGCCGTACATTTCTGCCCGGTGCTCCCCATGGCGGCGACGACGATCGCGTCGGCCGCGGCTGGCACGTGCGCGTCGGGTAGGACGATGGCGGCATTGTGGCCGCCTAGCTCCATCTGAAGCTTTGCCCCGCGCGGTACGACGGCATCGCGGATCGCATGGCCGACCGGCACGGAGCCGGTGAACGTAACGGCGGCGACGTCGGAGTGCGCAACGAGTGTTGCGCCGAGATATCCTGGCGCCAGCAGCAGGTTGAGGACGCCATCAGGCACTCCGGCCTCGACAAGGATCTCGGCGAGCGCCACGGCCATCGCCGGGGTGTCGCTAGCCGGCTTCCAGACCACTGGGTTTCCCCACAGCAGCGCGGGGGCGATCTTCCAAACCGGGATCTGGAGCGGGAAGTTCCATGGGGTGATGACCGCGACCGTACCGACGGGGCGTCGAATGGTGCGGACGATCTCGTCGGGATGAGCCGACGGATAGGTCGCGCCGTCAGGCCGGCGCGCCGCGGCCGCGTGGTAGTGCAGGGTCTCGATGGTCGCGCCGACCTCACCGCGGGAGTCGGCCAGGACCTTGCCCTGCTCCCGGGTCATCAACGTGGCGAGTTCCTCGGCGCGGTCCTCCATGAGATGAGCGGCTCGGCGCAGGACTCGCCCGCGGTTGAGCAAGCCCTGCCGGTCCCAGTCCCTAGCTGCGGCGGCGGCGGCAATGACGGCTTGCTCGAGCTGGGCCTCGGTGGCTGTTCGGTAGTCCGCGACAGGAATGCCCGATGGTGTTGCCGGGTTCTCGCTGTACTGCGGGACACCGTCGCCGTCCGTCCAGATCCCCGCGATCAGGTTGCGGAGGTGGCGGGTTGAGCTGGTCATGCGTTGACCCCTTCCTTGGCGTCTGTGAGCGCGCTCGCCGGGGTGGTGGTCGTCGCCGGTGTGGCGCGCCCCCCGGTCAAGCCTTGCTCCACCGCCATCCGGCGAACCATGACCGGCGCAGCGACGAGTGACGGCAGGAGGATGAAGCCGACCGGGACGGCGGTGACGACGATGAACGACTGTAGTGCCGAGATGCCCCCGTCGCCGATGGTGATCAGGACCGCCGCTGCGGCACCCATCAGCAGTGCCCAGACCGCTCGCAGTCGTGTGCTCGCGTGCTCCCTCGTAGTGCAGGACTGAGCAACGGCGTACGACATCGAGTCGGTGGTCGTGGCGACGAACAGGATCGTGAGGAGCAGGAAACCGACGCTCACGACGGTCGACAGTGGGAGACCATCCGCGATGGCCATCACCGCGGCGGGGAGGCCGGCATCGCCCAGCGGAGTGGAGACGGCGCCCGGCTGCTGCTGCTCGAGCATGATGCCGGTGCCGCCCAGAACCGAGAACCACAGGCAGGTGGCGACCGGCGGCAGCACAGCGGTGCTCACGATGAGGTCGCGGACGGTGCGACCGCGAGAGATCCGGGCGACGAAGATCGCCATCAGCGGGGCGTAGCCGAGGAACCAGCCGAAGAAGAAGACGGTCCACCCAGCAACCCAGACCTGGTCGCCCTGGTAGAGGCTCATTCCGACGAAGTCCGAGACGTAGACGCCGAAGCCGCCGACGAACGACTTGAGCACGTACCAGGCCGAGCCCAGCACGAGCACGACGGCCATGAGCGCCAGCGCGAGCCACACATTGAGTCGGCTCAGGAACTGGATACCACGGTTCACTCCAGAGACGACGGAGGCGGCCGCGACCGCGGTCAGGACGGCGATGACGAGGAGCTGCACGCCGTACACGCCTGGGATTCCGAACAGGGAGGAGAGCCCGTAGGAGACCTGCAGGCCAAGGAACCCGATCGGGCCCACTGTTCCAGCAACCACGGCGATGATGCACACGACGTCCGCGACGGTGCCGATCGGGCTCGTGACAACGCGGCGGCCCAGGACCGGATAGAGGAGAGTGCGCGGCCGCAGCGGCATACCCCGCTCAGCCGCGAACATCATCACGATCGCGGCCAAGGACCCGAGGACGGCCCAGGCGAGGAAACCCCAGTGCACGAAGCTCTGCGCGAGCGCGACGTGTGCCGCCCGGGCGCCGCCGGCCTGGACGTCTCCGAAGTACGGCGGAGCGTTCAGGAAGTGATACATCGGCTCCGCGGCGGCCCAGAAGACGCCGCCGCCGGCGAGCAGGGTGCACATGATCATCGCGATCCACTTGAAGCGACCGAACTCTGGCTTGACCTCACCGAAGCGGGCACGCGCCCACGGCGTCGCAGCGAGAACCAGTGCGATGCCGAACGTAGCCAGCATCAGGACCTGCCAGAAGAGGCCGAACCACTCGGCGCTCTTGGTGAATCCGGTTGTTACCCAGGCCGCGACGCGGTCCGGGGCGGCGATGGCCAGGACGACGAACAGCAGGAGCGCACCTGCGCTCGCCACCGTCACGATGCGGTCGGCACCACCGCCCAGCTGTGTGTCGCGTGTCCCGCGCGTGTCAGTGCTCATCTGTGCCTCTTCTCCATGGCATGTGGTTCTTCGGGTGGGCCGACGGTGACGCCCCTCACAGGCCGGAACGTTAGGGAGACAAGACCTAATCAGTCCAAGACTTGTTTTGAACCAATCGATTTGGAATCAACATTGGTGTAAAACCGGAACATGGATCTTCGCCAGATGAGGTACGCCGTTGCAGTGGCCGAGGAGTTGCATTTCGGACGGGCCGCGGACAAGCTCCTCGTCGCCCAACCATCACTCTCGCGGCAGGTGCGCGACCTCGAACGCGACCTCGGCGTCGAGTTGTTCCAGCGGACGAGCCGTCGCGTCCAGCTCACCGCGGCAGGTGCCGCGTTCGTCGAGGCCGCTAGGCGTGCGCTCTCGGCGGCGGAGTCCAGCCGTACAGCCGCGCTCGATGCGGCCGCGGGGAAGCGTGGCGCCGTCACGCTCGGATTCGTCGCCTCCGCAGCGATCCAGATCCTGCCCGGCCTCGTTCGGCGCCACCACGACATGCACCCACAGGTGCGCCTGACCTTGCGCGAGATGACGACCGAGGAGCAGTTGGCGGCGCTCCTCGACGAGGCCATCGACATAGGGCTCAGCCGAGACCTCGAGGAGCAACACGGCATCCAGCTGTCGACGCTGTTCCGCGAACCGCTCTTGGCCGTCGTCCCCGCAGCCCACCCCCTGCGCCAGCGGCGGTCGGTCAGCCTGGCGGATCTCGCCGGGTCGACGTTCGTGACGCTGCCCAGGGACAGAGTGCCGCGCGCCTGGGACCGACTGGTCGTACTCGCGCACGCGAGCGGGTTGCGGCTGCGCCTGGCGCAAGAGGCCAACCAGTTCGCCACCCTATTGGCTCTGGTGGCGGCCAACCTGGGCGTGGCCGTGGTGCCGGCCTCCGTCCGAGCGCTGCGCCACGAAGGTGTCCACTACCTGCGTCTGCGAGACGAAGGCGCATGGACCGAGGTCACTGCGGCGGTGCGCACAGGCGAGTCCCGTCGGACGGTTCGCGACCTGCGAGCACTCCTCGAGGACCGGTTTCACCAGGCTCCCTGACCCTATGGGGCCCGGACGATCACCGCTTCGCCTCAACATCCGACCCTAAGATCCGACGGTGATTGGGCTGGGCACGCAGGAATGCTGAGCAGCACGTCGGACGTAGGCGTCGGATCTTGGCGCGGAGGACGGATCCAGCCGTCGGATCCTGATGCTGTCCCTGCGACACGGGCACGCGTTCGGGATCTAAGGCACTGGCCTTGGTGACACCAGCCGCGCGGATCTCGACCAGACCTGGCTCCGACCAGGTCGTTTTGGCCAGATCCCCCACCCCGGCGGTCACCCGGTCTCGGAACTCGTCGTGAGCCAGGCTTTCGTGTCGAACCAGAAGCTTGACGGCGGGGACGTCCCAGAGGTCAGCCAGGGGACCGCGGTGATCCCGGTGGAACGCGATGGCGCTCGACGAAGTCGGGGTCTTGTCGGATGCCGTCCAGGCATTCGATGGCGAACGTGGAGCCGGGGACCGCGGCGGTGATGGCTGCCGTGATCTCCAGTCCCTGCTCGGGTTCGATCCCTGACGTTGAGATCGCCTTGCGTGCGTGAACGTCGTAGGTAATCGCGCCGTTCGAGCACACCGCCAGGCCGTGCTTGCCGACGTGCGGCCAGAACGCGTCCATCCAGCGCAGCGGCCGAGCCGTCACGAAGACAACGGGAATCCCAGCATCGTCAACCCGTCGCAGCACCGCGGCGGTGTAGTCGCCTAGCCTGGTGCTGTCGTTGGGGACGAGCGTGCCGTCCAGATCTGTGGCGACAAGCACAAGCAGCACTCTGGTCAAGGACCGACCT
>CAZNCE010000159.1:7085-8511 GCA_964571285.1 uncultured Nocardioidaceae bacterium | reverse complement strand
CGCCCGGTGGTCCGTCCAGCAGCAGGTGATGCCGCCCGGCGGCGGCCACCTCGACGGTGCGCCGTGCCTCCGGCTGGCCCAGCACGTCGGCCAGGTCGAGCAGCTCGGCCCGCTTGGACACGCCGAGGCCCGCCCACGGCTCACCGGTGAGCGGGGCCACCGGTGGGGCCGACGGCGGCTCCTGGCCCTTCAGCAGCGCCACGACCTGGCCGAGCGAGCGCACGCCCCACACGCTGACGTCGTCGACCAGTCGGGCCTCGTCGACGTTCGCCTCCGGGACCAGGAAGCTGCGAATCCCGCGCCGGGTCGCCGCCAGCACCGCCGGCAGCACGCCAGGCACCGCCCGCAGCCGCCCGTCCAGGGACAACTCGCCGAGGGCCACCGTCCGATCCACGCGCTCGCCGTCCAGCTGGGCCGCGGCGTCCAGGATCGCCAGCGCGATCCCCAGGTCGAAGTGCGAGCCCTTCTTGGGCAGGTTGGCCGGTGCCATCGCGATCGTCAGCAGCCGCTGTGGCCATTGCAGCCCGGTGTTGATGACCGCGGCCTTGCACCGGTCCCGCGCCTCGTTCAGCGACGCGTCCGGCAGCCCGACCAGCATGGTCTTGGGCAGCCCTTGCCCGATGTGCGCCTCGATCTCCACCAGGTCGCCCTGCACTCCGGTCAGCGCGACCGACAGCGCCCGGCCCAGCGCCATCAGGCGACGCCCCGCAGGTGCTCGACGACCGCACCGGCTCCGGGCCGGGCGAGGACGCCGACGACGTCGATGCGTACGGCCGCGGGGTGCGCGTCGTGGTCGCGGATCCACTGGGCGGCCAGCCGACGCAGCCGGGCGAGCTTGCGCCAGGTGACCGCCTCGAGCGGGCTGCCGTAGTCCAGGCCGCGCCGCGTCTTCACCTCGCAGATGACCAGCGTGTCGCCGTCCATCGCCACCCGATCGACCTCACCGAGGGCGCACCGCCAGTTGCGGTCCAGGATGCGCAGCCCGGCGCCGACCAGGTGCCGTTCGGCCACCTGCTCGCCGTACTCCCCGAGGGACCCGCGTGTATCGGTCACCGCTCCCACCTCCGGTGACCAGCGTCGCTGCCGGGAGCGGCTGCGGCACCGGACCGCTCGCCGGCTGTGGACGAGCGGCCCGGCCGGGGGTGGTTGTGGACCCGGACCGGCTGCGGTCAGCCGCGCTCGTCCGGCTCCCCGGCGTCGGGCTCTTCCTGGGCCAGCCGCTCGTCGAGGCTCTCGCCCTCGCGGGCCTCAGCCGGGGTCTCGCCCTCGGCCGTCGGGGTGGAGGGGCGGAACGGGGGCTCGTACTCGGTGGTCTCGTCCTCGGGCCGCAGCGAGTCGGTGCTCAGGGCCTCCTCCTCGCGCGCCTCGTTCTGCTCCTCGATCTCGGGGCTGTCCTCCATGGCCACGGTCTGGTCGTACTCGTCGT
>CAZNCE010000159.1:2493-6985 GCA_964571285.1 uncultured Nocardioidaceae bacterium | reverse complement strand
CCCGGTGTCGTACCCGGCGTCGGGCTGCTCGCCGCCGACGGCATCCACCGGCTCGCCGGCCGCCCGGCGTACGTTGACGAATCGGCGGCGGTGCTCCGGGCAGGGGCCGTGCGCGCGCAGCGCCGCCTGGTGCTCACGGGTGACGTAGCCCTTGTGCACCGCGAAGTCGTAGTCGGGGTACTGCTCGTGCAGCCGGGTCATCAGCCGGTCCCTGGTGACCTTGGCGATCACCGAGGCCGCCGCGATGGCGGCCGCCACCCGGTCGCCCTTCCAGACGGCGAGTCCCGGCAGGCCCAACCCGTCCACCGGGAACCCGTCGGTCAGCACGTACGACGGGGTGACCGAGAGCCGGGCCAGCGCGCGGCGCAGGGCGGCGACGTTGGCGACGTGCATGCCGAGCCGGTCGCACTCGGTGGACGGCACCACGACGACCGACCAGGACAGCGCACGGCGGGTGACCGCCTCGTAGCAGCGCTCCCGCGCCTTGGCGGTGAGCAGCTTGGAGTCGGCAAGACCGGGAATCTGCCCCGACCGGCCCTCCTTGAGCACCGCAGCTGCGGCCACCAGCGGTCCGGCGCAGGCTCCGCGACCGGCCTCGTCCACTCCGGCGACGACCTGGAATCCGGCCCGGCGCAGTGCCCGCTCGTAGCCGTACAGGCCGGCGTCGCGTCGCACCGTGACACCCTTGGGCAACGAACTCATGATGCGCACGAGGGTAGTTCAAACCCGGCGCGGATCAGGGTGGGCCGCCGGCATCGCTGTTCGGGCTCTCGTCGACCACCGGGTGTTCGGGGGCGGGTCGGTTGGGATCGGGGATGTTCGCGAAGGTGTCGGGGCGGCCCAGCCAGTGGATCTCCTGCGGCGGCCACACCGCCGCCAGCGCCCGCCCGACCACCAGCCGCTCCGGCACGAACGCGTTTCCGCTGGCCAGGTGCGGCCGCGAGTCGCCGGAGTTCGCCCGGTGGTCCCCCATCACCCAGACCCGGCCCTTCGGCACGATCACGTCGAACGGGGTCTCGGAGGGCGCGTTTCCCGGGTAGAGGTAGCCCGACTCGTCCAGCGCGACCCCGTTGACGGTCATCCTGCCCTGGGAGTCGCAGCAGGCGACGTGGTCGCCGGGGAGCCCGATCAGCCGCTTCACCAGGTAGCCCTTGTCGCTGGGCGGCAGCAGGCCGATGAACTCCAGGGCCTTCGACACCGGCCCGGTGCGCTTGTCCGGCATCTCCTCGGGGCTGAGCCAGCCACCGGGGTCCTCGAACACGATCACATCGCCACGGTGGATGCCGCCGATCTTGGAGACGACGATCCGCTCGTTCAGGCCGATGGTCGGCTCCATCGAGCCGCTGGGCACGTAGAAGGCCTGCACCACGAACATCCGCAGTAGCGCCGCGACGACGACCGCCACCACGAGCAGCACCAGGGTCTCGGTGCAGAACCGCAGGAACCGCGACCCGGCGGAGGGCCGCATCCGTGGTTCGGTGTCGGACTGCCGTTCGGTCCGGGTCATGCGCCGGCACTGCCGAGACGGTCGAAGGTCGCGGGCCGGTCGGTGACCGAGATCCGATCCAGCGGCCAGATGGTCAGCCACACCTTGCCGACCACGTCGTCGACGGGGATGAACCCGCCGCCGGGGCTGCCGGTGTGCGCCCGGGAGTCGGCCGACTGGGGGCGGTTGTCGCCCAGCACCCACAACATCCCGTCGGGCACCTGCACCTCGAACGAGCCGCCGGGCCCGTCGCCGGGCGAGGTGCCCGGCCGCAGGTACGAGGACTCGTCCAGGGGGGTGCCGTTGACGGTCAGCCGGCCGGCCCGGTCACAGCACTTGACCGTGTCGCCGCCGACCCCGATGACGCGCTTCACCAGGTGGTCGCCGGTCGGGTACAGCCCGAAGAACTCCAGCGCCCGGGTGAACGGTGAGGGGTCGTCGGTGGTGTCGTCACCCAGCCAGCCGCCCGGGTCGCGGAACACCACGATGTCACCGCGCTGCGGCTGCCCGCCGAACCAGTACGACGGCTTCTCGACCAGGATCCGGTCGTGCCGGATGAGCGTGTCCTTCATCGAGTCCGAGGGGATGTAGAACGCCTGCACGAACAACGTCTTGAGCACGATCGCGAGCCCGAGGGCGAGCAGCAGCAGCAGGATCGACTCCTGCCACAGCGGCCGGCCGCGGCCGCTGCCGCGCCCGCGCGATCTGGGCTCCGCCGGCTCCGAGCCGGCCGGCACCGGCTCGCCGCTGGGCTGCACGTCGGGTGGGGTCATTCCGGGGGCAGACGCACGCGACCCCTCCGGGCTGGAGGGGTCGCGGGTGGTCGGTCCGTCCGGCGTCACAGCCCCGAGCGTAGTCGCGGCCCGCTCACTTGGCCGGAGAGCTGCTGCGCTTCTCCTTGATCTTGGCGGCCTTGCCGTGCAGGTTGCGCAGGTAGTAGAGCTTGCCCCTGCGCACGTCGCCGCGGGTCACGACCTCGATCCGGTCGACGATCGGGGTGTGCAGAGGGAAGGTCCGCTCGACGCCCACACCGAAGCTCACCTTGCGCACGGTGAAGGTGCGTCCGACACCGGAGCCGTGGATCCGGATGACGACACCCTGGAACACCTGCACACGCGACCGGTTGCCCTCGACGACCTTGACGTGGACCTTGACGGTGTCCCCGGCCCGGAACTCGGGGATGTCGTCCCGGCGGGCTGCGGACGCGACCGTGTCGATGACGTTCGTCATGGCGGTTTCTCTTCCTCGCAGGTGCCACGGGTCACCCACGGACTCGAAAGATGTCTCGGACGGCGCTGCCGGCCGCATCTGTCGGCGCTCCCCCCATGGCAGGAGGACCGCGGCACGGGGGCCGGATGCGGCCAGAGTGCGGCAGGCCGACAGGCAAGTCTGCCACAGCGGCCCGGGCGCGGCGAAATCGGCGGGCCGGGTACTGCCGGCACGTCGCGCGGTGCGGTCAGGCGTCGCCGAGCAGATCGGGACGTCGCTCCCGGGTACGCCGCAGCGACTGCTCCCGCCGCCAGGCGGCGATACGGGCGTGGTCACCGGACAGCAGCACGTCCGGGACGTCGTGCCCGCGCCAGCTGCGCGGCCTGGTGTAGACCGGGTGCTCCAGCAGCCCCGCGCTCCCCTGACCGGCATGGGACTCCTCCAGCAGCGACTCCGGGTTGCCCAAGACGCCGGGCAGCAGCCGGACCACCGCCTCGATCACGACCAGTGCGGCGACCTCGCCCCCGTTCAGCACGTAGTCGCCGATGCTGAGCTCCTCCACCGGCATCCGGGTGGCCGCCTCGTCCACGACCCGCTGGTCGATGCCCTCGTACCGGCCGCAGGCGAAGACCAGCCACGGCTCCACGGCCAGCCGCTCCGCGTCCCGCTGCCGGAACGGGCGGCCGGCGGGAGACATCACCAACAGCCGGGGCGGCGCGGCGGTGCCGGCGGGAACGATCGCGTCCAGCGTCTCGCCCCACGGCTCCGGCCGCATCACCATGCCGGGTCCACCGCCGTACGGCGTGTCGTCGACGGTCCGGTGCCGGTCGTGAGTCTGGTCGCGCAGGTCGTGGGTGCGCAGGTCCAGCAGACCGACGGTCCGGGCCCGGCCGGGCAGGGACAGGTCGAGCGGTGCGAGGTAGTCCGGGAAGATCGTCACCACGTCGATGCGCATCGGCCTCACTCCGCCTGCTCGGGGTCGAGCAGCCCGGGCCGGTCCGCCACGGTGACCACGCCCGTGTCGAGGTCGACCCCGGGGACCAGTTCGCGGACGAAGGGCACCAGCGCGTCGTCGCGCCCGGGGCGGCCGACGACCAGCAGATCCTGTGCGGAGCCGTGCAGCACGCCGGTGACCTCGCCCGACTCGACGCCGTCGGTGGTGACCACCCGCAGCCCGATCAGCTGATGGTCGTAGTACTCGTCGCCTCCCGGTTGCGGGCCGCCGTCGGCCTCGGCGACCAGGAGCACGCCGCGCAGCGACTCGGCCAGCGTCCGGTCCCGCACGCCGCGGAAGCCGACCAGCAGCCGCTGCTGGTGGGGGCGGACCGTGGCGACGGTCAGCGGCCCGACCGCGGACGGGTCGGTGCGCAGCACCCGCCCGACGCCGAAGTGCCGCTCGGGATCGTCGGTGCGTACCTCCACCGTCAGCTCACCGCGGACCCCGTGCGGCCGGCCGATCCGCCCGACGACGACCTCGACCGTCAACGCCTCCGGTCGACGTCGACGAAGTCGACCCGGATGCCGCGCCGGCCGGCCAGCGCGCTCATCACCGTGCGCAGCGCGGTGGCGGTGCGACCGGAGCGGCCGATCACCTTGCCCAGGTCGTCGGGGTTCACCCGCACCTCGAGCAGCGGACCGCGCCGGGTGTCCTTGGAGCGCACCGCGACGTCGTCGGGGTTCCGCACGATTCCGCGCACCAGGTGGTCGAGTGCCTCTGCCAGCATGGTCAGGCCTTGCTCGCCTCGGAGCCGCCGGTCGCGTCGGCAGGCGACTCTGCGCCGGGCTCTGCGCCGGGCT
>CAZNCE010000159.1:0-2393 GCA_964571285.1 uncultured Nocardioidaceae bacterium | reverse complement strand
GTCGCGCTTGGTGCGGGAGTCGGCGACGACGATGCGGTAGTACGGCGCACGGATCTTGCCCATGCGCTTCAGGCGGATCTTGACGGCCACGTCTGTGGTGTCTCCCTAACAGGTCGATGCGAGGTGGGCGCTGCGCGACCGCGTGGGGCACGGCCGGTGCGACCGGTGGACACGGCACGCCGGGGTGAGAGGGCCCGCTGCGCGCCGGACTCCGCCATATTCTGCCAGACCGCCGGGCAGCCCTCCAATTCGGTCGCTCCGCCTGCCGCCGGCCCCGTCGAGTTGACCTGGCGACCCGGGTCGGTCGCGCTACCTGGAGGCGGGGCTCAGGCGACGACCCTGCCGCGCAGCACGATCCGGCTGGGATGGGCCAGCACCCCCGGGTTCTCCCGCGGGTCCTCCGGGTAGACGACCAGGTCGGCGGACACGCCCTCGTCCAGCCCCGGGTTGAGACCCAGCCATTCCCGCGCCCGCCAGCACGCCGCGCCGACGGCGTCCGCGGGTGTCATGCCGTAGTCCACCAGCTCCAAGACCTCCTGGGCGATCAGCCCGTGCGGCAGCACACCGCCGGCGTCGGTCCCGGCGTAGATGGGGACGCCCGCCTCGTACGCCGCCCCGATGGTGGCCTTGCGCCGGCCGAACAGCGCCCGCATGTGCGTCGCGTACTGGGGGAACTTGTCGCCCGCCGCCGCGGCGTATTCGGGGAAGTTGTTCAGCTGCTTGGCGGTGGGGACCAGCGCGGTGCCGTTCTCCACCATCGTGTCGATCAGTTCCTCCGACAGTCCGGTGCCGTGCTCGATGCAGTCGATGCCGGCCCCGATCAGGTCGGGCAGCGCGTCTTCGGAGAACACGTGGGCGGTGACCCGGGCGTCGTGCTCGTGGGCGACCCTGATCGCCTCCTGCAGTACGTCCGCGGGCCACAGCGGCGAGAGATCACCCACCTCACGGTCGATCCAGTCGCCGACCAGCTTGACCCAGCCGTCGCCGCGTTTTGCCTCCTGGGCGACGAACTCGGGCAGCTGCCAGGGCTCGATCTCGTGGGCGTAGTTGCGGATGTAGCGCTTCGGCCGGGCCAGGTGGCGGCCGGCCCGGATGATCCGCGGCAGGTCCTCGCGGTCGTCGATCCACCGGGTGTCTGCGGCCGAGCCGCAGTCGCGGATCAGCAGTGTCCCGGCGTCCCGGTCGTCGACCGCCTGCTGCTCCTGCACGTCCTCGGCGACCGGCCCGCGCTCGTCCAGACCGACATGGCAGTGCGCATCGACCAGACCGGGCAGGACCCAACCTTCGGCGACCGTCCGCGCGGAAGCGACCGGTTCGAGACTGACCCTGCCGTCCACCAGGTAGAGATCGCGGTGCTCGTCGTCGGGGAGCACGGTGCCGCGGATCCGCAGGGTCTCGCTCATGGTCAGCGTCCCTTGTTCATCATGTCGCGCAGCTCCTTGGGCAGCTCGAAGTCCGTGGCCGCGTCGTCCCCGCCGCCGAGCCCGAAGGCGGCCGCCGGGTCGGCCTGCTCGGCCTTGGCCTCCCGGGCGGCGGCCGCCTGCTGCGCCCGCTTGGCGGGGTTGCCCGAGCCGCGCTTGCCCTTGCCCTTGCGGGCCTGCTGCTTGGCCTTGGCACGCTTGCCGCCGCCCGGCATCCCGGGCATCCCCGGCATCCCCGGAACGCCCTTGCCGCTGGCCACCGCCGTCATCATCTTGCGGGCCTCGAAGAACCGGTCGACCAGCTGGTTGACCTCGCTCACGGTCACGCCGGAGCCGCGGGCGATCCGGGCCCGGCGGGAGCCGTCGATGATCTTGGGGTTGTCCCGCTCGCCCGGCGTCATCGACTGGATGATCGCGGCGATGCGGTCGATGTCGCGCTCGTCGATGTTCTCGATCTGGTCGCGCATCTGCCCCATGCCGGGCAGCATCCCGAGGATCTTCGACATCGACCCGAGCCGGCGTACCTGCTGCATCTGCTGCAGGAAGTCGTCCAGGGTGAACTCGCCGCCCTTGCCCTGCAACTTGGCCGCGGCCTTGGCGGACTGCTCGGCGTCGAAGGTCTTCTCGGCCTGCTCGATCAGCGACATGACGTCGCCCATGCCGAGGATGCGGGACGCCATCCGGTCGGGGTGGAAGACGTCGAAGTCGGTCAGCTTCTCGCCGGACGACGCGAACATGACCTGCCGGCCGGTGACCTTGGCGACCGAGAGGGCGGCGCCTCCGCGGGCGTCGCCGTCCAGCTTGCTCAGCACCACGCCGTCGAAGCCGACCCCGTCCAGGAACGCCATCGCGGTGGTGACCGCGTCCTGGCCGATCATCGCGTCGACGACGAACAGGATCTCATCCGGCCGCACCGCGTCGCGGATGTCGGCGGCCTGCCGCAGCAGCTCCTCGTCGACGCCGAGCCGGCCG
>CAZNCE010000158.1:0-8534 GCA_964571285.1 uncultured Nocardioidaceae bacterium | reverse complement strand
CCGTCGGATCCTGGGGCCGAGCCGCGGACCTTACCGTCGGATCTTGAGGCGAACCCGGGGCTACGGGGCCGGGAATACAACCGGCCCCTGGTTCGGTTATGATGCGGCGTTCGGTTCCGGTTCACGCCCGAACGGGGGCGACCCGGCGACCGGTAAGGAAAGGACACCATGAAGCCCGACATCCATCCTGAGTACGTCACCACCACGGTGACCTGCACCTGCGGGAACACGTTCACCACCCGCAGCACGGCGAAGAGCGGCGTGATCCACGCCGACATCTGCTCGAGCTGCCACCCCTTCTACACCGGCAAGCAGAAGATCCTGGACACCGGTGGCCGGGTGGCCCGGTTCGAGGCTCGCTACGCCAAGGCCAAGGCCGGCCAGCAGAAGGCGGCCAAGAAGGCTCAGCAGCAGGACGGCTAGCGCCCATCTGGCGCCGGTTCGCGACCGCGGTCGTGGACCGGCGCCGTCGTCATGCCACCAGCAGGCCGGGTCAGGGGCGG
Source organism: uncultured Nocardioidaceae bacterium (assembly GCA_964571285.1). Classification (GTDB taxonomy): domain Bacteria; phylum Actinomycetota; class Actinomycetes; order Propionibacteriales; family Nocardioidaceae; genus CAZNCE01. Next base: position 8,031 of record CAZNCE010000158.1, on the reverse strand, counting down.
GCCGCCGCCCGGGCGGCCGGCGGGCCCCACCAGACGAGGGAGCCGGGAGTGTTCGAGGCCGTCGACGCGCTGATCGACGAGCACCGCGATATCGAGCGGCGCCTCGCCGACCCGTCCGTGCACGCCGACCAGACGCTGGCCCGTCGGCTCAACCGGCGCTACGCCGAGCTGTCCGCGATCGTCACCACCTACCGGCAGCTTCGGGCGACAGAGGACGACCTGGAGGCAGCTCGGGAGCTGGCGGCGGAGGACCCGGACTTCGCCGCCGAGGCCGCCCGGCTGGAGACCGCGCGGACGGAGTTGGGCGAGCGGCTGCGGCGGTTGCTGGTGCCCCGTGACCCCGGGGACAGCAAGGACGCCATCCTCGAGGTGAAGGCCGGCGAGGGCGGTGAGGAGTCGGCGCTGTTCGCCGGCGACCTGCTGCGGATGTACACCCGGTTCGCGGAGCGCCAGGGCTGGCAGACCGAACTGCTGGAAGCCACCGAGTCCGACCTGGGCGGCTACAAGAGCGCCACGCTCGCGGTCAAGGCGAAGGGCACCCCCGAGCCGGGCCGCGCGCCGTTCGCGCTGCTCAAGTTCGAGGGCGGGGTGCACCGGGTGCAGCGGGTCCCGGTCACCGAGTCGCAGGGGCGTGTGCACACGTCCGCGGCGGGGGTGCTGGTGATGCCCGAGGCCGAGCCGGTCGACGTCGAGATCGACGACCACGACCTGCGGGTCGACGTCTACCGTTCCTCGGGGCCCGGCGGGCAGAGCGTCAACACGACCGACTCGGCGGTGCGGATCACCCACCTGCCGACCGGGATAGTGGTGAGCTGCCAGAACGAGAAGAGCCAACTGCAGAACCGCGAGCAGGCGATGCGGATCCTGCGTGCCCGGCTGCTCGCGCTCGCCGAGGAGCGGGCCGCGGCCGCCGCATCCGACGCCCGCCGCTCCCAGGTCCGCACGGTGGACCGGTCGGAGCGGATCCGCACCTACAACTTCGGGGAGAACCGGATCTCCGACCACCGGGTCGGGTTCAAGGCCTACAACCTCGACCACGTGCTGGACGGCGCGCTGGACGACGTCGTCGAGGCCTGCGTCGAGGCCGACCTCGCGGCCCGGCTCGCGTCGCTGGAAGACAGCGGCCCGGCGGCGTGACGTCGGCACGCGACTGGCTGGCCGCCGCGACCGGCCGGCTGCAGCGGGCGGGCGTGGCCTCGCCGCGGCACGACGCCGAGGCGCTGCTGGCGGTCTTGCTCGGCTGCGACCGGGCCGAGCTCGCCGCCCGGCTGCTCGTCGGTGACCCGGGACTGAGCGATTCGCAGCAGGCGCGGCTGGAGGGCTGGCTGGTGCGTCGGGAGCGGCGGGAGCCGTTGCAGCACCTGATCGGCTCGGTGGGCTTCCGGCGGGTCGAGCTGGCGGTCGGCCCCGGGGTCTTCGTCCCGCGGCCGGAGACCGAGGTGCTGGCCGGCTGGGCGGTCGAGGTGGCCCGCGCAGCCCGACCGGACTATGCCCCGGTCGTCGTCGACCTGTGCACGGGGTCCGGGGCGATCGCCGCTTCGGTGGCTGCCGAGGCCCCGCAGGCGCGCGTGCACGCGGTCGAGCTGTCCGAGGCCGCGTACGCCTACGCCGAGCGCAACCTCGCCGGCACCGGCGTCGACCTGCGGCTCGGCGACATCGCGACCGCATTCCCCGACCTGGACGGCGCGGTGGACGTGGTGGTGGCCAACCCGCCCTACATCCCGCTGGAGGCGTACGAGTCGGTGGAGCCGGAGGTGCGCGACCACGACCCCGCGCCGGCGCTGTGGTCGGGGCCCGACGGCCTGGACGCGATCCGGACCGTCGAACGCGTCGCCGCCCGGCTGCTGCGTCCCGGCGGTGTGGTGGGCTGCGAGCACGCGGACGCGCAGGCGGAGTCGGCCCCCAGGGTGTTCGCCGCGACCGGCCGTTGGTCGAACGTCCGCGACCACGCCGACCTGGCCGGCCGCCCACGGTTCGTCACCGCTCGCCGGGAGGCTGCGAAGATGGGGTCTCGTGAGTGATCCCTTTCGCTGCGACGACCCGGAGCAGCGTGACCGCGGCCTGGACGCGGCCGTCGCGGCGGTGCAGGCGGGACAGCTGGTCGTGCTGCCCACCGACACCGTGTACGGCGTCGGGGCGGACGCCTTCGAGCCCGCCGCGGTGCGTCGGCTGCTCGGTGCGAAGGGCCGGGGCCGCAACATGCCGCCGCCGGTGCTGGTGTCGGCCCGGTCCACGCTGGACGCGCTGACCGCCGGGCGTACGGAGGAGACGCTCACGCTGGCGGAGGCGTTCTGGCCGGGGCCGCTGACGCTGGTCTGCCGGCAGCAGCCGTCGCTGCGCTGGGATCTCGGCGACACCCGGGGCACGGTGGCGGTTCGGATGCCCGACCACGCGCTCGCCCTCGACCTGCTCGCCCGCACCGGCCCGCTCGCGGTGAGCAGCGCGAACCTCAGCGGCTCGGCGCCGGCGACCACGGTGGATGCGGCCGTGTCGATGCTGGGGGTCTCGGTGGCGGTCTACCTCGACGGCGGCCCGACCCCGGGCCCGACGCCGTCGACCATCGTCGACGTCACGGGGAACCCGCCCCGCGTGCTGCGTCCGGGCGCGATCGGCCTGGACCGCCTCCGCGAGGTGGTGCCCGGCGTGGTCGACGAGGGCTGACGGGGCGGCCGATGCGCGAGTACCTGCTGGTGATGCTGATCGCCGCGACCACTACCTACCTGATGGCGGTGGTCTCCCGCCGGCTCGCCTTGCGAATCGGCGCGGTGGCGCAGGTACGCGACCGGGACGTGCACGTGGTGCCGATCCCGTACTTCGGTGGCGTGGCGATGCTGTGCGGGCTGGTGGTCGCGTTCCTGGTCGCATTGCACCTGCCGTTCCTGTCCCGGCCGGGGTCGGGGGAGCAGGTGCTGTTCAGCGACGCGGGGTTCGTCCTGCTCGGTGGACTGCTGATCTGCGCCGTCGGCGTGATCGACGACGTGATCGAGCTCGACGCGTTGACCAAGTTCGCCGGTCAGCTGTTGGCGGCCGGCGTGGTCGTGCTCGGCGGCGTGCAGTTCTACTGGGTGCCGCTGACCGGCGAGGACTACTTCTCCCCGGACGCGTCGCAGTCGGCGCTGCTCAGCGTGTTCGTGATCGTCGCCGCCACCAACGCGGTGAACTTCATCGACGGGCTGGACGGGCTCGCCGTCGGCGTGGCCGGCATCGGGGCCGGGGCGTTCTTCAGCTTCGCCTACCTGCTGTCGGTGGTGAACAACCTGGAACGCGCCACCCCGGCGGCGTTCCTCACGGTTGCTCTGGTCGGCGCCTGCCTGGGCATGCTGCCGCACAACTTCTACCCGGCGCGGATGTTCATCGGCGACGCCGGCGCGATGCTGATCGGCTTCGTGCTGGCGTGCGCGGCGATCACGCTCACCGGGAAGTACCCGCCGGGCAGCGTGGAGCGCGGGATCGGTGGCGCCTCCTCGTCGTTCATCCCGGCGCTGCTGCCGCTGGTGCTGCCGTTCGCGATCTTGATCGTGCCGCTGTTGGACATGCTGCTCGCGGTGGTACGCCGCCGGCGGGCCGGTCGCTCGCCGTTCGCGCCGGACAAGAAACACCTGCATCACCGGCTGCTGGAGATCGGGCACTCGCACCGGCGCGCGGTGCTGCTGATGTACCTGTGGGCGGCGCTGGTGGCCGGCGGCACCGTGGTGATGTCGCTGTTCACCGGTTGGATCTCGCTGCTCGGGCTCGGGGTGATGCTGGTGTTCGCGCTGGTGGCCACATTCGGGCTGCGCTGGTGGCATCGGGGCCGACCCCGGGAGGGTCCGCGCGAGGACTCGGTGGGCCAGCGCTGAACCGACGGTGGTACCCGCCGCGATACGGTTCCCCCGCAGGTCGTACGGTGGCGTTGGCTGGCGGATTTCCGCTGACCAGGGACTTTGTGCTACTTTTCACAAGCGCCCCACAAGGTGCCCGAGCCACTCCCGGGGCCGGCCACGAACCGGCCCCACACCGAGCCCAGGACGGCCGCCGACGATGACGACCGACGCTGTAGCCCAGATGCTTCGATCAGCGCTCATCCCGACCCTGCTGGTCGGGGCCGTGAGCGCCGGTGTCGCGGGCTGGCTGGTCGGCTGGCCGGGGGTCGTCGGCGCGCTGATCGGGCTGGCGCTCGTGCTCGCCTTCTTCGTCCTCGGCCTGGTCGTGCTGCGGTCCGCGGTGCGCCGGTTGGAGCCCGCGACCGTGCTGCTGGTCGCGCTCGGTCTCTACGCCGCCAAGGTCGTGCTGATCGGCGGCACGCTGCTCATCCTCGACGGAACCGGGGTGCTCTCCGGGGTGGCCGACGACTGGGCGCTCGGGCTGACCGCGATCGTGTGCACGCTGACCTGGACGACCGCCCAGATCCGCGCCGCGTTCCGCGTGCGCCAGCCGATCTTCGACCTCCCGGCAGCGGCCGAGCCGAAGGATGTGGCGTGATGGGGACGCAGTGGTCGGCCCACGCCCATCCGGCCGTCGAGAAGGTGCCCCCGTACTGCTACGCTCCGGTGCGCGATGAGCGATCATCCAGCCGAGCCTCCGGGTACGGAACCGGAGCCCGATCGACCCTCGGAAGGACCGTCCGGCAAGGCGTCGGGCCCGCCGCCTCCGGGCGACCCGTGGCTGGCCGTCGGGTACCTGGTCTCGGGCGCCGTGCTCTACGGCGGAGCCGGGTGGTTGCTCGACAAACTGTTCGGCACCGGGTTCCTCATGCCGGTGGGCCTCGTGGGTGGAGTGGCGCTGGGCGTCTACCTCATCTACGTACGGTTCCGGGTGCCGAAGGACGACGGACGATGAGGAGAACTGCGCGCGTGATGAGGGAGTCGTCGTGAACGTGGCGATGCTTGCTGCCGGGGCCGCCGCGGCCGCATCGGGTTCGGTGCGCACCGACTTCAACCCGCCCGGCCCGGACGACTTCATCCTGCCCGACGTGCTCGGGCGCAGCGGCGCGCACCGCGAGTTCTTCCTGACCAAGCCGGTCTTCCTGCTGCTGCTCGGCGCCCTGATCGTCATCGTGTTCTTCGTGTGGTCGTCGCGCCGGGCCGGCATCGTGCCGACCCGGCTGCAGTTCGCCGGCGAGATGGCCTACGGCTGGGTCCGCAACTCGGTGGTGCGCGACGTCATCGGCCACAAGGACTTCCGGCCGTACGTGCCGTACATCGTGGGGTTGTTCTTCTTCCTGCTGGTGAACAACTACTTCGCGATGATCCCGTTCGTCCAGTTCCCCTCGCTGGCGCTGATCGGGTTCGTGTACGCGCTGGGCGCGCTGAGTTGGGTCGTCTACAACACGGTGGGCATCCGCCGGCACGGCTTCGCGGGCTACCTGAAGCACCAGACGGTGCCCGCGGGAGTCAGCGGCCCGGTGCTGGGGCTGATCATCCCACTGGAGTTCATGTCGAACATCCTGGTGCGCCCGGTGACGCTGTGCCTGCGGTTGTGGGCGAACCTGTTCGCCGGCCACATCCTGCTGATGCTGTTCGCCACCGGGGGCCAGTACCTCATCCACGAGAGCGGCAGCGTGCTGTACGTCGGCGCCGGCGTCCTGGCGCTGGTGCTCGGCTTCCTGGTGAGCTTCCTCGAGCTCCTGGTGCTCGGGATCCAGGCCTACGTCTTCACCCTGCTGACGACCGACTACATCTCTGGTGCCCTCGCCGAGGAGCACTGAGCCAACGACCTCGACCTCAGACCTGCTGGGCAAGAGAAAACGAAAGGAAGCACCGTGAACGGGACCATCAACGGCTCGCTCAACATGATCGGCTACGGCCTCGCCGCCGTCGGTCCGGGCATCGGCATCGGACTGATCTTCGCGGCGTTCATCAACGGCGCGGCGCGGCAGCCGGAGGCACAGGGCCGGCTGCAGACCATTGCGATCCTGGGCTTCGCCTTGACCGAGGCGCTGGCCATCATCGGTATCGCGCTGGCGTTCGTGCTCAGCTGACCGGGCCCGGATCGAGGACGACACCATGCCGCACTTGCTACTGACCGCCCAAGAACACGAGGCGGGGAACCCGCTGATCCCGCACTCGTGGTACGAGATCGGGCTGTCCCTCGTGGTCTTCGGGATCGTGGTCTACGTGATCGCGAAGTGGGTCACCCCGCGGTTCGAGCAGGCCTACAAGGCCCGCACGGACGCCATCGAGGGCGGGCTGCAGCGGGCCGAGCAGGCGCAGGCCGAGGCCCAGCGAGCCCTGGAGACCTACCAGGCGCAGCTGGCGGACGCGCGGCATGAGGCGGCCCGGATCCGGGAGGAGGCCCGGGAGCAGGGGGCGGCGATCATCGCGGAGATGCGTGAGGAGGCGCAGGCCGAGGCTCGCCGGATCACCAGCACCGCGCACACCCAGATCGAGGCCGAGCGGCAGCAGGCCGTGCAGCAGCTGCGCGCCGAGGTCGGCACGATCGCGACCACCCTGGCCGGCAACATCGTGGGCGAGTCGCTGCAGGACGACGAGCGGGCCAGCCGCGTCGTGGACCGGTTCATCCGGCATCTCGAGACCAGCGGTGAAGCAGGACGGACGCACTGATGCGTGGAGTCTCCGTTCACTCGCAGGCCGACCTGGCCGAACGGGTCGAGGCCGCGATCGACGCGGGCACCGACCCGGGTCAGCTGGGCGCCGAGCTGTTCGAGGTGTCCGGGCTGCTGACCCAGCAGGTGGCGCTGCGGCGCGCCGTCACCGACCCCGCCGCCTCGGCGCCGGCCCGTTCGCGGCTGCTCGGCGGGCTGCTGTCGGGGAAGGTCTCCCCGGCCGCCGCCGAGCTGAGCGCGTACGCCGCCGGGCTGCGGTGGGCCAGCAACCGCGATCTCGACCAGGCGCTGGAGTACGCCGGCGTGATCGCCGAGGTCAGCGCGTCCGAGCGGTCCGGCCAGGCAGGCGAGTTGGAGGATGAGCTGTTCCGCTTCGAGCGGATCGTCGCCGGCGACCCGGAGCTGCGTGACGCGGTGTCCGACCGGGCGGTCCCGGCCGCGCACCGCCGGGAGCTGGTCGGCCGGCTGCTCGGCGACCGGGTGAGCCCGCCGGCCCGCGTACTCTCGATGCAGGCCGTCGGAGGCCGGCACCGGTCGTTCTCGGCGGCCATGGCGTACTTCATCAAGGAGGTGTCCGAGCGGCGGCAGCGGTTCGTCGCGACGGTCCACTCGGCCACCCCGCTGAACGGCCAGGAGCGCGAGCGGCTGTCCGCGGCCCTGGCCCTCAACTACGGGCGTCCGGTCGACATCAATGTGGTCGTCGACCCGTCGGTGATCGGCGGGCTCCGGGTCGAGCTCGGCGACGACGTGATCGACGGCACGGTCGCCAGCCGCCTCGACGACGCTCGACGCCGGCTGTCGCGATGACGGCCGGCCGCACAGACCCGGCCAGCAGCACCGGCCCGACCAGCACACGACGACGGAACTCAGGAGAGCAGGGAACGAGATGGCGGAGCTGACGATCCGTCCGGAGGAGATCCGGGACGCACTGCAGCAGTTCGCTTCGGACTTCAAGCCGGAGGCGGCCAGCCGCGAGGAGGTCGGCACCGTGGTCGACGCCGGTGACGGCATCGCCCACGTCGAGGGGCTGCCCTCCGCGATGGCCAACGAGCTCCTCGAGTTCGAGGACGGAACCCGTGGCCTGGCGTTGAACCTCGACGTCCGCGAGATCGGCGTCGTGATCCTCGGCGAGTTCGACGACATCGCCGAGGGCCAGAAGGTCCGCCGGACCGGGCAGATCCTGTCGGTCCCGGTGGGGGACGGCTACCTGGGCCGCGTCGTGGACGCCATGGGCCGACCGGTCGACGGGCTCGGCGAGATAACCGACCTGGAGGCCAACCGCCCGCTGGAGCTGCAGGCGGCCGGCGTGATGGACCGGCAGGAGGTCCGCGAGCCGCTGCAGACCGGGATGAAGGCGATCGACTCGATGACCCCGATCGGGCGGGGCCAGCGGCAGCTGATCATCGGCGACCGCAAGACCGGCAAGACCGCGATCGCGATCGACACGATCATCAACCAGAAGGACAACTGGGCCACCGGCGATCCGG
>CAZNCE010000157.1:0-8577 GCA_964571285.1 uncultured Nocardioidaceae bacterium | reverse complement strand
CCGTCTTTCACCAGACCGTGAAAGACGAGGCCAGACCCCAGCGCAGAACACCGACGGCCGGCTAGCGGATGGTCAACTGCCGGTTGGCCAGCCCAGCCCGCGCCGACCGCTGTTCAGGGGTCAGCGGGGAGCCATCCGCCAGTGCCTCGTCCAGCCGTTCGGCGAACCGAGCCGCCGGCTCCTCCAGCGCCTCGGCCCCGGTGCCGCCGGCCAGGTCCCACACCGGCACCAGCAGGCCGTGCGCCCGGAACGAACCGACCAGCCGGCTGCCGTCCACCAGCCGGTCCGCGCCGGCAGCATGCAACCGCGCCAGCGCGTCCAGCGCCCGATCCTCCGGATGCGGCAGCACCCACCGCAGATGCTCCTTGGTGCCGACGTCGCACCAGTAGCCGGCCGCGATGCTGCGCAGCCGGCGGGTCGGCGTGGCCGCCGCGTTCGCCTGCTCCAGCGCGGCGGCCAGGGCACCGTCTGAGTCGTCGAGGTCGGCCACCCAGAAGTCGAACCCGTCGTGCACCGTGACGGCGAGCTCGTCGGACTGCACCAGGTCCTGCAGCCGGCGACCCGGCCCGGGCAGCGTGTTCACCGGCACCGTGTCGCCCGGCTCCCCCGCCAAGGCCTGCTCCAGCGCGTACGCGAGGTCGCGGCTGATGTCGCCGGAGACGTGCTGCACCTGCAGCCCGAGCCAGACCGAGCCGTCTTGGCGGACCATCGCCGGCCAGGCCATCGGGAGCAGGCTGCACAACTGGACCGAGGCGTCGGCCCCGTCGATGGTCAGGGGCGCGGTGGCGGCGGGTACGAACTCCCGCAGCGCGACCCAGTCACATTCGGACGGCAGTCCCTCGAAGGTGCGCGCCACGAACGGCGTCGAGCCATCCGCGGCACCGTGACAGTGCTTGTAGCGCCGGCCGGACCCGCAGGGGCAGGGCTCGCGGGGACCCACCTCGCCCGGCTGCCGCGGTCGGGCCCGCCGGGCTTTGGCCTTGGCACGGGAACGCTTGCCCATCGTGGGACCGTCCTTGACGTCGAGAGAGGTGGCGGCGGCCGCCAGCACCCTACCTCGCGTGGTTGCGGGCCAGTTCCGCGGTGATGGTGGTGGAGTCCGCGTCGTGGCTGACCCACCAGCGCCGGGACAACGCCTCCACCATGGCCAGGCCCCGGCCGCCCACGGCAGTGGTGCCGGCATGCTCGACGCGCGGGCGCTGGGACGGTGAACCGCCGTCGGTGACCGCGATCTCGACCAACGCGGGGTCGACGGCCAAGGTGACGATGAGCTGGCCCGAGGTCAGCGGTGAGGCGTGCTTCAGCGAGTTGGCCAGCAACTCAGAGACCACGATCGCCGCGTCGTCGATCGTCGCGCGATCGATCCGGGCGCGACGCAGGAACGACACGACCTGAGCACGGACCCCATGCACGCTCGACACTCGAAACGGCATGGTCACCATGACCGTGCTCTCGGCTTGTTCGGCCGTCCGCATCCTCCTGCCTTCCCATGGCGGCCGGACCTCGGCCGCCATCGGCCCGCACCCACGTCCCCAACCGCCCGGAAGGACGCCGGCCGCGGACCGGCTCGACACCACACCGCATGGGCGTTCGCGCGAAGGCTTCCCGTTGGATGACGCCCGAAACCACGAGGAACGTCACAATAGGGTTACTCCGAGCCATCCACCCGAGACCGGGTCTGCCCCGGCCGGTCGGTGATCACCGCCGCCACCCCGAGGGCGACGCACAGGTCGACGTCCTCCGGGCGGTTCACCGTCCAGCAGTGCACCTGCCCACCGCGAGCGCGTACCCGCCGCACCCAGTCCTGCTCCTTGCGCAGCAGGGCGATCGACGGTCCCACGATACCGATTCCTCGCGGCAGTTCGCCTCCGCGCATGCCCACCGGGATGCGCTCGTCGACCAGCAGCACGCGGGGCACCTCGGGCACCAGGCGTTGCATCCTGCGCAGGCTGAGGCGGGAAAAGCTCATCACTCGCACCGGCGGCGCGCCACCGTCCAATCGGTCCAGACCGAACTGGTGCAGCAGCTCGGCCAGGTAGTGCTCCACCAGTCCGGAATAGCGCGTCGGGTGCTTGGTCTCGATGGCGATCGGCACCCGCCGCGGCAGCCCGGCGACCATGGTGAGCAGCGCCTCGAGCGTCAGCAGCCGGGTGCCGTCGGGATCCGGTTCCTCGGCCTCGTCGTCGAGGTCGGCCCACGGGTTCTTCCAGCTGCCCCAGTCCAGCCGGTCCAGCTCTTCCAGGCGCTTGGTGGAGACGACTCCGCGGCCGGTCGAGGTACGGCCGAGGGTGCGGTCGTGGACGCAGACCAGGTGACCGTCGCGGGTGAGCCGGACATCGCACTCGAGGCCGTCCGCGCCATCCTCCACCGCCCGGCGATACGCCGCAAGGGTGTGCTCGGCGAGGAGTTCGCTGGCGCCACGATGGGCGACCACCTCGGGTCGCCCGCGTGCTGCGGTCACACCCCCATCGTCACACGCCACGCACGGGAAGCGGCGGAGGCTGCCCGTGGCTCCGCAGCCGTGGCAACCGGGCGCTGTCCGGCCGCGCCATCAGCGGGGCTCAGCGCGGCTCAGCGCGGTCGCGACAGCACGGCGAGCACGCCGACCAGGGCGCCCGCCGCAGCCAGCCCGAAGCCGCCGCCGATCACCATCACCCCGGTGGCGGCGTCGCCGGCGTTGGCGACCTGGCCGCCCACCCGGGACGTGACGTACGCGCCACCCGCGACCAGCAATCCCCCGACCACCATCAGCGCGAACGCGGTGAAACCGACCGTGCCGAACGGCCGGTGGGTCCGGAACCGGGCGACCACCCAGACCACGACCGCGGCGATCAGCAGCCCGATCGCGGTCCAGAGCAGTTGCGTGTCGGTCTGGTCGCTGCGCTGCGCGGCGGCGACCGAGACCGAACCGGGGTCGGTGGCCAGGTCGGCGAAGATTCGGCGTCGAGCGGTGAAGATCCAGGCGGTGTATCCGGCGCAGGCCAAACCGGCGAGCACCAGCAGCGCGACGGCTCCCCACTTGAGGATCACCGGGCCCTTGGGGGTCGGCTCCTTCGGCGGCTCCGGTTCACGGCGGGCGACCGCCTCCTGGGCAGCCTGCACGGGTCGCCACGGGCTGGGCCGACCAGGCTCCCCGGAACTTGCCGGGGCGGCTTCGGCGGCAGGCTGCTCGGCCGATCGGTTGCGCCGAGGGCCCCACCGTGGCGGTGCGACCGCGCCGGGCTGGTCCCCGGACGGCGCATCGGCGCGGTCCCGTGACAGTTCGGCCCCGCAGCGGCTGCAGAAATCCCGGTCGGAGGCGTTGTGCAGGCCGCAGTCGGGACAGCGCATGACGCGCAACACCTCCGCTCGCCGAGTCGCCGGCCACTTTCGTCCGCGGGCGAGGGTATCCCACGCCCCACGCTTAGGTGACATCGAGCAACTAGGCTGCCCGCCAGGTCTGACCCCTCCCCGCCGAGCACCCGGGAGCCCGTACCACCCGCCCCCGGCGACGGCGGGATGGACCCACCGGCAAGCCGGATCTTCATCGCGTTGGTGCCCGGGATGTTCGTCGCCGCGATCAGCCAGACCATCGTGGTCCGGCGATGCCGCGGATCGTCGCCGAACTGGGCGGCATGGACCACTACTCGTGGCGGACCTGGATGCGCTGAGCTCCCTCTGCCACGACCTCAGCGCGGCGTACCTGGTGGACGTGCACCGCTCGCGGCCGCAGGCCTGACCACTGGTCCCCCACGACGCGGACCGGGTCGCGTGCTGGGATCCTCGTGGAGACCGCCGTGCGCGGAGGGAGGAGCAACCCGATGAGAGCTGTCGTCGTCCGGGCGGCCAACGACCTGGTGGTCCAGGAGGTGCCGGACCCGGTGTGCGGGCCGGACCAGGTGTTGGTCGCGATGGAGTGGGGCGGCATCTGCGGCTCCGACATCGCCTACTGGCGAACCGGTGTCTCCGGCACAGCGGTCCTCAAGGAGCCGCTGATCCTCGGGCACGAGGTGGCGGGCCGGGTGGTCGAGGTTGGCCGCGAGGTGGGCGACGTGCCCGCCGGGCAGCGGGTCACCGTGCACCCGGCCACCCTGGTCGGCGACCACACCGTCGCGGACGAGATCGCCGACCGGACCAACCTGTGGCCGCAGGTGCGGTACTTCGGCTCGGCCGCGTTCCAGCCGCACGAGCCGGGCGGGTTCAGCTCCGTCCGAGCCGTCCGCCCCGACCAGCTGCGGCCGCTGCCGGACGGCGTCAGCACCAAGGAGGGCGCCGTCGCCGAGCCGTTCGGAGTCGCCATCCACGCCGTCCGCCGGGCGGGGGACATCGCCGGCCGGTCAGTGCTGGTCAACGGCACCGGCCCGATCGGTGCGCTCGCGGTCGCTGCCGCCAAGGCTGCCGGTGCCGGCCACGTCTACGCCGCCGACCTGTCCGAGCAGTCGCTCGAAGTCGCCGCGGCGATGGGCGCGGACACGCTGGTCCGGGTGGCCGCCGGTGAACCGCTGCCCACCGACGTCGAAGTGGGCATCGAGGCCTCCGGCGCGCCGCGGGCGCTGGGTGGCGTGATCGCCGCCGTCCGCCGTGGCGGGGTGCTGGTCCAGGTCGGCAACCTGCCCGCCGGCGAGGTGACCGCGGCGCTCGGCCACATCGTCACCAGAGAGATCGACTACCGCGGGTCCTACCGCTTCGTGGACGAGATCCGCGACGCGCTCGCGCTGATGGACGGCTCCGTGGACGTGTCGCCGCTGATGACGCACAGCTTCGAGCTGGCCGATGCCGAGAAGGCGTTCACGGTGGCGGCCGACCGGTCCTCCGGGTCCAGCAAGGTGATGCTGCGGCTCGGCTGACCCGTCGGTCAGTCCGTCACCAGCGCGGCGGCGATGGCGTCGGCCTCCGCACGCAGGTGTTCGGCGCGGTCCGGATGCCCCGACTCTTCCAGTTGCCTGGCGATCTCGTGCCGAGAGCCGATCTCGTCGTCCAGGATCTTCTCGATGTCAGCCGCGCCGAGCGTCCTGCGGGCGGCCTCACCCGCCCCGACGCCGGTACGCGCCTTGGCGATCGTGGACTCGCCGTCCGGCCGGTCGTCGGGCACCTCCACCGCTTCCGCGTTGGCCACGGCGGCCAGGGCGGAGCGCAGCGCCGACACCGCGGTCTTGTCCTTCGACTTCATCCCGGCCCGCAGCGCCGCGCGCAGCCGGGCGAGCGTCTCGCCCGCAGGCGTACCCGGGTCTGTCATGTCCCCTCGTTCCGGTCAGAGAAGATGCACGTGCGTGAGCCGCAGACCCTACCGTCCGCCGCGGGCGGCGTCGGGCTCTTTGACGCCACCTCCCGCGCGGTCCGTGTCGCAGACGTGGCCCCGTCGGCGATCATCGAGGTGGACGGGTGCAGTCGACGGAAGGTGGTCCGCGATGCGGGTGGCAGTCCTGGGTACGGGAATCATGGGCACTGGGATGGCGCAGTCGCTGCTGCGCGCCGGTCACGACGTGCGCGTATGGAACCGCACTGCGGGGCGGGCACAGCCGCTGGCCGCGCTGGGCGCCACCGTGGCGTCGTCGGCGCCGGAGGCCGTCGAGGGCGCGGACGCGGTCATCACCATCCTGTTCGACACCGACGCGGTGCTCGATGTGATGCGTGGGCTGTCCCTGCCCGATGGCTGCGTGTGGCTGCAGTGCTCGACCATCGGAGTCGAGGGCACCAGGCGCGCGGTCGAGTTGGCCGCCACCCGATCGATGGCCATGGTCGACGTACCCGTGCTGGGCACCAAAGCTCCAGCAGAGCAAGGGAGACTGGTCGTCCTCGCGTCGGGCCCGGCCGAGCTGTTGACGCGGGTGGAGCCGGTGCTCGAGGCGATCGGTGCGAAGACCGTCCACGCGGGGTCCCGGCTCGGCGACGGGACCGCGCTCAAGCTGGTGTGCAATGCCTGGATGGGCACCGTCACCGCCGGGATCGGCCAGTCGATGGCACTCGCCGCCGCCCTCGGTCTCGATCCGCGGCTGTTCCTGCAGGCCCTCGACGGTGGGCCGGCCGACATGCCCTACCTGCATGCGAAGAGCGAGCTGGTCCTCGCCGACGACTATCCGCCGTCGTTCGTGGTCGACGGGGTGGTGAAGGACCTGGGGCTGATCCGGGACGCTGCGGTAGCAGCGGGTGTGGACGACAGCCTGCTGTCCGCGGCGCTGGGGTTGTTCGGCCGGGCCAGCGACGCAGGACACGGCGGGAAGGACATGGCCGCCGTCTACACCGCCTTCCGGGGCCGCTGACCCGCGGCGGGCGGGGTCCAGGGTCAGGCGTCGCCCGGCACCAGCACCACCTTGCCGACCGCGCGGCGCTGCTCGAGGTCGCGATGCGCCCGGGCGGCGTCCGCCAGCGGGTACGTCGACACCAGCGGCTGCCATTCGCCCGCGGCCGCCCGCTCGAGGGCCCGGGCGGCGAGCCCATGCATGCCGCCCGGCCGCTCACTCAGTCGTGGGCCGAGGCTCCACGCCACCGAGAGCGCCCGGGACAGCACATCGCCTTGATCGAAGGTGACCGGCTTCCCCGACGAGAACCCGAACATCTCCAGATGCCCACCGGGCCGAAGCAGCTCCAGGGCCTGCCGCCCGATATCTCCGCCCACTCCGTCGAGGACCACCGAAATCGTCCCGACCTCCCGGCGGACCAGGTCGGCCCACTCCGGATCGGTGTAGTCCACGGCCAGGTCGACGTCGAGCCGGCCGAGCAGGTCGACCTTGTGTGGGCCACCGGCGGCGGCCACCACGCGCGCGCCGGCCCGCGTCGCGTTCTGGACCAGCAGCCAGCCGAGTCCGCCGGCCGCGGACGGGACCAGCACGGTGTCTCGTGGACCGACGGGCGCCAGCTCGGCGATCGCCTGCGCGGTGCGCCCGGTGCCGACCAGTGCCACCGCCTCGGCGAGGTCGGCGCTGGCGGCCAGGCGGTGCAGGTTGGCGGTGGACGTGACCGCCTGCTCGGCGTACCCGCCGGGCACCTGCCCCAAGTGCGCCACGACGGCGGCGCCCAGCCAGCTCGGGTCGGTGCCGGCCCCGACGGCGTCGACCACCCCCGCCACCTCGCGCCCGGGAATGGTCGGCAGGTCCGGCAGCGGCATGGGACGAGCTGTTCCACGCCGCAGCGAGGTGTCGATCAGGTGCACACCGGCCGCGGCCACTGCGATCCGGACGTGGTCCGGGCCCGGCGACAGATCGGGCAGCTCGTCGAGGACGAGGTTGTCCGCGGGTCCGAACGCATGGAGTCGCACAGCTCTCATGTCCCCGAGCCAACGACATGAAGCTCACTTCAGGTCAAGTGATTTCCTCCGGGTGTATGACGACACAGCACCGGCCGGGTCGTGGCGCGAGTTCAGCCCGCTGCGGGGAGGCACCCGCCGCCTCGAGCAGGCCCTGCACGAAGTCGAGATTGAGGTGGCAGACGAGTTCGGGATAGCGCTGCTGGAGCTGGTGGAACGGGCAGTTGCGCAGCTCGATGTCACCGTCGGACGTGCCCGCCGGCTCGTAGCCGCAGGCCCGCAGCGCGGCCGCCAGATCCGGACCGGCTGCGACCGATCGGCCGGCCTTGCGGGCAGCCGTGCTCACCGCCGTACGCACTGTGTCGGAGCCGTCCTCGGCCACCGCCGCGGCCAGGATCTCGGCCAGCACCGAGTAGTTGCGTGGGGGCAGGCTGACCGCCACCTCGCGCCGGCCGCGGCTGTATCGCTTGGCGGGCCGGCCGGCGCCCGGACCGCCGCGTCCCTCCGGGCGCGCGTAGTCGGTGTCGAGCAGTCCGGCCTCGGCCAGCTTGTCCAGGTGGTACGCCGCGAGCGTGCGGCTGATGCCGGCTGCGTCCGCGGCCTGCTCGCGGGACACCGGGCCGTCGCGCCCCACGACGTAGCGGTACAGCTCCTGTCGGATCGGGGCGTCGAGGCTGCCCAGCCCGGCCGCCGCGGCCAGGCCGTCGTCCGGAACGCTGCCCATGTCGCAATTCTAACGCTAAGAAGCCTTGACAAATAGCCTGCGCGGGAAGAATCTAAAAATAACACTTTCAACTTTTAGAGGAGTCGTCATGGCCGGTGCCGCCACCCATCCCGGCGCTCCAAGCGCCCACCCCGTCCATCTCTCGGCCGTTTGGGAGCGGGCCCGCCGCGAGCCCGCGTACGGCGCGTTCGTGCTGCTGCGGATCGGCTTCGCGGTGCTGCCGCTGTGGATGGGGGTGGACAAGTTCGCCAACACCCTGACCGACTGGCCGGGCTACCTGGCCCCGTGGATCGTCGGGCTGCTGCCGTTCTCCGCGCAGACCGCGATGTACGTCGTCGGCGTGGTCGAGATCGCCGCCGGGCTCGCGGTCGCGATTCGGCCGCGCTACGCCTCCTACGTGGTGGCGGCCTGGCTGGCCGGCATCATCGTCAACCTGCTCACGTACTCGGGCTTCTACGACGTGGCGCTGCGCGACTTCGGACTGCTCGTGGGCGCGCTCGGCCTGGCCCTGCTGTCCGCTGCGTACGACCACCCCCGAGCCAAGTGACCGGCACGAAGGGATCCGGTTCCCCGCTCACCCTGCTACCCGAGCCTGCGGACGGGGCCGCCGACGCGGGCTCGGACGGGGGCG
>CAZNCE010000156.1:0-8593 GCA_964571285.1 uncultured Nocardioidaceae bacterium | reverse complement strand
TGGAGGACGAGTACTTCGTCTCGCGCAAGCTCTACCCCAACGTCGACTTCTACTCCGGCCTGATCTACGAGGCCCTGTCGTTCCCGCCGGAGATGTTCACCGTCTTGTTCGCGATCCCGCGAACCTCGGGGTGGCTGGCCCAATGGCAGGAGCTGGTCGAGGATCCGGACCAGCGGATCGCCCGCCCCAAGCAGATCTACACCGGCCACCGCGGCCGCGACTTCGTCCCCCGCAGCGACCGCTGACCCGCGGCCCGCGGTTTCAGCGGGCCCGCTCGACCCGGCCCTCGTCCCACACCGGCCGGTCCGACTCGTACACCGAGCCGTCGGCGGCGAACACGCAGAACCGGTCGAATCCCCGGGCGAACCAGCGGTCATGGGTGACCGCGAGCACGGTCCCGTCGAAGCCGGCCAGGCCGTCCTCCAGTGCCTGCGCCGACTGCACGTCGAGGTTGTCGGTGGGCTCGTCGAGCAATAGCAGCGTGCATCCGGAGAGCTCCAGCAGCAGGATCTGCAGCCGCGCCTGCTGGCCGCCGGACAACGTGTCGAACCGTTGCTCCGCCGCACCTGCCAACTCGTAGCGATCCAGCACCCGCGCCGCCTGCTCCCGCGGCATCCCCGCCCGCCGCTCGTCGCCCCGATGCAGGATCTCCAGCAGGGTACGGCCGATGAGCTCCGGGTGCTCGTGGGTCTGCACGAACCAACCGGGCCTCACCCGGGCGCCCAGCCGGGCCCGGCCGGTGTGCTCGACCGGCGGGACCGGGGTGTCCGCGACCGGCAGGTGCTCGCGTTCGGGGTCGGTGCCGCCGCCGGCCAGCAGCCGCAGGAAGTGCGATTTCCCGGAGCCGTTGGAGCCGAGCACTGCGACGCGTTCGCCGAACCACACCTCGAGGTCGAACGGGCGCATCAGGCCGGTCAGCTCCAGCGACTCGCAGACGACCACGCGCTTGCCGGTGCGACCGCCGCCGAGCCGCATCCGCACCCGCTGCTCACGGGGTACGGCGAGCGGAGGCCCGGCCGCCTCGAACCGTTCCAGTCGGGTGACCGCGGCCTGCAGCCGGGAGGCCATGTCGGCGTTGTAGGCGGCCTTCTGCCGGTACATGACCACCAGGTCCTTGAGCGACTTGTGCTCCTCGTCCCAGCGTCGACGAAGCTCCTCCAGCCGCTCGAACCGGCGGCGGCGCGCATCGTGGTAGGAGGCGAATCCGCCGGGGTGGGTCCACACCGTGTTGCCGGCGGCCCCCAGCTCGATCGTCACGATGCGGGTCGCGGTGTTGTTGAGCAGCTCCCGGTCGTGGCTGATGAACAGGATCGTCTTGGGCGAGGCCACGATCCGTTCCTCCAGCCAGCGTTTGCCCGGCACGTCGAGGAAGTTGTCCGGCTCGTCCAACAGCAGCACCTCGTCCGGGCCGGAGAGCAGCGCCTCCAGCACCAGCCGCTTCTGCTCGCCGCCGGAGAGGGTGGTCAGATCCCGCCACTTGGCCCGGTCGTAGGGCAGTCCGAGCGCGGCGGTGCAGCACATGTCCCACAGCACCTCTGCGTCGTAGCCGCCGGCGTCCGTCCACTCGGCCAGCGCCGTGGCGTAGCGCAGCTGGGTGGGTTCGTCGTCGGTGTCCATCAGCGCCCGCTCGGCGCGGTCCACGCCCGCCGCGGCGGCGCGCACCCTCGGCGGCGCCACCGACAACAGCAGGTCGTGCACGGTCCAGTCCTCGTGTCCTTGGTGCACGAGCTGGCGCATCACGCCGAGCCCGCCGCTGCGGGTGACGGTGCCCGTCGCCGGGCGGAGGTCGTCGGTGATCAGCCGCAGCAGCGTGGTCTTGCCGGCGCCGTTGGCGCCCACCAGCGCCACCTTGGCGCCCTCGCCGACGCGAAACGACACGTCATCGAGCAGGACCCGGCCGTCCGGCAGTCGGTAGCCGACGCCGGACACGTCCAGGTGCCCCATCGAACCGCCCGGCTACTCGATGCCGCGACGGCGCAGGATCGCCTCGATGTCGGCCATGTCGTCGTCCATCCCGGCGGTGGCCGAGTCGGGCTTGCGCTTCGGGCCGACCTCCGACTGCTTGCCGCTGCGGCCCGGCGGCGCCTGCTTGGGCTCCTTCGCGGAGCGGTCGCGGTGCAGCATGCCCGACCAGGACAGCATCACCACACCGAGCCCGGCGGCACCCACGCCGACCCAGCCGAGCGGGTTGAAGGTCAGCCCGACCAGCATGTCGACCAGGTTGTCCACGATGCCCGACACGGTGAGCCCGAGCAGCAACAGCCCGGCCCCGGCGGTGCCGACTGCCCGGCGGCCGCCCAGGCGGCCGTAGTTCAGCACCGACAGCACCAGCAGGACACCGCCGATGACGCCGAGCAGGACCGCGACCGTGAAACCCATGGCTCCAGCCTACGGGCGCCGCGCGCTCACCGGGAGCCGTTATTCGAACCCCAGGTGAGCGCCCGCGCCTGTTGCTGCAGCCGCCACACCGGCGGGGACAGCCGGCCGCGGAACGGAGGGTCCAGGATCGGCCGGAGCACGGCCGGGGTGAGTCCGCGGATCGGCCGGTCTCCCAGGCCGACGCCGTGCGGACCGCATCCGGAGTAGAACACCCAGCCGGAGCGGCCACGGCCGTGGGCGTCATGGATCAGCAGCTGGGTGGCCTCCGCCGCGCGGCAGGCCTCGCCGGACCCCCGCTCCGACCTGTCGCCGTCCCGGTCCGGGAGCCGTTCCAGCACGCTGGCGTACCAGTGCGCCGCGCGACCCTGCAGCCGCTCGGAGGACAGCAGCGTGGGCACCTGCCAGCCGGTGATGCCGTAGCGGCAGATGGAGATCGAGGTGACGTCCCACGGCCGGATCGGGTCGGCCGTCGTCCCGGGCCGGTCCGGGCCGTAGCCGGCGGCGGAGGGGACGTCGGCGTACGCGGGACAGCCCTGCACGTCGGTGCCGTAGATGTCGCTGGCGGACCCCAGGATGTGCCGCGCGGTCGCCTCGTCGGTGTCGACCACGGTGAGCATCACCGCGCCCACCTGCGCGCGGCGGATCGTGGCGCCGGTGGCGACGTCGGCCCGGCCCAGCCGCGGGCTGTCCGCGACCGGGCGCAGCAGCAGCCCGGCGGTGTAGGTCGGCCGACCGTCGCCGTTCGCCGAGCACAACCGGGTGGGACCGGTGCCCGGACGGTCCACCACCGGGCCGGTGATGGCCCCGGGCTCACCGGGGGGCGCGCACCACTGCGTCAGGTCGCCGTAGCCCCAGTCCGCGGGCACCTGGACCTGGATCCCTCCGTAGGACTCCCAGCGCCAGTGCTGCAGCTCGCGGGCCAACGCGTCGTCCACCCGGCTGTCGGTGAAGGTGTCGGCAGGCTCGGTGATCCGATCGGGGGTGAGCAGGCCCCAGGCCGCCACGGGTACGACCAGGGCGGCCAGCACCGCACCGGTGAGCAGCCGTCGGCGCCGCCGATCCCGGGACGCGTCCCGCGTGGCTGCGTCGACCAGGCCCGCGGGCATCGGTGCCCGGCTGGCGTACTCGGCGAGCACGAACGGCAGCCGGTCCCGGGCGCCTGCCGGGCCGAGATCGGGCACCGCGCCGGACAGATCCCGCAAGGCGGTGACCACCAACTCGTCGGCGGTGTCCGCACCGGTGCCCAGGATCCACGGGAGCTCGGCCTGCGGGCGGGCCTCGTCGAAACGCAGCACCAGGGCGGCGCGGGCCGGTAGCTCGAGTGCGTCCAGCGCGTCCCACAGCAGCCGGTCGAGATCGAGGTCGCGGTCGCCCGGCCCGGCAGCGGTGGCCGCCTCCGGCTCCCCCGGTGCGACGATCGGCGCACCGGCTGCCGCTCTGGCCGCGAGGACTCGGCGGCGCGGCATCGCGGCGGCCAGCAGCAGCCGACGAACGTCGGCGTCCGGGTCGGCGCCGGTGCTGAGCCGTTCCCAGTCCCGCCGCGCCGCGACCAGCGCACGGTGGGCGAGGGTTCGAGCGCGGTCGACGTCACCGGTGCTCAGGTACGCGAACCGCAGCAGCGCGTCGACGCGGACCCGGGCCCACTCGTCGAACTCGACGGCGCCCATCCGCCCAGTGTGCCCACTCCCGCGCCGCCGGACGAGAGGTCGGTGCGCCGGAACCGGTTTGGCCGGTGCGGCGGGAGTGCCCCATGCTCGTCGTCGTGGTGATTCACGACGACGAGTTCCCCGCGGGAGTCGACGTCGCTCGTGACCTGATCGCGCGGCAACGCCCGGATCTGCTCGACCTGCACATCGACCCGGTCGGCGCTGGGACCGACAACACCATGTACCGAGTCGGCACCGGGCTGCTGATGCGGATCCCCCGCACCCGCGGCACCGAGTCGGCACTCCGCAAGGAGCTCCGCTGGCTGCCCCGGCTCGCACCGCGACTCGGCCGGCGAGTGCCCGAACCCGTCTTCGCCGGCGAGCCCTCGTCCGGGTTTCCCTTCGCGTGGGCCCTGTATCGCTGGATCGACGGCGAGCCGGCCGGTCCGGACAGCGTCGAGGACTGGACCACCTACGGACGCGACCTGGCTGCGTTCGTGCGGGAGCTGCACTCCTGCGATCTGCTCGGTGCCCGGCGGGCCGGCGAGCTGGAGTGGTACCGGGGCGGGCTGCTGCAGGAGCACGACGGCTGGCTGGCCGACTGCCTGACCGCCATCCGCGGCCTGCCCACAGGTCTCGACGTCGACGCGCTGCAGGAGATCTGGACGGCAGCCTCGCGACTGCCACCGCCGCGGGGCCGGCACGTGTGGCTCCACGGTGACCTGAAACCGACGAACGTGCTGGTGCGGTCGGGCCGGATCACCGCGGTGATCGATTTCGGTGGGCTCTCCATCGGCCACCCCGACGCCGAGCACGCGCCGATCTGGGATCTCCCAGCGGCCGCTCGCGGCGCCTACCGAGTGGCGCTCGGGCTCGACGACGCGATCTGGATGCGCGCCCGCGCGTGGTCGCTGTTGGTCGCCGCCAGCGGGATCCCCTACTACTGGGAGACCTACCCGGAGTTCGTGACCGAATGCCAACAGCGGCTGCGTGCCATCGCGGCGGACGCCTAGGCCAAGGGGCCTCGGCGACCCGCGGGCCGGGTCCGACGCGGCTCACCCGGATCAGCCCGGAGGGCGTACCTCCAGGACCCGGAAGCCCTTGGCGCTGGTGGCTCGCTCGCACCGGTAGCCCTGACCCAGCAGCCAGGTCTGCAGTGAGTCCGAGCCGAGGTTGCGGCCGACCACCAGCACCGCGCGCCCGTCCGGGGTGAGCCGTGGCAGCCACTGCAGCAGCAGATCGTGCAGGGCCTGCTTGCCCACGCGGATCGGTGGGTTGGACCAGATCTCGGTGAACCGCAGGTCGTCGGGTACGTCTTCCGGGAGCGCCGCCGTCACCTGGTCGGCGACGCCATTGCGCGCGGCGTTGCCGGCAGCCAATTCGAGCGCGCGTCGGTTCACGTCCACCGCCCAGACCTGTGCCGCCGGCGCGGCGAGCGCCAGCGCGCACGCGATCACGCCGTACCCGCAGCCGAGGTCGAGCATCGGTCCGTTCCGGGCGGGCGGCGGGCGGCGGAACAGCACCGCGGTGCCCTTGTCGATGCGACCGTGGGAGAACACGCCGGTGGCGGTCTCCAGCCGCAGATCGTGCCCCCAGAAGGTGGTCTCGATGGTGGCGCGCTCGTCCGCGGAGCCCGGCTCCGCGCTGAAGTAGTGCTCGGTCACGGCCGGCTCCGCATCGCGCGGGCCGTGGTCGCGCGGTCGGCCCACTCCTCCGCCGCCGGGTAGCCGACCTCCTCCAGGGTCAGCCCGTGTGCCGGGGCGACCTGCACGGCGGAGTCGCGGACCCCGGCCCGCAGCACCGCGCCCGGCCAGTCGGTGGAGCGCCCGCCCTCCCCCACCGCGAGCAGCGCCCCGACCAGGGAGCGGACCAGGTGGTGGCAGAACGCGTCCGCCACCACCGTGCACACGCACAGGCCGCTGGAGTCGCGCTCCCAGTGCAGCTGGAGCAGGGTGCGGACGGTGGTGGCGCCGTCGCGTCGCTTGCAGTAGGCGGCGAAGTCGTGCAGTCCGAGCAGCGCCTGGCCGGCGTTGTTCATCTGCACGACGTCGAGCGGCCGGCGCCAGCACAGCACTTCGTGGCGGCGCAGCGGGTCGGCGCTCTGCGGCCGGTCGCAGACCCGGTAGGCGTACCTGCGCCACAGCGCGGAGAACCGGGCGTCGAAGTCCTCACCGACCTCGGTGGCGGCGCGCACCCGGACGTCCTCGGGCAGCAGTCGCCCGATCCGGCGCAGCAGCTGGGCGGGGTCGGTGTCGTCCGGCAGGTCGACATGGCACACCTGGCCGCGGGCGTGCACTCCGGCGTCGGTGCGACCGGCGCAGGTCAGCGACAGGTCGGCCCGCCGCAGCAGCGTGCGCAGGGCTGCCTCGAGCTCACCCTGGACGGTACGGCGGTCGGGTTGCACCGCCCAGCCCGAGAACCGGGTCCCGTCGTAGGCCACATCGAGCCGCAGTCGCACCACACACCTCCTACCGGATCGCGACCAACCGCACTCTAGGGCGATCTGCCCGACGGTCACATTTAGTTGCCATGATTAAACAGTTGTCGTGTATCAACTGCTTGCTTGTCACCTCCTCTGGGATGGCGGCAGCTGGGCCGCCCAGAACGGGGGAGAATCCCTATGTACAGAAGGCAAATTCCGGATCTGTCGAACTCGCGCCCGACGACAGGTATCGGCCGCGGCGGGACCGTCGTAGTGCCGCCACCGGACCAGAGTGGCAGCTCATCCGGGAGCGCCACCGGCGGCTCGTCCGACAGCGACAACTCGTCCGGCAGCGGCATCACGTACCCACTGTGCGCGGACACCGGAGACCAGGAGGTGCCGGACCCGGGCAGCGGTCAGTGGATGCACAGCACGGCGACCATGAGCAGCACGGGTGTGATCGAGGGATCGACCCACATCTGGTGCACGAACGACTGGACCGGCTTCCACGGCAGCGCCGTTCCGGTGTTGCTGGACAAGAACGGCACGGCCGTCTGGCCGTCCGATCCGGACGCCGAGAAGCACCAGTACGGCGTCGACGGGGACAGCATCCCCTTCGTCACCAGTGACCGGTTGGTGCCATGGCCGAGCCGGACCGTGCCTGCCGACGTGGTGAAGTCAGCGGTGCAGCTGAGGGTCGTGCAATACCTCGACCCGAAGAACATGCTGCTGCGCGACCTCGGCCTGATCGGCAAGACGTTGCCGCAGATCATCGCGCTCATCGGTGAGCTCTGACCCAGGCAGGGCCTGAGCAAGCGCAGGGCCCGGGCGGCGGGACTCTCTCCTGCTGCCCGGGCCCAGGCCCGTGTGCGGCCGGCCTGGCCGCTTCGGATCAGCCCTTGTTCTCGTCGGTCTCGGTCGACTCGCCGGACTCAGCCGTACCGTCGGCTCGGGCCGCGTCGCCGGACTCTGCGCTCTCGGCCTGCTCTGCGCTCTCGGCCGGCTCAGTGGCCTCGGCGGACTCGGTCGACTCGTCGGCCGACTCGGTGGTGTCCTCCGCCGCGGCCTCGTCCGCGGCCGGCTCCGCCGCAGGCTCGTCGGCAGGCTGCTCGTCGACGGCAGCGGCCGCCGCCGGCTCGGCCGACGTCTTGGCCGACGGGGTGTACTCCTCAGTCACCAGCTCGATAACGGCCATCGGTGCGTTGTCGCCCTTGCGCGGGCCCACCTTGGTGATCCGGGTGTAGCCGCCCGGGCGGGACGCGAACATCGGCCCGATCTCGGTGAAGAGCTCGTGCACGACGGTCTTGTCGCGGATCACTCGCATCACCTGCCGGCGCGCGTGCAGGTCGCCACGGCGCGCCTTGGTGATCAGTCGCTCGGCGAACGGCCGCAGCCGCCGCGCCTTGGCCTCGGTGGTGGTGATCCGGCGATGCTCGAACAGCGCCGTGGCCAGGTTGGCCAGGATCATCCGCTCGTGCGCGGGGCTGCCGCCGAGGCGCTTGCCCTTGGTCGGGGTGGGCATCTTGGTGTCTCCCTCACCTCCGGGCCGTGTCAGGTACCCGGACGGTCGTCATCGGATGGGTCGGGTGCTGCGGGAAGCCGGGGCGGGCGGTGCCGGAACGGACCGGACACCGCCCGTCGGGCTTAGTACTGCTCGTCCTCGACGAAGCTGTCGTCCTCGTCCTCGAAGGACGCGGCGATCGCGGCGCTGGGGTCGAAGCCGGGTGCGCTGTCCTTCAGCGACAGGCCCATCTCGGCCAGCTTGGCGGTCACCTCGTCGATCGACTTGGACCCGAAGTTGCGGATATCGAGCAGGTCCTGCTCCGAACGCGAGATCAGCTCGCCGACGGTGTGGATCCCCTCGCGCTTCAGGCAGTTGTACGACCGGACGGTCAGCTGCAGGTCCTCGACCGGCAACGCCAGGTCGGCGGCCAGCTGCTCGTCCACCGGGGAGGGCCCGATGTCGACGCCCTCGGCCTCCAGGTTGAGCTCCCGGGCCAGCCCGAACAGCTCGACCAGCGTCTTGCCGGCGCTGGCGACAGCGTCCCGCGGACGCATCGACTGCTTGGTCTCGACGTCGATGATCAGGCGGTCGAAGTCGGTGCGCTGCTCGACACGGGTCGCCTCGACCTTGTAGGTCACCTTC
>CAZNCE010000155.1:0-8613 GCA_964571285.1 uncultured Nocardioidaceae bacterium | reverse complement strand
CGGAGCACCCACACGTGCGCCCAACCCAGGTTGACAGCCCCTACCGCCAGCTAGACGAGTTCGGCGTCGTGCACGCAGATGGCGACCTGGACCCGGTTGGTGACCTGCAGCTTGGTGAACAGCTGGGAGATGTGCGCCTTCACGGTCGGCACGCTGAGGTACAGCCGTTTGGCGATCTCGGCGTTGCTCCAGCCGCGCCCCACGGCGATCGCGACCTCGGTCTCCCGTTCGGTCAGCGCCGCGATCCGTTCCTTGGCGACCGAGGCCCGGCTGCTGCGCCCCGAGCCGGCGACCTGCCGGATCAGCTGCGCGGTCACGCTCGGCGAGAGCATCGGGCTCCCGGCCGCCACCCGGCGAACCGCCTCGACGATGTCCGGCGGCGCGGTGTCCTTGAGCAGGAATCCACTCGCGCCGGCCCCCAGCGCCCGGATCACGTAGTCGTCGGCGTCAAAGGTCGTCAGCACGATGACCTCCGGCGGATCGTCGGTGGCCCGCAGCCGCTCGGTGGCCTCGATCCCGTTGAGCCTCGGCATCCGGATGTCCATCAGCACCACGTCCGGCCGGTGCTCGGCCACCAGCGCGAGCGCCTGCTCACCGTCCTCCGCCTCGCCCACCACCTCGAGCTCGTCGCTGCCGCCCAGGATCAGCGCCAGCCCGGCCCGTACCAGCGGGTCGTCATCGACGATCAGCACCGACGTCATGCCGTCCACGGCAACCATCCTCGCAAGGTGAACTCGCTGCTGCTCGACTCGGTGCGCAACCAACCGCCGGCGAGCTCGGCGCGCTCGGCCAGTCCGACCAGCCCGAGCCCCGAGGTCGGGTACGCGGGCCGACCCGGCCGCTCGTCCGGGTGGCCGGTGGGCGGCAGCGGGTTGTTCATGCACAGGTCCACGCCGCGGTCGTCGTCGCCCGCGATGCTGATGCTGACCGTGGCGTTCGGGGCGTGCTTGCGGGCGTTGGTGAGCCCCTCCTGCACGATCCGGTACAGCGTCCGCCCGGTCTGCTCCGACATCTGCCCGTCCGTGCTCACCCGCGTCTGCAGGTCGATCCGCATGCCCGAGTCGGTCGCCTCCTGCACCAGCGACTCGAGGTCTGCGTACGTGGGCTGCGGCCGGTCCGGCGCACCCGCGTCGTCGCGCAGCAGGCCCAGCACGTGCCGCAGGTCGACCAACGCCTGCTGGGAGTTGGAGTGGATCACCTCGGCGCTGCGGGCGACCTGCTCCGGGGTGAGGTTGGTCCGGTACGTGAGCGCGCCGGAGTGCATCGCGACCAGCGAGATCCGGTGGGCCAGGACGTCGTGCATCTCGCGGGCGATCCGGGCACGCTCGGTGGACCTGGCCTGGGCCACCCGCAGACCTTGCTCGGCCTCGGCCCGCTCGGCCCGGTCCCGCAGGGTCCACAGCAGCTCGCGCCGGGAGCCGATGTACATGCCGATCGCCAGCATCGCGACGGTCGCGACCACGTTGGTGATGCTGACGATCCACCACGGCTCGCCCTGTGCCGGCGGGTGGATGAGTCGCGACGCCTCGCCGCACAGCACGCCGAACAGACCGATGCTCAAGATCTCCGACCAGCGGCGCCGGGTCGCCAGCGACACCGTGACGACGACGCACGGACCGAGCGACGTCATCGAGACCATGCCGAGCAGGGTGACCACAGCGGCGGTCGCCAGCGGCCAGCGGCGGCGGTAGCGCATCAGCACCAGGGCGACGGCGCCGATGGCCAGGTCGGCCCACAGCCACCACTCCGCGAACCGGTCCTGCGACCCGGCGGCACTCACCCAGAGCAGGACACCGAGCAGAGCCGCCAGGCCGTACCGCCATGCCGACGACAGCCGCGACAGCTCCGGCTGATACGCGTCGGGGGTGGTGGACCGCACGGGGTCAGGCTAGGCAGCCGGGCCGACACCGGGCCACCGTCTTCGGCCGCCGCCGCACCCCTACTTTGGTCGACCGGCGAACGCCCACCGGGCGCGATCACTACGAACCACGAACGCACCAACGAACCCCGGGGCGGGCCGGCCGTCAGCGCTGCGAGGGTTGCACCACGCCCGCGTCGCCGCCGCCGCGGCGCACCGGTTCGGCCGCGGCCTGCAGCCGCCCGTCCGGGAGCGCCTCGATGCCGGTCGCGGCGCCGATCTCGGCCGCCGAGGTGAACGCGTCGCCGGACGGCACCAGCACGTGCCCGTACGGCGCGAGGAGGTCCTCGTAGGCGTCGATGAACTCCGGTTCCGAGGTGACCGACGCGGTGTTGCGCTGGCTGGCCCGCGGCGCGGCGATCGCGTCCGGCAGGTCCATCCCCAGGTCGACCCGGTTCACCAGCGTCTGCAGCACCGTGGTGATGATCGTCGACCCGCCGGGCGAGCCGAGCGCCAGCCACGGCTCACCGCCGGACAGCACGATGGTGGGCGCCATCGACGACCGCGGCCGCTTGCCGGGCTCGATCGAGTTCGGGTCGTCCGGGTCGTACACCGCGGAGAAGTCCGTCAGCTCGTTGTTCAGCAAGAAGCCCCGGCCGGGCACCAGGATCGCGCTGCCGCCGGTCTGCTCGATGGTCAGCGTGTAGGCCACCACGTTGCCCCACTTGTCCCACACGGTCAGGTGGGACGTGGACAGGCCCTCGGTGTCGACGTCCGGCGCGGCCTGCCCGCCACCGTCGCAGCCGGCGTAGTCGCCGTCGGCCTCCCCGGGTGCCACCGGCTTGTCGGCCGCGTGGTCGGGGTCGATCAGGCACGCCCGCTCGGCGGCGAAGCCGTCGGACAGGATCTCGTCCAGGGGTACGTCCACGAAGTCGGAGTCCCCGAGGTACTTGGCCCGGTCGGCGTAGGCCAGCGCACTGGCCTCCAGGTAGTAGTGCAGCACCTGGGCCACCGGCTGGCCGGACAAGTCGAACTGCTCGAGGATGTTCAGCGCCTCACCGACGGTCGAACCACCGCTGGACGGCGGCGCCATGCCGTACACGTCGAGCCCGCGGTAGCCCACGTGCGTGGGCGCCGGGGTGCGCACGCTGTAGTCGGCCAGGTCGGAGGTCTCCATGAACCCGGGCGGCACCGGCAGCGTGGTGTCCGGCGTGGTCGGCGGGTCCTGCACCACGTCGACGATCTCCTGTGCGATCGGCCCGTTGTAGAACCAGTCGGCCCCCTGCCGGCCCAGCATCCGGTAGGTGTGCGCCAGGTCGCGGTTGCGGAAGATCGTGCCGACCTGCGGGGCGTCACCACCGGGCAGGTAGAGCTCCTTGGTGGGCTCGATCGCCGCGAACCGCTCCGCGTTGTCCAGGGTCTGCGACCGGAACGTCTCGTCCACCACGAACCCGCGGGACGCCACCCGGATGGCCGGCATGAGGGCCTGCCGGAGGTTGAGCGTGCCCCACTTGTCCAGCGCGACCTCCCAGGTCGCCGGCGTGCCGGGTACGCCCACGGAGACGCCGCTGGTGACCCGCTCGGGCGTGAACGGGTACGGCTCGCCGGTCGCCGGGTCGATGAACGCGTCGTGCGGCATCGCCATCGGCGCGGTCTCGCGGCCGTCGATGGTCTCGACCTGGCCGGTCGCCGCGTCGTAGTGCACGAAGAACCCGCCGCCGCCGATGCCGGTGCTGTACGGCTCGGTGACGCCGAGCACCGCCGCGGTGGCGATGGCGGCATCGGTCGCGTTCCCGCCCTTGCGCAACACCTCGATCCCGGCGGCGGTCGCCTCGGGGTCGACCGACGACACCGCACCGCCGCCGCCGACGGCGACCGGGTTCTTCTCGGTCTCCCGGGGGTTCGCGTTCGCCGGGGCAGCGCCGGTCCCCACCAACCCGGTGCCGACGGCCGTGGCCGCGAGCAGGCCGGCGGTGATCCCGGCGGCCAACCGGGATGCGGGGCGCCGGGCGTACCGGGCCGCGGGGTGTGCTGACCGGGTTCCGGCGGAGCCGGAAGCGGCCGGCGACGCCGCGCGGGACTGGCCTGGGTTGTGTCGGGCTGCGGACATCTGGGCTCCCCATCGTGGACGGCTGTCCGAGCCTCTACCCGTAAACCGCGGAGTGCAACGCCTCGATGACACTTTGTGGCAGATCGCTCCGGTTATAGGACAGCCACCGGATGCGGGGGTCCTTGCGGAACCACTGGTCCTGCCGCCTGGCGAACCGGCGCGTAGCGCGGATGGTCTCGTCCAGCGCCGCCTGCTCGCTGATCTCACCCGACAGGGACGCCAGCACCTGCGCGTACCCCAGCGCGCGACTGGCCGTCGGCCCTTCGCGCAGTCCGGCGTCGGCCAGCCGGCGCACCTCCTCGACCAGGCCGGCCTCCCACATCCGGTGGACGCGCTCGGCGATGCGCCGGTCGAGGTCGGCTCGCTCGACCGCGAGGCCGATCTGCACCGCCCCCGGGTAGACGTAGTCGCGTTCGGGCAGCGACGCCGCGAACGGTCGGCCGGTGATCGTCACCACCTCCAGCGCACGGACGATCCGCCGCCCGTTGCTGGGCAGGATCGCCTCGGCGGCGGCCGGATCGAGGTCGCGCAGCCGGTCGTGCAGCGGGCCGGCGCCATGCGTCTGCAGTGCCCGCTCCAGCTGGGCGCGTACGGCCGGATCGGTGCCCGGAAAGTCGAACCGGTCCAGCACCGCCCGGACGTACAGGGCCGACCCGCCGACCAGGATGGGGAGCACACCGCGCGCATGGCAGTCGTCGATGGCAGCACGGGCCATCCGTTGGAACTCGGCCACCGTGGCCGGCTCGCTGGGATCGAGCATGTCCAGCAGGTGGTGGGGCACGCCGGCGCGCTGCTCGACCGGCAGCTTGGCGGTACCGATGTCCATCCCGCGGTAGACCTGCATGGAGTCCCCGCTGACGATCTCTGCGTCGCCCGCACGCAGGGCCACCTGCACGGCGAGCTCAGACTTGCCGCTGGCGGTGGGGCCGATGATCGCGAGCACGGGTGGCACGGGCATGTGCCTAGTCTTCCAAGCATGCGATCGCCGACACCGGGAAGGATCGATCCACAAACACCAGTAGTTCAGCGAAGCAGGCATCCCGAAGGAGCACACCGATGAGCATGTTCGACAAGATCAAGGGCAAGGCCGAGGAGGTCGTCGAAGAGCACGGCGACAAGATCCGGGGCGGCATGGACAAGGCCGGCGAGTTCGTCGACGAGAAGACCGGCGGCAAGTACCGCGACAAGATCGACAAGGGCCTGGGCGCCGCCAAGGGGCAGCTCAACCGGCTGGACCGGGGCAACCGCCCCGAGACGCCCGAGGACGGGCCGGGGTCTCCGTCCGGCGGTGCGGATGGACAGCCGGGTCCAGACGGGCCGGGCCGCGGCTGACCGGTCCGCGACCGGTTGCGACGGAGGTGTCACCCGGCCACTCAGTCAAAAATCCGCCGCGAGATGTGTATAACCCGCCGAATCCGGACAAACTGGCAGCGCACCGTTCCAGATCCGAGGAGGGACCATGGGCCTGTTCGACAAGTTCAAGGGCAAGGCGACCGACGCGGTCGACCAGCACGGGGACACGATCGGCGACGGTCTGGGCAAGGCCGGTGACGTCGTCGACCAGAAGACGGGCGGCAAGCACACCGAGCGGATCGACTCCGCCGTCGACCAGACCGGCGACCGGCTGGATGCACTGGACGGGAAGAACGACGACATCCCGGACGCGGGGCGAGGCAACCGACCTGCAGGTGAGTAGATCCGGAGTGCCTGAGGCGCACTCCGGCCACGCTCCGGCACCGGGCCGCCCCACCGGCGGGCGGGCCCTTCGCCGGACCCAGAACTCGGGGGACGTGTCGGCCCGGCCGCTTCGGCGGCCGGGCCGAAGCCCGGTCAGGGCCCACATCTCGCCGGGGCCGCCCCGGTCAGCGTTACCCGCGTGCGCACGTCGGGAAGTGTGTGGAGTACCTGATCATCCGGAGGTTGCGATGAGCACCAACGCCCGTGTGCACGCTGTGCACCATTCCCCGGCCCACCAACTCCGCCCAGCCCCGTCCCACCGCGCCGGAGCGGCCCCAGCGGCGGCACCAGCGGCGGCCCCAACGGCGGCACCAGCGGCGGCCTCGACCACCGGCGACACCACCGTGCCCGATCCGCTGCGTCCAGGTCCGATCCCGAGCCCGAGTCCGTCTCCCGATCCGGCGCCGAACCCACCCGCGCCCGGACCTGGACCCGACCGGCCGGATCCGGTCGTACCCGATCCCGGCGGACCGCAGCCAGCACCCGACCCGGCGGTCCCCGATCCCGACCCGGTGGGTCCTGGGGGATCGGCCTCGGCACCGCAGCAGCACCTCGGCGCCGCAGCAGCGTGAGTTCGGCAGCACCTGGTTCGGCCGGCACTGGTACCGACTGCCACCCGGCGCCCGGGCCACCCTCGCGGTCCGAATTTGCACGGATCCGGGCGATCTAGCCTGGATTCATGACCACCACGACTGATCCCCGGCCGGAGCCGGTCGACCTCTACAAGCCGTTCCCCGCGGGCTACCAGGCGATGCTCGCCATGGAGCAGGCCGCCAAGTCGGGTCCGCTCGACGACCACCTGTACGAGTTGGTCAAGCTGCGTGCCTCGCAGATCAACGGCTGTGCCTTCTGCATCGACATGCACTACAAGGACGCGCGCGCCCTGGGCGAGACCGAGGAGCGGCTGTACATGCTCAACGCCTGGCGCGAGGCCACCGTCTACACGCCCGCGGAGCGGGCCGCGCTCGCGCTCACCGAAGAGGTCACGCTGATCGCCGACGGGCACGTCCCTCCCGAGGTCGAGGCGGCGGCGCGCGCCGCGTTCGACGAGGAGACCTACGCGAACCTGGTGTTCGCGATCGTCACCATCAACTCCTGGAACCGGCTGGCGATCACCGGCCACTCCGAGCCTGGCCTGTACCAGCCGCGTCGGCGCTGATCCGACCGTGCCCGGCGGGTCACCCGGCCGAACGCGGGCGTTGCCAGGTCGCCACCACATAGCCGACGCCGTACGGCGCGTCGTCGTAGTGGATGGTGGCGCTGAGCCCCGGGGCCGTATCGACATCCGGATCCCTCGCCTGACCGGGGTCGGCCGTCGCGCAGGCCGCCAGACCGACCAGCGCCGGCAGGCCGGCCACCCACAGCTCGCCCGCCAGCGCGGCGTCCAGGCCCCGCAGCACCGCTGGGTCGGGGCTCGCCAGCGCCCGCACCACCGCGCGATCGAAGCCGGCGGCGCGGTCGTCCAGATAGCCAGGGGCCGCCGTGCTGCGCCGGGCACTCAGGTCGCCCATCGCCAGCACCGCGACCGGCTCCGGACCGGTGACCTCGGCCGCCACCCGGTCCGCCCACTCAGCCAACCGTCGATCCGGCAGGTCCGGTGCCGACGCGCCCGGGTCCCGAGCGCCGATGTCCGACCCACCTGGGGTGGCCGCCTCGCCGTACCCGAGGAACCGCACCGAAGCCGCGCAGCCGGCTCTTTGCAGCAGCCAGGCGCCGACCGTCAAGGACAGCGGCAGCGACTCGTCGGCGAGGCTTCCGGCATGGACGTCGACGCCGTACCCGCACATCGACCCGCCGAGCTCCGGCCCGCCGCGCACGTCCTGGGATCCGCCTCCGATCACCAATATCCGCGCGGGGCTCGCCGCCAGCAGCGCGCCGACCGCCCGGTCACAGGCAGCGCGCAGATCGTCCAGCTCCGCCGCGGCCCCCGCGGCGAGCTGCGGCACCAGCAACGGCGGGTGCGGACAGAGGGCGGCGACGGCGAACACTGACAGGGTTGGCGCTTCAGCCAGCCGGTGCGCCCACGGTGGGCATGCCCAGCAGCACACCCTTCGCCGAGTCGGAGCCGGCCGGGGCGGTGCGCGCCTCCCAGGCGTCACCCGAGCGGGTACGCCGCACGGAGCCGCTGCCGATCGGCCGGTCCGACAGCAGGTGGTGCGGCGCCGCATGGGTGACCTGCACGTCGACCAGGTCGCCGGGCCGTACGGCCAGGTCCGGCGCGGCGACGAAGTGCACCAGCCGGTTGTCCGGGGCGCGACCGCTCATCCGGTGCGTCTCGGCGTCCTTGCGGCCCTCCCCCTCGGCCACCAGCAGCTCGACGGTCCGCCCGACGAGACGCTGGTTCTCCTGCCACGTGATGTCGTTGACCAGCTCGACCAGGCGCTCGTATCGCTCCTGCACGACCTCCTTGGGCAGCTGTTGCCCCATTTCCGCGGCGGGTGTGCCGGGGCGCTTGGAGTACTGGAAGGTGAACGCGCCGGCGAACCGCGCCTCGCGGACCACGTCCATGGTCTGTTCGAAGTCGGCCTCGGTCTCACCCGGGAAGCCGACGATGATGTCGGTGGTGATCGCCGCCTCCGGCATCGCCTCGCGCACCCGCCGCAGGATGTCGAGGTACCGGTCGCGGCGGTACGAGCGACGCATCGCCTTGAGCACGGCGTCCGAACCGGACTGCAGCGGCATGTGCAGCTGCGGCATCACGTTCGGCGTCTCGGCCATCGCGGCGATCACGTCGTCGGTGAAGTCCCGCGGGTGCGGCGAGGTGAACCGGACCCGCCGCAGCCCGGCGATCTCGCCGCACGCGCGCAGCAGCTTGCCGAACGCGTAGCGGTCGCCGAACTCGACGCCGTACGAGTTCACGTTCTGGCCCAGCAGGGTGACCTCGCAGACCCCCTCGGCGACCAGCGCC
>CAZNCE010000154.1:0-8619 GCA_964571285.1 uncultured Nocardioidaceae bacterium | reverse complement strand
TGCAGCGCCTCGCGCAGGCTCAGCTCCAGCACCTTCTTGGCCCGCGGGGTGAACGGGATGTGCCCGCTCGGCGCCTGCTGCCCCTGGCCGATGATCTCCTCGACCTGGGCGCGCACCGCCTCCAGCGAGATGCCGAGGCTCTCCAGGGCCTTGGCGGCCACACCCTCGCCCTCGTGGATCAGGCCCAGGAGGATGTGCTCGGTACCGATGTAGTTGTGGCTGAGCAGCCGGGCCTCCTCCTGTGCCAGGACGACGACCCGACGCGCGCGGTCGGTGAACCTTTCAAACATCTGCTCATACTCCTCAGCATGGGCCTCGGTGAGGCTTGACGCCCGCGGTGCGCGGTCTGCTCCGCTCCGCGTACGCCACTGTAGTCGGACTGGGGCATCCGCCAACCTGCCCAGGTCCACAGGTTGGCCCGATCGTTACGCCCGCTCGCTTCGCCGATTCGGCTCCGCGTCCTGAATAACCGCTCTCACCTGCCAACTGTTCCCCGTTCCACGGGCCGGCACCGCTTTCGGTTACGCCCACAGCGAACGCCGGACGACTGCTCCACGATTCGGACGCCACGGCTGGGCGGAAACCGCCCGACCAGGGCGCCACACACCGCGATTCCCCCGCATCGCGGCGGGCGGTGCGGGGGAATCGGTCGGTATCCGGGCGTCAGTGGGCGGCGTCGTAGGCCTCTTGGACGTCGGCCGGGACCCGGCCACGGTCGGAGACCTGGTACCCGTTCGCACGGGCCCATTCACGGACCTCCGCTGCGCTGGACACGGCGCGCGGCTCGCTGCGGGCGCTCCGCCGGCGGCGGCCGCCGACCCGCCGGGCCGAGCCGACGTACTCCGCCAGCGCGTCCCGCAGCTTCCCGGCATTCGCGTCCGACAGGTCGATTTCGTACGACACGCCGTCCAGGCCGAACTGGACGGTCTCGTCCGCGTCCGACCCGTCGAGGTCGTCCAAGAGATGGACGACGACCTTCTGTGCCATGTGCTGCCGCCTTTCTGTGCCCGCTGAACTCGCCTGAGAACAAGGGATTTGCATTTGGAACTGTAGAGGAACCGCTATTCCGCGACAAATCGGATTCCTGGCCGATCAAGAACAGCCGAGAGATGTTGCCTTCAGTTCAACGATCAGCAAATTCGTGACAGGGCGCTACCCGCCGAACACGCCAGCCAACTATTGCTCGAATTCCGGCCGTGATTGTCGCCACAAATGACGGGACATTCTGCCACCATCGCTGGAGCTACCGGGCCGGCGGAACGGGCCATATCCAGGACCATTCGCAGGTCTTTTGGCACCCATTCCCCGGCCATCGTGCGGGCCTTCGGGCTGTGGTCACTCCGGGCGCAGCAACGGGAACAGGATGGTCTCGCGGATGCCCGCCCCGGTGAGCAGCATCACCAGCCGGTCCACCCCCATCCCCAGGCCACCGGCCGGCGGCATGCCGTACTCCATCGCCCGCAGGAACGACTCGTCCAGCTCCATCGCCTCCGGGTCGCCGGCCGCGGCCCGCAGCGATTGCTGGGTGAGCCGCTCGCGCTGCAGCACCGGGTCGTTGAGCTCGGTGTAGGCCGGGGCGAGCTCGACACCGTTGATGATCAGATCCCAGGCCTCGTTCAGCCCGGGGACGCTGCGGTGCGGCTTGGCCAACGGTCGCGCCTGCGCCGGGTAGTCCTTGACGAAGGTCGGGCGCAGCAGGGTCCGCTCCACCAGCTGCTCGAACAGCTCCACCACGATCTCCGAGAACCCCCAATCCGGTTGCAGGGCGACGTCGAAACGGGCCGCGTGGCCGCGCAGCTTCTCCGTTGGCGTCTCGACATCCACCTGCTCGCCGATCGCGTCCGAGACCAGGTCGAGGATGGCCGCCTCCTGCCACTCGGCGGAAAGGTCGATCTCGGTCCCGTCGCGGGCGGGCACCACCGTGCGGCCGACCGCCCGGGCGGCGTCCAGCACCAGGTCGTGGGTCAGGTCCATCATGGTCCGGTAGTCGCCGTAGGCGTGGTAGGCCTCCAGCATCGAGAACTCCGCGGCGTGGGTGGAGTCCAGGCCCTCGTTGCGGAACGTGCGCCCGATCTCGTACACCCGGTCGATGCCGCCGATCATCGCCTTCTTCAAGTCCAGCTCCAGCGCGATCCGCAGCAGCATCTGCTGGTCGAACGCGTTCAGGTGCGTGCGGAACGGCCGGGCAGCGGCACCGCCCTGGGTCAGCTGCAGCACCGGCGTCTCCACCTCGACGAAGTCCCACCGCTGCAGCGTGTCCCGCAGCGACCGGAGCACGGTCGCCTTGGTCCGCACCATCTCCCGGGCCTCCGGCCGCACGATCATGTCGACATAGCGCAGCCGTACCCGCGCCTCGTCGCTGAGCGGATGGTGCTCGTTGGGCAGCGGCCGCAGCGCCTTGGCCGCCAGCTGCCACTCTCGGGCCTGGACCGACAGCTCGCCGCGACGGCTCGTGATGACCTCACCGGTGACCGAGAGCAGGTCGCCGATGTCCACCATCGCCTTGAACTCGCTCAGGGACTCCTCGCCCACGTCGGCCAACGACAGCATCGCCTGCAGCTCCGTGCCGTCACCCTCGCGCAACCTGGCGAAGCACAGCTTCCCGGTGTTGCGCTGGAAGATCACCCGGCCGGTCACCGAGACCTGCTCGCCGGTGTGGGTGTCCGGCGCCAGCCCGGCGGCGTCGAACCGATCCCGCACCTCGCGCAGGGTGTGGGTGCGGGGCACCGCGATCGGGTACGGCTGGATGCCCTGCTCGATCAGGCGGCCGCGCTTGTCCAGGCGTACCCGCATCTGCTCGGGCAGGCCGGACTCCGGGCCAGAGTCAGAAACCGGGTCAGCGGCTTGGTCCAGCACAGAGTTCAGCGCTGGGTCCAGTGCTGGTTCCAGCGCTGGGTCGGGGGCGGGGTCCATGGCAGGTCAGCGTACGTTGTGCTCGTAGGCGAGCCGCAGCCCGATCAGGGTGAGCCAGGGCTCGTGCTCCATCCGCACCCGACACTCGGCGGCTGCCAGCGTGGCCGGGCCGCCGGTGACCACCACCGTGACCTCGTCCTCGCTCCACCCGAGCTCGGCGATGATCCGTTCGACCATGCCGTCGACCTGGGCGGCCAGGCCGTACACGGCGCCGGACTGCAGCGCCTCGACGGTGTTCTTGGCCACCAGGCTGCGGGGGGCACGCAACTCCACCCGACGAAGCTGCGCCCCGCGCCGGCCCAGCGCCTCCAGCGAGAGCTCGATCCCGGGTGCGATGGCGCCGCCGACGTACTCGCCCTTCGCGCTCACGACATCAAAGGTGGTGGCGATGCCCAGGTCGACGATGATGCGGGGTCCGGGGTAGAGGTGCTTGGCGGCCAGGGCGTTCAAGATCCGGTCGGTGCCGACCTCGCGCGGGTTGTCCATCAGCACCGGCACCCCGGTGCGCACTCCCGGCTCGACCACCAGGCTGGGCACGCCGCCGAAGTGCCGGGCAAGCGTCTCGCGCATCTCGTGCAGCACCATCGGCACCGTCGAGCACAAGGCGATGCCGTCGATCCGCTGGATGTCGTTGCGCAGCAAGCCGCCGAACAGCACCGCCCACTCGTCGGCGGTGCGGCGCTCGTCCGTGCCCAACCGCCAGTCCTGGACGACGCGGTCGCCCTCGAACAGCCCGAGCATCGTCTGGGCGTTCCCGATGTCGATGCACAGCAGCATCAGCGGCCCCCGGAGGCGGCACAGGTACGGTTCGGCATTACGCCAGGGTGTCCCCGCGGACCAGGCCGCCGGTCATCCCGGCGAGCACTTCCGCCGGATCGGACCCGGTGCCGATGATCCGGTTGTCCGCATCCACGAACACCACCCGCGGAGTGAACTCACGCGCCTCGGCGGTGTCCATCTGGCCGTACGCGATCAGGATCACGAGGTCGCCCGGATGGACCAGCCGGGCCGCCGCGCCGTTGATGCCCAGGACGCCGGAGCCGCGCTCGCCGGGGATGGTGTAGGTCTCCAGCCGGGCCCCGTTGGTGACGTCGACGATCTGCACCAGTTCCCCGGGCAGCAGGTCGGCGGCGTCCAGCAGGTCCTCGTCCACGGTCACCGAGCCGACGTAGTGCAGGTCGGCCTGGGTGACGGTGGCGCGGTGGATCTTGCTCTTCATCATCGTGCGCAGCATGGTCAGTCCCTTCCGCCGTTGTCTGCACCCGTACCGGCGCTCACCGGCTGGCCCGTGGACCGGTCCGACGTCCGGCCGAGCGTCACCGGCAGGTTGTCGATCAGCCGGGTCCCACCCACCCGCGCGGCGACCAGCGCGCGGCCGGCACCGGCCTGCGGTGCCGGACCCAGGTCCGGGGCCCGTATTTCCAGGTAGTCGGGGTGGACCCCCTCGGTCTCCGCGAGCACGCGGTGCCCGGCGTCCAGCGCCGCAGCCGGACCGTCCACCGCCGCGTCGCGCGCGGCCCGCAGCGCAGCCGAGAGCGCGGCGGCGGCACGCCGGCCCGGCTCGTCGAGGTAGCGGTTGCGGGAGGACAGGGCGAGCCCGTCGGGCGCACGCACGGTCGGCGCTCCGACCACGTCGACACCCATGCACAGCTCGGCGGCCATCCGGCGAATCAGCACGAGTTGCTGGTAGTCCTTCTCACCGAACACCGCCGTGTCCGGGCGAACCAGACCGAACAACTTGGCGACCACGGTGAGCACGCCGGCGAAATGGCCGGGCCGGAACGCACCCTCGAGCTCACCGCCGAGCGGACCGGGATCCACGGTCACCTGCGGGTCACCGGCCGGATACATCTCGTCGACCGCGGGGGCGAACACCACCTCCGCGCCGGAGTCGGCGCAGATCCGCAGGTCGTCGTCGAACGCTCGCGGATAGCGGTCGAAGTCCTCAGCCGGCCCGAACTGCAGCGGGTTGACGAAGATCGACACCACCACGGCGCCCGCCGGCTGCGCCGCGGTGCGGATCAGCTCGGCATGGCCGGCGTGCAACGCACCCATCGTCGGCACCAGGACCAGCCGCTCGTCGCCGGACCGCGCGTCCTTGAGCAGGGCGTCCAGGTCGGTGCGGGTCCGCGCCACCAGCGGCGTCATCTGGACACGCTCCGCTCCGCGGCGTCCAGCAACCCCACGATCCGGGCTGCCCGGTGAGGCAGCAGCCGCCCGTCCCGTACGGCGTGCTCCGCGGTGGCGCGCGCCATCGCCAGGTAAGAGTCGAACCGCTCCGGTGGGCCGTCGGCGAGCACCGCCAGGTGCCCGCGGATGGTCTCGATGTCGCCGCGGACGACGGGTCCGGTGAGCGCGGCGTCGCCGTACTCGAGGGCGTTGTCCAGCGCTGCCTCCAGCAGCGGCCGCAGCACGGCCTGCGGGTCGTCGATGCCGGCCTGCAGCAGTAGTTCGCGTGCCTGCGAGACCAGCGTGACCAGGTGGTTCGAGCCGTGGGCCAGCGCGGCGTGGTACAGCACCCGCTCGGACTCCGGGATCCAGCGCACCCGGCCACCGAGGTCGTCCACCAGCGCCTGCACCTGCGGCCGCACCTCGTGGTCGGCGGTGCAGCCGAACACGGTCCCGGGCAACCGGTCCAGGTCGGCCTCGGTGCCCGTGAAGGTCATCGCCGGGTGCATGGCCGCGACCCTGGCACCACGCGCCGCGGCGGGGCGCAGCACGTCGGCACCGTGGCGGCCGCTGGTGTGCACGACCAACTGCCCGGCGCGGATGGCCCCGGCGGCAGACAGCATGGTGACGACGTTGTCCAGCACGTCGTCGGGGACGGTCAGCAGCAGCACCTCGGCTCCCCGGGCGACCGCCGTGGGCTTCAACACCTCGACCCCGGGGAGCAACAACTCGATCCGGGTCCGGGTCGCGTCGGACTCGCCTCCGACGCCGGTGATCTGGTGGCCGGCCGCCTGCAGCGCCGCCGCCAGGACGGCACCGACGCGGCCAGCGCCGACTACTCCGATGCGGGCCATCTGCCTGCCTTTCGTTCCAGTCCCCTGCGCGGGGTACCGGACGATGTGTGGCCGGGTGGTCATCGTGCGCCCGCCCACTGTAAAAGCCACAACACCGGCTGGGTACCCATTCTTCCGTGTTATCGGTCACACTTTCGGGGGCGGGCGCTCCGGGACCGGGGCGGTTCGCGCGAAACGCGTTCGTCGCGCACCGCGACGACCGACCCGGGGAGGGCCGATGATCCGTGGACTGCTGCGCAGCCGCCGTGAGCGCAGGCTGCAGGCGCTGCGCGAGCGGTTCGAGCGCGGGGAGCTGCCGCATCGCAAGCCCTCGACCTGGGCTCGGCTCAACTACGGCGACACCCACTGGTCCCGCCAGTCACCGGAGGACGTGACCCGGTGGCAGGTGTATCCCGTGATCGACGGGCGCTGAGCGGGCCAGTGGCGTCGTCAGCCGCACTGCCGACCTGGCGGGAGGCCTGGACCAGGGCGCTGTACGGTCCGCAGGGGTTCTACCGCCGACACCGCCCGGCGGCGCACTTCCGTACCTCCGTGCACGTGTCCCCCGCCTTCGCCGAGGCGATCCTGGCATTGGCCGACCGGATCGGCGCCGACGAGATCACCGACCTCGGCTCCGGGGGTGGGGAGTTGCTCACCGCGCTGCGGGCCGCCGACACGA
Source organism: uncultured Nocardioidaceae bacterium (assembly GCA_964571285.1). Taxonomy (GTDB): domain Bacteria; phylum Actinomycetota; class Actinomycetes; order Propionibacteriales; family Nocardioidaceae; genus CAZNCE01. The sequence continues at coordinate 2,025 of CAZNCE010000154.1, read as the reverse complement.
ACTCGTGGTTGACCGGGATCGACGTCGGCGAGCGGCCCCCCGGCCTCCCCGACGACATCGACTGGCGCGCCGACCTGCCGGACCGGCTGACCGGACTGGTCGTCGCCAACGAGTGGCTGGACACGATCCCGTGCGACGTGGTCGAGGTCGACGAGCACGGGACCACCCGCATGGTGCACGTCGATCCGGCCACCGGAGCGGAGCGGCTGGGGGTGGCTGTCGACGACCCGTGGCTCACCACCTGGTGGCCGCTGACCGAACCCGGGCAGCGTGCCGAGATCGGCGCGCCACGCGACCGGGCATGGGCCGACGCCGTGGGCCGGCTCGAGCACGGGATCGCGGTCGCCATCGACTACGGCCACACCGCGGCCAACCGGCCCCCGACCGGCAGTCTCACCGCCTATCGGGACGGCCTGCTGGTCGAGACCGTGCCCGACGGCAGCCGCGACATCACCGCCCATGTGGCCCTGGACTCGCTGACCGCGCTGCGCGTCGAGACCCAGCGCGAGGCGCTGCACCGGCTCGGGATCCACGGTGACCGGCCGCCACTGGACCTCGCGCACAGCGACCCGCAGGCGTACGTGGCGGCGCTGTCGCGGGCCTCGGCCGCAGCGGAGCTGACCGCGACCGGCGGGCTCGGCGACTTCGCCTGGGTGTGGGCGGCGGCCGGGATCGAGATACCCGCCTGATCGGCGTGGGACGATGCGGGTATGAGCGAGCAGCGCATCGTGGGCGTCGGGGCCGGGGCAGCCGGCTTCGGTGGATACGAGCGCGGCGGCGGCCAGGATCTGGCCACCGAGGACATGGTCTTGAACATCGGTCCGCAGCACCCGGCCACCCATGGCGTACTCCGCCTGCGGTTGACCCTCGACGGCGAACGCATCGTGGCCTGCGAGCCGATCATCGGCTACATGCACCGGGGCGTGGAGAAGCTGTTCGAGGTGCGCGACTATCGGCAGATCATCGTGCTGGCCAACCGGCACGACTGGTTGAGCGCGTTCTCCTCCGAGCTCGGCGTGGTGCTGGCCGTGGAGCGGATGCTCGGCATGGAGGTCCCGGTGCGCGCGGTGTGGGCCCGGACGCTGCTCGGTGAGCTGAACCGGGTGCTCAACCACCTGATGTTCCTCGGCTCGTACCCGTTGGAGATCGGGGCGATCACGCCGATCTTCTACGCGTTCCGGGAGCGGGAGACGGTGCAGCAGGTGATGGAGGAGATCTCCGGCGGCCGGATGCACTACATGTTCAACCGGGTCGGCGGGCTGAAGGAGGACCTGCCCGCGGGCTGGCTCGGGCGGGCGGCGGCTGCCGTGGCCGCGGTGCGGCGTCGGCTGGACGAGATCCGCGACATCATCTTGGGCAACGAGATCTTCCAAGCCCGTACGGTCGGCGTGGGTCGGCTGTCCCCCGAGCTCGTGCAGCAGTACGGCGTGTCCGGCCCGATCGCCCGGGCCAGCGGGGTCGACTTCGACCTGCGGCGGGACGAGCCGTACCTCGCCTACGGCGACCTGCTCGACGACGGAGTGCTGCGGGTCGTGACTCGGTCCGAGGGCGACGCGTACGCCCGGTTCTCGGTGCTGTTCGATCAGGTGCACGCGTCGCTGGACCTCGCCGACGCCTGCATCGACCGGCTGCGCACGTTGCCGCCGGGGCCGATCAACCAGCGGCTGCCGAAGATCCTCAAGGCGCCCGAGGGCGCGACGTACTGCTGGACCGAGAACCCGCTGGGCATCAACGGCTACTACCTGGTGTCGCGCGGGGAGAAGACGCCGTGGCGGATGAAGCTGCGCTCCGCGTCGTTCAACAACATGGCGGTGCTGCCGGAACTGCTCAGCGGGTGTGTGGTGGCCGACATGGTGGCGATCCTCGGCTCGATGTTCTTCGTGGTGGGCGACATCGACAAGTAGGCCGTGGCGCCCCGACGCCACGTCTTTCACGATCTGGTGAAAGACGAAACGTTCGGCCACGCTCCGGCCGCACGTCTTTCACGAACTGGTGAAACACGACACGTACGGCCACGCTCCAGCC
>CAZNCE010000153.1:0-8627 GCA_964571285.1 uncultured Nocardioidaceae bacterium | reverse complement strand
CTGGTGCCCCCGGCAGGATTCGAACCTGCGCACCCCGCTCCGGAGGCGGGTGCTCTATCCCCTGAGCTACGGGGGCCCGGGCGCGGGAAACAGTACCAGTCGGTCGGCTGGCCGCCGAAGTCCCGCCCGGTGACCGGGAACGAAACGGGCCAAGCCCGTGCAGACTACGCGGATCGGCTGCGCGAAGACCGGCGGCCCCCTAAAGTCTGCTTGTGCCATCGGACCGACCCAGAGTGCTCGTGGTGGACGACACCGACTCCATCCGCGACCTCATCTGCCTCAACCTCGAGCTGGAGGGGTTCGATGTCGTCACCGCGGTCGACGGCCAGGACTGCCTGGACCGAGTCGCGGCGCTGGAGCCCGACCTGATCACGCTGGACGTGGTGATGCCGCGGCTGGACGGGTTCGAGACGGCGCGGCGGCTGAAGAACGACCCGAGCACGGCGCGGCTGCCGGTGGTGATGGTCACCACCTCGGCCCAGTCCACCGACCTGGCGCGGGGTGAGGAGGTGGGCGTGGACGCGTACGTCACCAAGCCGTTCGAGCCGGCCCTGCTGGTCCAGATCATCCGCCGGTTCCTCGGCTGATCTGCGGGGCTCGCCGCCGGTGCGGGTCCGGCCCATCCAGCCGGCCCGGGCGGACGGGGTCGCCGCCGATACGCTGGCCCGGTGACCCCGGAAGAGTTGGCCCGCACCATCGGCGAGGTCCTGCAGTCCCTGGCGGACGACCAGCGCCTCGACCGATCGGTGCTGCCCGCCCAGGTGCGTGTCGAGCGACCCAAGCTGCGTGAGCACGGCGACTACTCCACCAACATCGCGATGCAGTTGGCCAAGGCCGCCGGGCGGCGGCCCGCCGAGCTGGCGGCCGACATCGTGAGCCGGCTGGCCACCGCGGACGGCGTCACCTCGGCGGAGGTCGCGGGGCCGGGGTTCATCAACATCCGCGTGGCGGCGGGGGCACTCGGCACGCTGGCGGGACGGATCGTGTCGGCCGGACAGTCCTACGGCCGCGGTGACGCGCTCGCCGGGCAGTCGGTGAACGTCGAGTTCATCTCGGCCAACCCGACCGGCCCGCTGCACCTCGGGCACACCCGCTGGGCCGTGGTGGGCGACCAGATCGCGCGCGTTCTCCAGGCCGCCGGTGCCCACGTGACCCGGGAGTTCTACATCAACGACCGGGGCGCGCAGATGGACCGGTTCGGCGCTTCGCTGGAGGCGGCGGCGCTCGGCCGGCCGGTGCCGGCGGACGGCTACCACGGGGCGTACGTGTCCGAGCTGGCCGCTCGGGTGGTCGAGGAGCAGCCGGGGATCCTGGAGCTGCCCGGGCCGGACCGGCTGGCCGCGTTCCGCGAGAGCGGCTACCACGAACAGCTGGCCGAGCAGCGGCGGCAGCTGGACGACTTCCGCACCCACTTCGACGTGTGGTTCTCCGAGCGCCGGCTGCACGACGAGGGCTTGGTCGAGCACGGCATCGACAAGCTCCGCGGTGCCGGGCACCTGTACGAGGCCGACGGGGCGCTGTGGATGCGGACCACCGCGTTCGGCGACGACAAGGACCGGGTGCTGGTGCGCACCAACGGCGAGTACACCTATTTCGCCTCCGACACCGCCTACTACGTCGACAAGCGGGAGCGCGGTTTCGACATCTGCGTCTACCTGCTCGGCGCCGACCACCACGGGTACGTCGGCCGGCTCAAGGCGATGGCGGCCTGCGCCGGCGACGATCCCGACCACAACATCGAGGTGCTGATCGGTCAGTTGGTCAAGGTGATGCGAGGGGGCGAGGAGGTCCGGCTCAGCAAGCGCGCGGGCAACATCGTCACGCTGGGCGAACTGGTGGAGATGATCGGCGTGGACGCCCTGCGCTACACGCTGTCCCGCTATCCCACCGACTCCCCACTCACCCTGGATGTCGAGCAGGTCACCAAGCAGGCGGCCGAGAACCCGGTCTACTACGTGCAGTACGCGCACGCCCGGCTGTCGTCGATCCTGCGCAATGCCGCCGATCTCGGCATCTCGGTGAGCGAGGCGACGTTCGACGCGAGCCTGCTCTCCCACGAGCGGGAGGGCGCGCTGCTGCGGGCCCTCGGCGACTACCCCCAGGTCGTGGCCCGGGCGGCGCAGTTGCGCGAGCCGCACCGGGTCGCGCGCTACCTGGAGGACACGGCCAGCACCTTTCACAAGTTCTACGACGAGTGCCGGGTGCTCCCGATGGGTGACGAGCCGGCCGAGCCGCTGCACGTGGCCCGCCTGATGCTGGTGCGGGCCACCCGCACCGTGATCGCGAACGGGCTCGACCTGCTCGGCGTCTCGGCGCCCGAGCGGATGTGACCGGGGTGCGCGCCCACGAGGCCGGTGCCCTGCACGCCGGCGCTCTGGCCCGTCGTCCGCCGTGGCTGCAGGTGCCGGACGACGTCAACGCCCTGGTCCCGTCGCTGTGGTCGGACACCGTGGTCCGCGACCACGACGGCAGCCTGCGGATCGGCGGCATGGACGTCGCGGGCCTGGTGGCCGAGTTCGGCAGCCCGCTCTACGTGTTGGACGAGGCAGACCTGCGGCGCCGGGCCGCGGCCTTCGCCGACGCGTTCGCCGGCTCTGACGTCTACTACGCGGCCAAGGCGTTCTGCTCCAGCGCCGTGCTGCGGTGGGTCGTCGAGGAGGGGCTGCGCGTCGACGTGTGCACCGGCGGGGAGCTGGCCGTCGCGCTGGCGGCCGGCATCGACCCGGCCCTGCTGGGCTTGCATGGCAACAACAAGTCGCTCGACGAGCTGCGGCGGGCGGTTGTGGCCGGCGTGGGCCGGGTGATCGTTGATGCACCGGTCGAGATCGAGCGCCTGGGGCAGGTCGCCGCCGAACAGGGAGCCACCGTCCCGGTGCTGGTCCGGGTGACCGCCGGCGTGGAGGCGCACACACACGAATACATCGCGACCGCGCACGAGGACCAGAAGTTCGGCCTGTCCATCTCCGAGGGGGACGCGGCCGCGGCCGTCCGGCAGGTGCTGGCCCAGCCCGGGCTGGAGCTGCGGGGGCTGCACTCCCACATCGGGTCCCAGATCTTCGAGACCTCCGGCTTCGAGGTGGCCACCCGGCGGGTGCTGGCGCTGCACGCGCGGCTGCGCGCGGAGCTGGGGGTCGAGCTGCCCGAGCTCGATCTGGGTGGCGGTTTCGGGATCGCGTACACGACTCAGGACGACCCGGCGGAGCCCGCGGCGCTGGCTGCGGAGATCACCGCGATCGTGCATCGGGAGTGCCGGGCGCTGGGCATCCCGGTTCCGCGTCTGTCCGTCGAGCCCGGGCGCGCCGTCGTAGGCCCCTCGACCTGCACCGTCTACACCGTCGGCGTGGTCAAGCCGGTCGCGCTGGACGGCGGCGCCGAGCGTCGCTACGTCTCGGTCGACGGCGGCATGAGCGACAACATCCGGACCGCGCTGTACGGGTCGGACTACTCGTGCACGCTGGCCTCCCGGCGGTCCGGCGCGCCGCCGGCCCTCGCCCGGGTCGTGGGCAAACACTGCGAGGCCGGAGACATCGTGGTGATGGACGAGTTCCTGCCCGCCGATGTCGCTCCCGGTGACCTGATCGCGGTTCCCGCCACCGGGGCGTACTGCCGCTCGATGGCGTCCAACTACAACCACGTGCCGCGGCCGCCCGTCGTCTCGGTGCGGGACGGGGCCGCGCGGGTGGTGCTGCGCGGGGAGACCGAGCAGGACCTGCTGCGGCTCGACGCCGGGCTGTGACCGGCCCGGCCGGACCGGGGCCGACGACGGGACCGGGGTGGGGCCGGCCCCGGAGGTCTTGGATGATGGACCGGGTGGCGGTGCCGATCCGGCCTGCACCACACTGACCCGGGGCCGGTGGGCCCACGCACCCGAACGACGGACGGCGCCCCGCGGGCGCGCGGAGAGGACCAGGCGGAGACCGATGCGCACACAGAAGGCGGACGCGGTGCGGATCGCCGTGCTCGGTTGCGGCACGGTCGGGTCGGAGGTCGTGCGCATCCTCACCGAGCAGGCCGACGACCTGTCCGCACGGATCGGCGCTCGCCCGGAGCTGGTCGGGATCGCGGTGCGCCGGCTCGGCCGGGAACGTGACCTCGCCGTCGACCAGGCGCTGTTCACCACCGATGCCGAGGGCCTGGTCCGCCGAGACGACGTCGACCTGGTGGTCGAGGTGATCGGCGGCATCGAGCCGGCCCGGTCGCTGATCCTGGCCGCGCTGGACAACGGCGCCAGCGTCGTGACCGCGAACAAGGCGCTGCTCGCCGAGGACGGCGCCACCTTGTTCACCGCCGCCGAGAAGTCCGGCCGCGACCTGTTGTTCGAGGCCGCCGTGGCGGCGGCCATCCCGATCCTGCGGCCGCTGCGTGAGTCGCTGGCCGGCGACCACGTCCGCAGCGTCATGGGCATCGTCAACGGCACCACCAACTTCATCCTGGACCGGATGGAGTCCACCGGGGCCGGTTTCAGCGAGGCGCTGGAGGAGGCGCAGGACCTGGGGTACGCCGAGGCGGATCCCACCGCCGACGTCGAGGGCTTCGACGCCGCGGCCAAGGCGGCGATCCTGGCCAGCCTGGCCTTCCACACCCGGGTAACGGTCGACGACGTGCACCGGGAGGGCATCACCGAGGTCACGGCGGCCGACATCGCCTCGGCCCGCGAGCTCGGCTTCACGGTCAAGATGCTGGCCATCTGCGCCCTGGTGGACGGGACGGACGGCCTCGAGGTGTCGGCCCGCGTGCATCCCGCGATGATCCCCAGCTCGCACCCGCTGGCCGGGGTCCGGGAGGCCTACAACGCGGTGTTCGTCACCAGTGACGCCGCGGGGCAGCTGATGTTCTACGGACCCGGCGCCGGGGGCGCACCGACCGCCAGCGCGGTGCTCGGCGACCTGGTCAGCGCGGCCCGCAACCTCCTCGACGGGTTCCACGGTGCCGGTGAGTCCGCGTACGCCCAGCGCCCCGTGCAACCCATGGGGGAGGTGAGCACCAGGTACCACGTGGCGCTGGACGTCGACGACGTGCCCGGGGTGCTCGCCTCGGTGGCGCAGGAGTTCGCGCGGCACCGGATCTCGATCCAGACCGTCCGGCAGCGGGGCCGGGTGGATGACGCCGAACTGGTCATCGTCACCCACGCGGCGACCGATGCGGCATTGTCGGCTACCGTCCAGAACCTCAGAGGCCTCGACGCGGTTCGCGAGGTGACCTCGGTGATGCGAGTGGAGGGCGAACCGGAGTGACCGCACAGATGTCCGCACCCCGGCGCGGCGCCCATCAGTGGCGCGGTGTCATCGAGGAGTACCGCGACCTGCTGCCGGTCGCCGCCGACGGTCCCGTCGTCACCCTGCGCGAGGGGGGTACGCCGCTGGTCGAGTCCGGCTGGTTGTCGAAGGCGACCGGCTGCCAGGTCTGGCTGAAGGTCGAGGGCGCCAACCCCACCGGGTCGTTCAAGGACCGCGGCATGACCGTGGCGATCTCGATGGCGGTCGCCGAGGGCGCCGCCGCGGTCGTGTGCGCGTCCACGGGCAACACCTCGGCGTCGATGGCCGCGTACGCGCAGCGTGGCGGGCTCACCCCACTGGTGCTGGTGCCGCAGGGCCGGGTGGCGGCCGGCAAGATCGCCCAGGCCGTGGTGCACGACGCCACGATCGTCCGGATCGAGGGCGGGTTCGACGACTGCCTGGTGCTCGCCCGGGCGCTGGCGGACGACTACCCCGTGTCGCTGGTCAACTCGGTCAACCCGTACCGCATCCAGGGCCAGAAGACCGCGGCCTTCGAGATCGTCGACTTCCTCGGCGCGGCGCCGGACGTGCACGTCCTCCCCGTCGGCAACGCCGGCAACATCACGGCGTACTGGATGGGCTACAAGGAGTACGCCGAGGCGGGGAACGCGGATCGTACGCCACGGATGTGGGGGTTCCAGGCCGCCGGGGCGGCGCCCCTGGTGAGCGGCGAGGTGGTCAAGGACCCGGAGACCGTCGCCACCGCGATCCGGATCGGCAACCCGGCGTCCTGGGACTTCGCCATCGCCGCCCGCGACGAGTCCGGCGGTGCTATCGAGGCCGTCACCGACAAGGAGATCCTGGCCGCCCAGCGCGGGCTCGCCGCCCGCGACGGCGTGTTCGTGGAGCCGGCCTCGGCCGCGGGTGTGGCCGGACTGGTGTCCCGGCAGCGTCGCGGGCTGGTCGACCCCGGCCAGGTCATCGTGGTCACCGTCACCGGACACGGGCTCAAGGATGTCGACACCGCCCTGTCCACGTTCGACGACTTGGTCGACACCGTGGTGGCTCCGGACACCGAGGCGGTGGCCCGGGCCGCCGGACTGGTGTGATGACGCCGGACCGCGGAGACGTTCCGGCCGCGGACGGCTGGCCCGCTGCTTCGGTCAGCGTGCGGGTGCCGGCGACCAGCGCCAACCTGGGGCCGGGCTACGACAGCTTCGGGCTGGCGCTGGCCGTGTACGACCGGGTCAGCGTCGAGGTGTGCGACGACCCCTTGGTGCTGGACGTCTGCGGGCAGGGTGCGGACACCGTCGGCGACGGTGAGGCCAACCTCGTGGTCCGGGCGTTGCGGGCCGGCCTGGACTCCTGGGCCGGCAGCCACCCGCCCGGACTGCGGATGCGCTGCGACAACGCGATCCCGCACGGCCGCGGGCTGGGGTCGTCGGCGGCGGCCATCGTGGCCGGGCTGAGCGCCGCGCGAGCGCTGCTTCCGGAGCCGACCGCAGTCGACGACGACCAGGTGCTCGAGCTGGCGAACCGGCTTGAGGGGCACCCCGACAACGTCGCCGCCTGCCTGTTCGGCGGGTTCACCGTCTGCTGGGAGGAGCCGGCCGGCGTCTCGGGCGACGTTGGCCCGGTGGTCCGTGCGCTGCGCTTGCAGCCCGATCCCCGGGTTAGGGTCGCGGTGTTCGTCCCCGCCAGTCCCATGTCCACGGTCGCGGCCCGGTCGCTGATCCCGGAGGACGTACCCCACCCTGATGCGGTGTTCACCGCCGCCCGGGCCGGGCTGCTGGTCGCGGCGCTCACGGGGCACCCGGAGCTGCTGCTGCCGGCCACTGAGGACCGGCTGCACCAGCCCTATCGGGGTGGCGCGATGGCCGGCACCGCGGCGTTGGTTCGCGCGCTGCGGTCGGCCGGGATCGCGGCGATGGTCTCCGGCGCCGGGCCGTCCGTGCTGGCCCTGACCGACGGCGCCGCCCCGGAGGAGGAGCTCCGCCGGCTCGCCGGGCCGGACTGGCAGCTGCTCACCCCGGACATCGACCTGACCGGTGCGCACACGGACTCGCCCGCGGTGGCGGGGGCCATTCCATGACCGCTGGCGATCAGCTAGCCGTCGACGAACGACAGGTGCACCTCGCGGACCGGGTTGTCCACATTGAGATCGACCAGGCAGATGCTCTGCCAGGTGCCCAGCAGCAACCGGCCGTCCCGCACCGGGACGCTCGCAGAGGGTGGCAGCAGGGCCGGCAGCACGTGCGAGCGGCCGTGCCCGCGGCTGCCGTGCCGGTGCCGCCAGCGGTCGTCTGCCGGCAGCAGTCCGCGCAGCACCGCGAGCAGGTCCTCGTCACTGCCCGAGCCGGTCTCCATGATCGCCAGGCCGGCGGTGGCATGCGGGACGAACACGTGCAGCAGTCCGCTTGCCCCGCCCTCGTCCACGCCGGCGGCGAACGCGCGGCAGTCCCGGGTGATGTCCAGGACCAGGTCGCGGTCCCCGGTCTCGTACGTCCTCGTCTCGGTGTGCATACCCCCGATCCTCCCCCCTCCCGATTCGTCTGCGATATCGCGGGCGAGTCGCGGAGGGCGACCGCAGACGAATCGGTATTACCGTCGAAGGAGTGAGCAGGCGGGCGAAGTACCTGTGGCTGATGGGTGCCTGCGTCCTGATGATCGTGCTGGCCTGGAACGTGGTCCGGCTGTACTCGACCGACGCCGCGATCGCGATGAGCGCGCTCGCGGCGCTGATCCCGCCGGCCGCGGCGATCATCGCCAACCGCCGCAGCGGCAGTTGAGCGGCCCGGCCGGGAATAGCCCGTGGGCCGCCGGCGTTCGGCACTGCACAGTTGCGCTACCCCCTTCGGTCGGTATTGCTCCCCCGAAGTGGTAGTGTCAGCACCGCAGGCGGCTCGTGATGCGCGCCACTGCTCCCACCATCCCGAGCGACGCCGACCTGGGTTTGCCAGCGGACAGCGAAGTTTCCGGGATGGCATTTCAGACAGACCGATCCTGGTCGGTTGACGATATCCACGCGACGCCGCCATGCAGCAGCGTCGCCGATCCAGGCGTACGGGTCACCCGTACGGCCGACGTGGGAAGGACCTCACGTGACCGATACATCCATCACCGCCTCGGCAACGGCGGACAGTGCCGCCCCGGTAGACGGAGAGCGAGGCACCCGCCGACGCAAGGGCACCGGACTGGCCGCCATGTTGCTGCCCGAGCTCAAGCAGCTCGCGGGCGGCCTTGGCATCAAGGGCGCCGGAGCCATGCGCAAGAGCCAGCTGATCGAGGCGATCCAAGCCGCGCAGGGCGGCACCGCGTCGACCGGGAACGGCACGACGCACCAACAGCATCAGCAGCAACCTCAGCAGAAGTCCGCTGCCCCGCAGCCGGACCCGCAGCCGGACCCGCAGC
>CAZNCE010000152.1:0-8667 GCA_964571285.1 uncultured Nocardioidaceae bacterium | reverse complement strand
CTTGAGGCCAACCGCGGATCCTGCCGTCGGACCTTGAGGCCGACCGACGGAACCTACCGTCGGATCTTGAGGCGAATCGGCCGAAGGTCGGTGACCCGGCCAGCCATCCGCCTCCCGACTCAGCGGGCCCGACGCGGCTTGGGGAAGAACCGGAGCACATCGGTGGCGATCTGGTCGGCCAGCTCCTCCACCCCCAGCGGGCCGTCGGGGCGATACCAGTCCTGCACGTAGGCGATGGCACCGAACGCATGCAGCAGATTCCGCCGCGCGCCGTCGGCCAGTTCGCCCGCGGCGATACCCTCCTCGACCACGGTGCGATAGACGTCGCCATGCGCGCGCCGCAGCCGGTGGATGTGCTCGCGCAGCGCCGCGTCGGTCACCTGCAGGTGCATGAACAGCGGGATGAACTCGGGGAAGTCGCGCAGTTGCACCAGCACCTGGTCGGCGAACAGCCGCCGCAGCCGGGTGCGCACGGTGCCGGGTCCGGTGGCCACCTCCTGGGCCCGGCCGGTCACCGCGGCTGCGGTCCGGTCCAGGCAGGCCCGCAGCAGCTCGTCCTTGGACCCGAAGTAGTAGTAGAGGCTGGGCCCGCGCAGGTGCAGCCGGGCCGCGATGTCCTCGAAGTTCGCCCCGTCATAGCCGCGCTCGGCGAAGGCCAGCGCCGCGGTGTGCAGGATCTCGTGGACGCGTCGCTGCCGCTTGCGCCCGACGTAGCTCTGCTGGCCGTCCGGGTCGGGCGTCTCCTGGGCGGGCTCGCTCATCACGTGCTTCCAGCACCGGCCCGCGGATCGGGCGCTCGGTGCAGCCGGGGGCCTCGAGTGCCCGCATCGTCGTAGGTCTCCCGCAGACGGTACTTGAGCACCTTCCCGGTGGCGTTGCGGGGCAGCTCCTCGACCAGCCGCAGGTAGCACGGCCGCTTGAACGGAGCCAGCCGCGGCTCCAGATCCGCCAGCAAGTCCTCGGCGGTCGCCGTGGCACCCGGACGCAGGATCACGCAGGCCATCACCTCCTCGCCCATCCGCGCGTCGGGGACGCCGAACACGGCCGCGTCGGACACCGCGGGATGGGCATGCAGCACCTCCTCGATCTCGCGCGGATAGATGTTCTCACCGCCGCGGATCAGCACGTCCTTGGCCCGCCCGGTGACGTAGCAGAAGCCGTCGTCATCGAGGTGGCCGAGGTCGCCGGTGTGCAGCCAGCCGCCGGCGAACGCCGCCGCGGTCTCCTCCGGCCGATGCAGATAGCCGATCATCTCCCCCGGGCTGCGGATCAGGATCTCCCCGGTCACCCCGGGCGCGGCCTGCTCACCGGTCCCGGGGTCGGCCACCGCGACCTGCAGGTACGGCCAGGGGCGGCCAACGGAGCCGGGATGGTCCAGCGCATCGGCCTTGTGCAGTGCGGTCCCGGTCGGTCCGGACTCGGTGCAGCCGTAGCCGTCGATCAGGTCCGCATGGGGGAACGCGTCCATGCATTCGCGCTTGAGCGCCTGGGGTACGGGCGAGGCGCCGGTGAACACGATCCGCAGGCTGGACGTGTCCCGGTCGGCGAGGTCGGGCACGCCCAGCGTGGCGATCAGCATCGGCACCACGCCGAAGTAGATCGTGACCTTGTCGCGGGCGATGACCTCGAGCACCTCGACGGGGTCGAAGCCGCCGGTGATCACCCAGCTGGCGCCGAGCAGCGCGTGCGACATCAAGAAGGTGTGCATCGCCGCGGAGTGGTAGAGCGGCGTGCACAGCAGCACCCGGTCGTCCGCGCGGACGTCCATCATGCGCGCGGACGTGAGCGCTGTGGCCAGCACGCTGAAGTGGCTGTGCACGGCGCCCTTCGGCAGGCCGGTGGTCCCGGACGTGTAGTAGACGACCACCGGGTCGCCGGAGTTGACCGCGGTGAACGGCAGCGGTGCCGGATCGGCAATCAGCTCGGCGTACGGCATGGCATCCGGGATCTCGTCGACCGAGACCACCTGGCGCAACGCCTCGGGCCGGTCCGGCCCGGCCAACCTTGGCACGGCGGTGGCGTGCTTGGCGGACAGCAGCACCGCGACCGAGCCGCTGTCGGTGAGCAGCGCGGTGGCCTCCTCGTCGGTGAGCGCGGGGTTCAGCGGGACCGCGACCGCCCCCAGCCGGGCGACGGCGAAGTAGGCGTGCACCACCTCGGGGCGGTTGGGCAGCAGGATCCCCACCGGGTCCCCGGCCCCGATCCCCAGCCGCGCCAGCCCGCCGGCCAGCCGGGAGGCCGCCGTGTCCAACTCGGTCCAGGTCTCGACGTCCCCGCCCCACAGCATCGCCGGGCGGTCGCCGTACCGCTGCGCGTTGCGGGTCAGCAACGCACCTAGGGTGAGGCCGGCGACGTCCTGCAGCCGCAGCATCACGCGCCGGCTTTCGACGCGGCGGGCCTCGCCGACCCAGCGGCGACCTGCTCGCGGAGCCGGAACTTCTGCACCTTGCCGCTGGCCGTCGTGGGGAACTCGGTGCACACCTGCAGCAACTCCGGCCAGTACTGCGGGGTGAGCTTCTTCTCCCGCAGCCAGCCGGTCATGTCCTCGAAGCTGAAGTCGTGGCCGGGCTCGCAGACGACGCAGGCGCACGCCTTCTCGCCGAGCCGTTCGTCGGGGATGGCGACCACTGCGGCGGACAGCACGGCGTTGTGCTCCAACAGCAGGGACTCCACCTCGGCCACCGGGATGTTCTCCCCGCCGCGGATCACGATGTCCTTGCTGCGCGCGGTCATCACGAAGCGGTCGCCCTCGACCAGGTGGCCGCGATCACCGGTGACGTACCAGTCCCCGTCCAAGAACAGCTGCTCCGACAACTCCTGCTGGGCGAACCCCAGGTGCCGCAACGGGCCCCGGGTGACCAGCTCTCCGTCGACACCCTCCCCCGCGTCACCGGACAGGTCGTCGGTGAGCACGCGGATCTCCGTCCCCGCCACCGGCAGCCCGTCGGTGTCGCAGATCTGCTCCAGGGTGTCGGTCGGTGGGTTGATCACCGCCAGCCCGGTCTCGGTCATCCCCCAGCCGCCGAACACCGTGCAGTCGGGCAGCTGGTCGACCGCCCGCTGCGCGAGCGCGCGCGGCAGACCGGCCCCGAAGCAGCCGAACAGCCGCAGGCTGGTGGTGTCGTGCTCGGCCAGGTTGGGCGCGTGCAGCAGGTCGGACAGGTACGGGATCGCGCCGTTGGTCATGGTGATGCGCTCGGCGTCGACCAGCTCGACGAACTCGGCCGGCTGCCACACCTCCTGCAGCACCACCGGGCCGCCGGTCATGATCGGCATCTGCACGCCGAACAGGAAGCCGGTCTGGTGGCCGAGTGTGGACGCCATGTGGAAGCAGTCGTCGGCGGTGAGCCCGAGCTCGTCGACGAACGCCTTGGTCGCGGCCAGCACGGTGTTGTGGGTATGCAGCACTCCCTTGGGCTGGCCGGTCGTGCCGGAGGTGAAGGCGAGTTGGGCGACCTGGTCGGGCAGCGGCGGCGTCGGCAGCGTCCCGCCGCGGTCGCCGAGGGCCAGGAAGCCCTCCCAGGACAGCATTCCCTCGGGCACCTGGTCGCCGACGATCACGACCCGGCGGATAGTGTCTGCCTGCTGCTGCAGCGACACCGCCATGCCGGCCTGGTCGAAGGAGTGGAACGTGGCCGGTTCGACCAGCACCTTCGACCGGGCGATCCGCAGCATCACGGCCATGTCCCGCTCCCGGAAGATCGGCGCGATCCCGTTGTAGACCGCCCCGATGCGACTGCACGCCGACGCCAGCACCAGCACCTCCCGCCAGTTGGGCAGCTGGCAGGTGACGACATCGCCGGGCTCGACCCCGAGCGCGACCAACGCCCGCGCGGCGCGCTGGACGGTGGTCCACAACTCGGCGTAGCTCAGCTGCCCCGACCGGTCGATGATCGCCTTCCCGTCCGGACGCTGCTCGACCGCGGTGTCCAGGTAGTCGGCGAGGGTGCGGTCCGGCCACCAGCCGCGCTGCTTGTAGGTCGCCGCCCTCTCCGGGTCGTACTGGGTGAGGTGGCTGGTCCAGTCCTGCATCACGGGACCCCTTTCTGCGATGACCGCGATCCGGCGATGGTGAAGCCGGGCAGGGCCCGCCCGGCGACGTGATAGGCGACGGTCTGCACGGGCAGATCCGCGGCAACCTGGGGCAGATCGCCGTCGGCGCCGGCGGTCTCGTCGGGGAGCACCCGGCCGAGCAGTCGCGCGCCGTCGGCACCGTCGAGGGTGACCACCGCGACCACATACGGCACGTCCTCGGCGAACGCGGGGTCCAACGCGCGGTGCACGGTGATCCACGAGTAGACCCGGCCGCGCCCGTCGTGTTCGATCCAGACCGGGTCGCCCGTGCCGCAGTGCGGGCAGTTGCCGGTCGGTGGGGACCACACTCGCCCGCACTCCCGGCACCGCGGCAGCAGCAGCCGGCTCTCGGCCAGACCCTGCCAGTACGTCGCGGTGTCGGGGTCCGGATCGGCCGGCAGCAAGCCGTGCCGTACGGGTGCCTGCACCAGCGGCAGCATCAGCGCCCACCCCGGTCCTTCGTGAGTACGAGGGCGGAGCCGTCCACCACCGCGCCGGAGGTGACCACCGCGACCTCGGCATCGTGCACCTGGCGCTCGCCGGCGGTGCCGCGGACTTGGCGGACCGCCTCGGTGAGGGTGTTCATGCCGTGCAGGTATCCCTCGCACAGCAGCCCGCCGTGGGTGTTCACGGGTAGCGGGCCGCCCGGGCGGGCGTACCCGGCCCGGACGAATGCGCCGGACTCCCCACGGCGGGTGAAGCCGAGCCCCTCCAGGGCCATCAGCACCGTGTGGGTGAAGCAGTCGTAGATCTCCGCGACGTCCACGTCGGAGGGCCCCAGCCCGGCGGAGGCCCATAGTCGCCCGGCGAGATGGTGGGTGAAGTTGCGCGACAGGTCGGGCCAGGAGAACACGTCGCCGATGTCCAGGCCGGGCCGGGCTCCGGCCACGTAGGCGCCGCCGGTGATCCGTACCGGCACCTGGCGCAGATCGCGGGCCCGGTCGAGCGCCGTGACCACGACGGCAGCGGCCCCGTCCACCTCGATCGTGCAGTCTGCGACGCGGAACGGCTCGACCAGCCACGGCGACGCCAGGTAGCCGCCGAGGTCCAGGGGAGCGCGCCGCATCGCGTGCGGGTTCCGGGACGCATGCTCCCTGGCGCTCACGGCCACCGCCCCGAGGTCTCGTTCGTCCTGGCCGGTCTCGACCAGGAACCGCCTGGCCCACAGGGCTTGGTACTGCGGCCAGGCGGTGAGGCCGATCGGGTAGCGGAACTGGGTGCCGGCGCCGGGGGTCCGGTTGCGGCCGACGCGCACACCGCTGCGGCCGTTGAGCGCGCGGTAGACGAGCACCGTGCTCGCCAGGCCCGCGTCGATCGCGGCAGCGGCCTGCAGCACCAGCAGGCACGGGGCCTGGCCGCCCATGTCCAGGTCGGCCACCCAGGACAGCCGAGGAACGGCCAGGGCGGTGGCGACGGCGCTGCCGTGCTCGGAGTCACCACCGAGTCCGTAGGAGATGATGCCGTCCACCGCGGCCGGGGTCAGGCCGGCGTCGTCGATCGCGGCGGCGGATGCCTCGGCGGCCAGCGCGAGCACGCTGCGCCCGGACTCCCGGCTGAAGGCGGTGTCGCCGACACCGACGATCGCGGTGCGGTCGCAGAAGGCCGGACGCCCGGACACCATAGGCCTAGTGGCCCCGGTAGCGGGGGGTCTGCTTGGCGGCGAAGGCCTCCAGCCCGATCCGGGCGTCGTCGCTGGTCACGCAGTAGTAGGCGGTGCGTTCGCGCTCCACCCGCAGTGCGGCCGGGAGTCCGGTGCCCTCGTCCCAGCCGGTGTTGAGCACCAGCTTGGCGTTGGCCACGGCGAGCGCGGACGCGGCGCCAACTTCTCGAGCGAAGCCGAGGCCGGCCGCCAGCAGCTCGTCGTCCGGCACGACGCGGTTGACCAGGCCCCAGGCCAGTGCCTCCTCGGCGTCGAGGTAGCGCCCGGAGAACACCAGCTCGCGGGCCCGCCGCGGGCCGATCGTGCGCGGCAGCCGGGCCAGCGTCCCGCCGCCGCCCATCTGCCCGAAGCGCACGTGCGCGTCGCCGATCCGCGCGGAGCGACCCGCGTACGCCAGGTCGCAGGCCAGCACCAGCTCGAGCCCGCCGGCCGCGGTGACACCGTTGACCAGGGCCACCACCGGCTTGCGCATGGCGCCGATCGCGTCGAAGGTGCGATGCAGGTCGGCCAGGAAGGCGGGAAACCCCTCCCGGTCCCGCTGCAGCGTGCGGTAGGCCTTCAGGTCCCCGCCGGCGCTGAAGGCCCGACCGGCGCCGGTCACCAGCACCACCCTGGCTGTCGGGTCCGCGTCCGCCTCGCCAAGCTGCTGCTCCAGCGCGCGCACGGTGTCCCAGTCCAGCGGGTTGAGGGAGTCGGGCCGGTTGAGGCGCAACAGCAGGGCGCATGGCTCGCCGTCGGCAGCGCCGGTGCCGGTCTCCGGCCCCGTCGTGGCCAGGGAGTACCGCTCCACCAGGACTCGACCCGGGTGCTGCGCCATCGAGGACCCGCCCCACCTCGCTCCGTCCGGCCGTACCCGCACGAAGCTAGTTCTAGACTTGTCTAGAAAACATATGCTTCACTCGTAGCGCAGACAAGAGGCGGCGATCGAATGGCGACTTCGGGTTCCCCCACGGCGCGGCTCTGCGAGCTGCTGGGCATCCGGCTGCCGATCGTGCAGGACGGGATGGGCCCGTTCCAGACCGGCGCGCTGGCGGCGGCCGTGTCCGCGGCGGGCGGGCTGGGCACGGTGAGCATGCCCGGGATGACGAAGGAGCCCGCGGAGGGCGCCCGGCTGCTGCGGGACCAGATCGAGCAGGTCGCGCGGCTGACCGACGCGCCGTTCGCGGTCAACGTCCCGGTGGGCTACGCCACCGGCGGCGAGGTGCTCCCGGTGACCGAGGCGTACATCGCGGAGGCGATCGCGGTGCGCGGCGAGGGCGGGCCGGTGGGCCGACAACTGCGCGCGGTGACCACCTCCGCGGGCTTCGCCGGTGACTACACCCGCCGACTGCACGAGGCGGGGCTCGTGCACCTGGCGAAGGTCGGCGCGCTGCGGCACGCGCAGAAGGCGGTCGCCAACGGGGCCGACGTGGTGATCGCCTCGGGGTACGAGATGGGCGGGCACACCCACGAGCACCCGGTGCACACCATGGTGCTGGCCGCGGAGGTGATCGGCGCGGTCGACGTGCCGGTGCTGGTGTCCGGCGGGATCTTCGACGGTCGGGGCCTTGCGGCCGTACTCGCGATGGGTGGGGCCGGGGTCGCGATGGGAACGCGGTTCATCGCCACCGTGGAGAACGACTGGCACCCGGCCTACAAGGAGCGGATCGTGGCGGCCAACGAGTGGTCCGACGTGCTCTTCCCGGGGGTCTACGGGCCTGCCCGCGGGCTGGCCAGCGCCGGCGTCGACCGGTTGCGGGCGATGGCCGCCGACCCGGCGGTCGACGAGGCCACGCTGACGGCCTGGAAGGACCGGGCGATGATCACCGCACAGCGTGACGGTGAGGTCGAGGCCGGCCTGCTGCCCGCCGGCCAGTGCGCGGCCGCGATCGACCGGATCGAGTCGGTCGCCGAGCTGCTGCCCGCGATGGTGCAGCAGGCACGTGCACTGCTCGCGGCGGCCCAGCAGGCGCTGTAGCCCCGGGACGACCCTGCGCCCGTTGATCGGCGCGCTGCCGACGAAGGGCGGCACCATGAGCATCCTCGACAGCTTTCGACTCGACCGGAAGGTCGCCGTGGTGACCGGGGCGTCCTCCGGTCTTGGCGCGGCCGCCGCGCTGGCGTTCGCCGAGGCGGGAGCCGACGTGGCCATCGCCGCCCGCCGCACCGACCGGCTGGAGGAGACGGCCGCGTCGATCCGGGAGACCGGGCGGCAGGCGCTGCCGGTGCCGACCGACGTCTCCGATCCCGAGCAGTGCTCCGCGCTGGTCGACCGAGTGGTAGCGGAGTTCGGACAGGTCGACGTGCTGGTCAACAACGCCGGCATCGCCACCGCGACACCGGCGACCCGGGAGACGCCGCAGGAGTTCAGGCGGGTGATCGACGTCAACCTGCACGGCTGCTACTGGACCGCGCAGGCCTGTGGCCGGGTGATGCGGCCGGGCAGCTCGATCATCAATGTCGCCAGCATCCTGGGGCTGACCACCGCGGGTCTCCCCCAGGCGGCGTACGCGGCCAGCAAGGCCGGGCTGATCGGGCTGACCCGGGACCTCGCCGCGCAGTGGAGCGGCCGCAAGGGCATCCGGGTGAACGCGGTGGCGCCCGGGTTCTTCCGGACCGAGATGACCGACCAGTATCGGCCCGGCTACCTGGAGGAGACCATGCCCCGGATGCTCCTCGGCCGTACCGGCGATCCGCGGGAACTCGCCGCCACGCTGGTCTGGCTCGCCTCCGACGCCGGCGGCTATGTGACCGGCCAGACCATCGTGGTGGACGGCGGCGTCACCTGCACCTGACGCTGCATGGGCCTGAAGATCCGACGGTGAGATCCGTGGCTCGCCTCAACATCCGACCCTAAGATCCGACCGTCGCCTCAACATCCGACCCCAAGATCCGACCGTCGCCTCAACATCCGACCCTAAGATCCGACGGTGATTGGGCTGGGCACGCAGGAA
>CAZNCE010000151.1:0-8833 GCA_964571285.1 uncultured Nocardioidaceae bacterium | reverse complement strand
CAGAGCATCCGACTGTTAATCGGAGGGTTACTGGTTCGAGTCCAGTCGCGGGAGCCACCGCCAGATACCTGGCGTCGCGTCTGGGACGCGCGTGGATAGGCTCGCCTTCGGTCGTACCGGTCACCACGGGGCGGTAGCTCAGCCGGTTAGAGCAGAGGACTCATAATCCTTGGGTCGCGGGTTCGAGTCCCGCCCGCCCCACCCGACGAACGTCCAGGTCAGACAGCCTCTTGCCACGCACGGTCCAGGTCCCTGCCGGGTCCCGGTCGGTGCGTGAGTCCGGAACGCGTCCGCACGCCTGTAGTCCGCACGCGCGAGCGCACCAGCCTGGCACACATTCGGTAGCTGAGGCCCTCGTCCTCGGTGCGCCAGACATCAGCCACCACAAGTGCGTCCCCCTCTGGGTAGACGACGTGAGGCATGAGCCCTGGTGGCGGACCCCCGGCGGACGCCATGGGCCGGCCCACCAATGCGTCGAGCGCATCGAATGCCTCAGGTGACGGGGGAGAGGCGCTACAACAGCAGACGGGCCATGGTGCCGAGTCTGGACCTCGTGCCTTCTCGACACCACAGGGTCTCCTATCTCCCCAGATCGGCGGTCGGCTGCAGAAATCTCAGGCCACCCCGCGAACCGTCCACGCCGACGCGGTCAGCTCGAACGGTGCCGGCGGCAGCAGCCGCTCGCACCGCAGCCGCAGTGCCGCCTGCCCGCCCCGGCCGAGCGCGGCGACGTACTCCCCGGCCGGCCCCACCCCCAGCGTGAACGGCTCCCACCAGTCCGCGAACGTCGGGAACCGCCGAGTCACGGTCAGCATGGCCGACTCGACGTCCGACAGCCCGGCGGCCAGCGCCAACTCGCGCAGGTGCCCCTCCCGGGCTCCGGCGAGCTCAGACTCATCCGGTGCCTCCGGATCCAGCTGGTTGACCGCCTCCCAGAACGTGGCCAGAGGCCCGCGCCGTCCCGCGTGGTCCCAGACACAGGCCGCCACCGTTCCTCCCGCCCTGGTGACCCGGGCCATCTCCCGCAGACCCGCCACCGGGTCCCGCATGAAGTGCACCACCAGTTGGGCCGAGGTCAGGTCGAAGATCCCGTCGGGGAACGGAATCTGCTCCGCGGCGGCCCTGCGCACGTCGAGTCCCGGCAGCCGTGCCTGCACGGCCGCCACGAAACGCCCGGAGGGGTCGATGGCAGCCACGTTCTCCACGCCGAGGCGTTCGACCAGGCTCGCGGTGAGCGCGCCGGGACCGCATCCGACGTCGAGGGCCCGCTGGCCGCCCGCCACCCCCGCCCAGTCCGCGAACCGCTCCGCCAGCGGCTCGGAGTAGCCGCCCATGAAGCGGCCGTAGGAGTCCGCCGTGACCTCGAAGCCCACGGGCCCCAGCGTGGTCCGGGTGCCACCCGGTGTCCAGCCACCGGTGTCCAGCGCCCGGTCCGGCCGGTGCTGCCGCGTGCTGGCCCCGGATGGGTCCAGGGCCTGACCCGGGCCTGACCCGGGGATGCCCGCGGGCGGGTCAGGGAGCGGCCAGGGTCGGCTCAGTGCGGCGCCCGATGGAACGGGCCCGCCGATTGGGCACAGTAGAGACAGCACAACAGTGCTCGACCCGATCCGAAGGACGAACAACGATGAACGACATCAAACAGAACCTTGCTCGACGGGGGCTGGTGCGCCCCCGTGAGGACCGCGTGCTCGGCGGCGTCTGCGCCGGGCTCGGCCGACGCTTCGGGCTGTCCCCTTGGACGGCGCGGCTGCTCTTCCTGCTGATCTTGATGGTCATCCCCGGTAGCCAGATTCTGATCTACCCGGTGCTGTGGATCCTGATGCCCTCGGAGGAGTCCCTGGCGTACTGAGCCGGCGCCGCACCCGCAGCGGTGCCCGGACCGGCCTGGTGCGCCGGAAGACCCAGATCCTCATGGTCGTGAACCGAAGAGCCGTCACCGCCAGGTTGGCCGCCGTCAGCACCGCCACCTCCGCCGCCGGCCCGCCCAGGGTCGCCGCGTGCAGAGCCCACAACGAGCTCGACGTCGCCACGACGCCGGCGGCGAAGATCGCCAGTCCCTGGAGGTGGTGGCGGACGGCGTGGCGCGGACCTCGTACGCCGAAGGTGAACCGGCGGTTCGCAGCCGTGTTCGCCAGCGCCATCAGGAACAGCGCGAGCAGGTTGGCGGTCCACGGCGACAGCGACGTCCGCAGGGCCAGGTAGACCAGTGCGTACACCAGCGTCGAGCAGAGCCCGATCACCAAGAACACGGTCAGCTGCAGCCGCAGTCGGCCCTGGCCCGCAGCGGTGCTGGTGCGGCCCAGCCGCTGGCCGATCTGGCGCAGGGGCAGCGTCCCCCGCAGCAGCGCGCTGCCCAGCCGCAGCATCCCCTTGAGGTCGTCGCGTGCGGTCCGGAGCACGTCCACGCTGCTGTCCGGATCGTCCACCCAGTCCACCGGCACCTCGTGAATCCGCAGGCCGGCCCGCTCTGCGACGACGAGCAGCTCGGTGTCGAAGAACCAGGCGTCGTCCTCGATCAACGGCAGCAGCTCGCGTGCCGCCGCGCGGCGAATCGCCTTGAACCCGCACTGCGCGTCGCTGAACCGGGTCCGCAGCGTGCCGCGCAGCAGCAGGTTGTAGCCACGTGAGACGAGTTCGCGCTGGGTGCCGCGCTGCACCCGCGAACTCCGCGCCAGACGGGAGCCGATCGCCAGGTCGGAGTGCCCGCTGAGCAGCGGCGCGACCAACGGCAAGAGGGCGCCCAGGTCCGTGGACAGGTCCACGTCCATGTAGACCAGCACCTCGCTGTCCGACGCGCTCCATGCCTGCTTCAAGGCGCGGCCGCGACCCTTCTCGGCCAGTTGCACCGCGGTCACCTCGGGGTGCAGCCGCGCCAGCCATCGGGCGATCGAGCCGGTCCGGTCGGCGCTGGCGTTGTCGGCCACCGTGATCGTGAACGACCAGGGCAGGTCGCGCAGGTGATGCAGGAGCCGTTCGACGGAGGCCGCCAACTGCCGCTCCTCGTTGTGCACCGGGATAACCACGTCCAGCACGGGTGCGGGCCCGGGGGTCCTCGCCGCCGCATCGGCCGGGGAGCAGACGGCAGTCACCGGACACCCCCCGAGAGGTCGTAGACGGTGACGCCGCCGACCGTGGCGGCGGTGAAGTTCGCCTCCACCCACTGCTCGATCTCGGTGCCGGTGCTGGTGGCGCCGGCCGACCCACCCATCGCGCCCATCCCGCCGGAGGCGATGAAGAAGTGGATCTCGCCGTCCGCTACGTACCGCTGGAACTCCGCCAGCGTCGGGCTGGGATCGCTGCCGTTGAAGCCGCCGATCGCCATCACCGGCCGCTGCGTGGCCAGCTGATAACCCGCGGCGGCGTTCGAGCCCACCGTGGCCGCGACCCAGGTGTAGGTTTCGGCATCGCTGCTCAGTAGTGCGGTGACCTCCGCGGTCGGCGTGCTGCCGTCCAGCAGGCCGCCGAGTCCGCCGGCCGCCGTTGGCGCTGGGCGTCCGGTCCCCGGTTGAGGAGTCCCACCTCCCGGCTGCCTGCCCCCTGGTCCGCCGAACGTCCCGGCGCCGGGACCGGGCTGGCCCCCGAAGGCGCCCTGTGGCGCGCCACCGGGTACGCCGCTGGGTGCGCCATTGGGGCCGCCCTGCCGCCCCCCGGCAGTCCCGGCACCGGGGCCGCCGTTCGGCCCGACGGGGAACCCCACGGGCGGCCGGCCGCCCAGACCGCCGGTCGCCGGTCCGGCGCTCGGGATCGCACCGCTGTGCGGCTGTGCGGCGGTGGCGACGGCGTACGCGGAGGGACCGGCCAGGAGCGCGATCAGTGCGCCGATCGCCGCCACCAGCGTGACACGACGGGTCAGCAGCCGGGCGCCGACCAGCAGCATCGCGGCCACCAAACCCACGACGACGATCAGCCACTTGAGCCAGGGCACGAACCCGGCCGCGCGATCCAGCAGCAGCCAGGCCAGCACGGCGGTCAGTGCCGTGCTCGCGGCGAGCACCGCCGCAGCGGCGGGCGCCTGCCGGTGCCGCCACAGCGTCCAGCCACCGATCCCCACCAGGGCAGCGATCGGCGCGGACAGGGCCACCGTGTAGTAGGCGTGGAAGATGCCGGCCATGAAGCTGAAGGTCGCCGCGGTGACCATCAGCCAGGCGAGACACAGCGTGAGTGCGGCCCGCAGCCTCTGGTCGCGGCGGCCGAACCACAGCGCCGCCACGCCCAGGAGACACGCCGCGGGCAGCAGCCAGGCGACCTGCCCGCCGACCTCGCTGGTGAAGAGGCGGAACGGACCGGTCTCACCCCAACCGCCGCCGGGCCCGCCGCCGACCGACCCGGTCTCGTTGCCGCTCAGCCGCCCGAGCCCGTTGTAGCCCAAGATCAGCTCCACGATGGAGTTGTGCTGCGATCCGCCGATGTAGGGGCGGCTGGACGCCGGCCACAGTTCGACCAGCGCCACCCACCAGCCGCCGGTGAGCAGCATGGCGCCGAATGCGACCAGCAGGTGGCCGAGGCGCCTGCCCAACGAGGTTCGCGCGAACAGCAGGTAGGCCAGCACCAGCGCGGGCAGGACGAGGAACGCCTGCAGCATCTTGGCCAGGAACCCCAGACCCACCAGGGCCCCGGCCAGCGCCAGCCAGCGGACCGGGTGCCCGCCTCGCACCCTGGTGTCGTCGACCGCGCGCAGCGTGACGGCGGCTGCCGCGGTGAGCAGCAGCACCAGCAGTGCGTCCGGGTTGTTGAACCGGAACATCAGTACCGCGACCGGAGTGAGCGCAAGCACCGACCCGGCGAGCAGCCCGGCCACCGGCGACCCGGCCGCCCGCCGGGCCAGGTGGTACACCAGCCCGACGGTGGCCACGCCCATCAGCGCCTGGGGGACCAGGATGCTCCAACCGGACAGGCCGAACAGGCGCACCGAGAGGGCCATCGGCCACAGCGCCAGCGGCGTCTTGTCCACCGTGATCGAGTTGGCGGCGTCGCTGGAGCCGAACAGGAACGCCTGCCACGACTCCGAGCCCGCTTGGGCGGCGGCCGAGTAGAAGGAGTTGGCCCAGCCGCTGGCACCGAGGTCCCACAGGTAGAGCACGCCGGTGCCGAGCAGCAGCATGATCAGGGCCGGCCGTGCCCAGGCCGGATCGTCGGCGCGGCCGCGCCAGAGGCGGCGGAGCGGGCCGGCCCCGGCCGAGCCAGGCAGCCGAGCCGGATCGTCGTCGGCCGGTGGGCGGGTCGTGGTGCGTCCCGGTGTCCGGGTCATCGCTTGCATGCCACGACGGTGCTGCGCGCGGCTGCGACGACCGTGTGATCGTGCTGTGCGTCCGCTGTGCGTTGGGGCCGCTGGCGGTGCGGGTACGGCCGCGCCGCGGCGCGGCCGTGGGCCGGTGTGCTCAGCGGGGGAGCGTGATCGTGAACGTGGTGTCGCCCGGGCGGGAGTCGACCGCCGCCGCGCCGCCGTGCGCTCGCGCGATGGCGTCGACCAGGGACAGGCCCAGCCCGGCGCCGCCGCTGGCCCGGGCCCGCGAGGTGTCGCCGCGGGCGAAGCGCTGGAAGGCGTGGCTGCCCAGCGCGGCCGGCAGCCCCGGGCCGTCGTCGTGGACGGTCACCCGTACCCAGCCGTCGACCGCATCGGCCGCGGTGGTGATGGTGCTGCCGGATGGGGTGTGATGCCGGGCGTTGCCGAGCAGGTTGGTGACCGCCTGGTGCAGGCGCTGCTCGTCCCCGGTAACGGTCAGCGGGTCACCGGGCAGGCGCAACTGCCAGTGGTGCTCCGGCGACAACACGCGGGCGTCGCCGACCGATTCCAGCAGCAGGTGGGTGATGTCCACCTCGGCACGGTCCAGCGGCCGTCCGGCGTCGAGCCGGGCGAGCAGCAGCAGGTCGTCGACCAGGGTCCCCATCCGCCGGGTCTCGGTCTCGACCTTGGTCAGCGCGGTGGACAGCGCGGCCGGGTCCTCAGGGGTACGCCGAGACAGCTCGGAGTACCCGCGAATGGTGGACAGGGGCGTGCGCAGCTCGTGTGAGGCATCGGCGACGAACTGGCGTACCTGCTGTTCGCTGCGATGCCGTGCGGCCAGCGAGGTCTCCACGTGCTCGAGCAGCCGGTTCAGGGCGGACCCGACCTGGCCGACCTCGGTGCGCTCGTCGGTGAGCCGATGGGGCACCCGCTGGGTGACGCCGATCTCACCAGACTCCAACGGCATGGCGGCCACCGCGTGCGCGGTCGCCGCGACCTCGGTGAGCGGTCGCAGCTGCCGACGGATCCAGAACGTGCCGGCCGCACCGGCGGCGCCCACACCCGCCAGGCCGAGCAGCAGTTCCCACCAGATCAGGCTGGCCAGGGTGTCGCCCACGTCCGTGGTCGGCAGCCCGGTCACCACCGTGCCACCGTCCACGGCCCGGGCCGCGACCCGGTAGCCGCCGAGTGCCGGCAGGTCCACCCCGTGCACCTCCCCGTCGGCCGGCACGTCCTCCAGTCGCTGCATCGCCGAGGTGGACAAGGTCTTCCGGTATGCCCGGTTGTCCGACCGCATGCCGATCACGAAGCCCAGATCGGTGCCCTCAGCGGGGAACAGGCCGACCACGGTGCCGACGGCTGTGCCGAGGCCCGGCCCCGGCCCCAGCGGGACGCCATCGCCCGGGGGTGCGTCCTCGGGGGGCGCGCTCGGTGCCCGGGCCAGGCGGTCCATGCTCTGGGTCACCTGGTCGTCCAGCCGGTCGTACAGGTAGCCGCGCATCGCCACCGCCGTCACGGTGCCGATCAGCAGGGCGGTCACGCCGACCAGACCGACCAGCGTGAGCACCAGCCGGGAGGACAGCGATGCCGGCCAGCTCATTCGGCCGGCTTCAGCACGTACCCGGCGCCGCGCATGGTGTGGATCATCGGGGTGCGGCCGGCGTCGATCTTCTTGCGTAGGTAGGAGATGTAGAGCTCGACCACGTTCGCCTGCCCACCGAAGTCGTAGTGCCAGACCCGGTCCAGGATCTGCGCCTTGCTGAGCACCCGGCGCGGGTTGCGCATCAGGAAACGCAGCAATTCGAACTCGGTGGCGGTCAGGCTGAGATCGTCGCCACCGCGACTGACCTCATGGCTGTCCTCGTCGAGGACCAGGTCCCCGACCCGCAGCGTCGACTCGGTCTGCGCGCGGCGGGCCCCGGCCCGCCGCATCAGCCCGCGCAGCCGGGCGATCACCTCCTCCAGCGAGAACGGCTTGGTGACGTAGTCGTCCCCGCCGGCGGTGAGGCCCGCGACCCGGTCCTCGACGGAGTCGCGAGCCGTGAGGAAGAGCACTGGCAGATCGGACTGCTCCCTGCGCAACCGCTGCAGCACCTCCATGCCGTCCGCGTCCGGCAGCATCAGGTCCAGCACCACTGCGTCCGGGGTCTGCTCCCGGGCGGTCGACACCGCCGCTGCGCCGGTCAGCGCGAGATCGACGGTCCAGCCTTCGTACCGGAGGGCCATCCGCAACAGCTCCGCGATGTTGGCCTCGTCGTCGACCACCAGGACCCGCAGCGGGCTCCCGTCTGCTCGGGTCAGGGCCGGCTGGGTCTCGGTCACAACCCCGACCCTGACGGCCGTTGCTCAAGCGAGCCTGTGCGGCGGCTGTGAATCTGCTGTGGATGCCGGCGCGGGGCGGATGAATTTCGTGGTCGGTGGGCCAGCAGCCAGCGCCGTGAGGTAACGTGCAGCTTTAGGCAAGCCTTACCTACCCCGAGGGGCTGCGTGTGATCGTCTGTCATTGCGCTGTCGTCACCGACCGCGAGGTCCGTGAGGCCGTCGGGAACGGGGCTTGCACGTTGTCGGCGCTGTGCCGGTCAACCGGCGCGGGAAAGGACTGCGGACGGTGCGTCTTTTCCTTGAAGTGCCTGCTGTGCCAGCATGAGCAGGTACCCGTGGCGCCGATGACGGAGGTCGAAGTTGCAGCCAGTTAGTTCGCGTGTCGTCGATCTGTTCAACGAGGCGCTGACCTTCGAGCTCACCGTCACCAACACCTACTTCCTGCACGCGCGAATGCTCGACAACTGGGGCTTCAACCGGCTCGGGAAGGTGTTCTACGACCTGTCCCTCGACGAGATGCGTGACGCCGACGACCTGATCAACCGGATCCTGCTGTTCGACGGTCATCCCAACGTCCAGCGGCTCAACCACATCCAGGTGGGGGAGACCGCCGAGGAGATGCTGCAGCTGGCGTTCGCCAGCGAGAAGGCCGCGGTCGCGCAGTTCAACGCCGGCGCCAAGGAGTGCCACGAGCTCGGTGACCACGGCAGCGCCGCCGTCTTCGAGGAGATGGTGCGTGACGAGGAGAAGCACGCGGACTGGTTCGAGAGCCAGTTGGACGCGATCGAGCGGGTCGGCATCAACCAGTACCTCGCTCAGCAGATCGAACCCGGCGGCCCCTCCGACTGACCCGCCGAGCAGCAGTCGCCCTGTCGTGCCCTTCCCGGCCGGGGCAGCGTCGCGCTGACTGCGTACCGGTCGCCTCGCACATCGGGCGGCTTCGGTGCGGGAATCGTTCGCAGTGCAGGCGCTCGGCTGGCCCGGTTGGCTCGCTATTTGCGCGGGCCGGGTGCCGAATTCGCGCCTGACGCTGACTCCCTGAGTCGCCTCCGCTGGCCTGGCCCCGGGGGCGCGCACGTGTTTCACCGGATCGTGGAAGACGTGCGGGGTGGTGCTTGGTGGGTGCGTCGTGTTTCACCGGATCGTGGAAGACGTGTGGGGTGGTGCGTGGTGGGTGCGTCGTGTTTCACCGGATCGTGAAGGACGTGCGGGGTGGTGCGTGGTGGGTGCGTCGTGTTTCACCGGATCGTGGAAGACGTGCGGGGTGGTGCTTGGTGGGTGCGTCGT